>NZ_CP046103.1:624800-937201 GCF_009707325.1 Pseudomonas sp. IB20 | reverse complement strand
GAACTTGCGTGAGGGAATTGATCATTACCGCTATAATCGCCGACTTTTCGTCAGGCTATACGATTTCAGACATGAGCCAATCCAGCGACCTTATTCAATCCGCACAACGCACCATCCGCCTCGAGCTTGAAGCCGTAGAAGGTTTGCTGGCCCATATCGACGCGGATTTCGTACGCGCCTGCGAAATGATTCTGGCCAGCAAAGGCCGCGTTGTCGTGGTCGGCATGGGCAAATCAGGCCATGTCGGCAACAAAATCGCCGCCACCTTGGCAAGCACCGGGACCACGGCTTTTTTCGTGCACCCGGCCGAGGCCAGCCACGGCGACATGGGCATGATCACCAAGGATGACATTATCCTGGCGCTGTCGAACTCCGGCAGCACTAATGAAATCGTGACCCTGCTGCCACTGATCAAACGCCTGGGCATCCAGATGATCAGCATTACCGGCAACCCGGACTCGACGCTGGCCAAGGCCGCCGAGGTCAACCTGAATGTTCACGTGGACCACGAAGCCTGCCCGCTGAACCTGGCACCGACCTCCTCCACCACCGCAGCGCTGGTGATGGGCGATGCCTTGGCAGTGGCGCTGCTGGAGTCACGCGGGTTTACCGCCGAGGATTTCGCATTTTCCCACCCGGGTGGCGCCTTGGGCCGCCGCCTGCTGCTGAAAGTCGAAAACGTCATGCACTCCGGTGATGAATTGCCTCACGTCCCGCGCGGTACCCTGCTTAAGGACGCCCTGATGGAAATGACCCTCAAGCGCCTGGGCATGACAGTCATCCTGGAATCCGATGGCCGCCTGGCCGGGGTGTTCACTGACGGCGACTTGCGCCGTACCCTGGACCGTAACCTCGACATTCAAACGGCTACGATCGACGAAGTCATGACCCCACGCGGCAAGACCGCACGCCCTGAAATGCTGGCGGCCGAAGCGCTGAAGATCATGGAAGACCACAAGATTCTTGCGCTGGTGGTCGTCGACGGTGACGATCACGCGGTCGGCGCCCTGAACATGCACGACTTGCTGCGTGCGGGAGTGATGTAAATGTCCAGCGACCTGTTGCAACGCGGTAAAAACATCAAACTGGCGATTTTCGACGTCGACGGCGTACTGACCGATGGCCGCCTGTACTTTCTCGAAGACGGCAGCGAGTTCAAGACGTTCAATACCCTCGATGGCCAAGGCATCAAGATGTTGATGGCTGCGGGCGTGCAAACGGCGATTATCAGCGGTCGAAAAACACCGGTTGTGGAACGCCGCGCACAAAACCTGGGGATTCCTTACCTGTATCAGGGCCGCGAGGATAAACTGGTGGTTCTGGACGAGCTTCTTGGACAGCTCAACCTAAGCTATGAGCAGGTCGCCTACCTGGGCGATGATCTGCCTGACCTGCCGGTCATTCGCCGGGTAGGCCTGGGCATGGCCGTCGCGAACGCCGCGGCATTTGTGCGCGAACACGCCCATGGCATCACTACCGCACGTGGCGGTGAAGGTGCTGCCCGCGAGTTCTGCGAGTTGATCCTGCGTGCCCAGGGCAGTCTTGAAGCGGCCCACGCCGCCTACCTATAGAGCTTTTTATGCTGAGCAAAAAGATTCGCAAATTTCTGTTATTCGGGGTGATCGCCGCGCTGTTCCTGGCGGTGGGTTACTGGAATATCAGCCCGGAGCGCTTTCTCGACAAGCCTGTAGTGGCCGTCGACGAGAGCGCTATCGCCTATTACGCCATCAACGCCCACACCATAAAGTTCCTGCCTGACGGCAAGGTTCAGTACGAAATGACCGCCGATAAAGTCGAAAACCTCAAGGCCACGGACGTCAGCCTACTGACCAACCCCGACCTGAACCTCTACCGCGGTACCGAGTTCCCATGGCATGTCACCAGCAAGCGCGGTGAGGTGAACAAGGGTGGCACCCAGGTAGAACTGATCGACTCGGTCCGCGTTGCACGCACCGACGATAAGAACCGCGACACCATCATTACCAGCAGTCGCATGACCGTTTTCCCACAACAGCAATATGCGCAGACCGAGCAAGACGTTAGAATCGACGGCGCTGGCGGTGTATCGACTGGCAAGGGAATGAAAGCGTATTTGAAAGAAAGCAGGATACACCTGCTATCGAACGTAAGAGGACAGTATGAGGCTCGTTAAAACCCTCCCTATTTTGCTCGGTCTGGGCGCAGCACTGGGAAGCGTGAGCGCCTGGGCTCTGCCGAACGATAGCCAGCAACCGATCCACATTCAGGCTGACGATGCGCAGCTGGATGACAAACAAGGTGTGGCCACCTACACCGGCGGCGTGATCATCACCCAAGGCTCGATGAAAATCACCGGCAACACGGTGACGCTCACGCGTACCCCGGCCGGCGATATTGACGTGGTGACATCGGTGGGCAACCTGGCCTATTTCGAACAGAAGCAGGCGCCCGCCGATACCGCCCCGATGAAGGGCTACGGCAAGACCATCCAGTACCACGCCCAGCAGAACCGCATTGTCCTGATCGATCAGGCCAAAGTGGTCAGCACCGATGGCAACACCACGGAAGGTGAAAAAATCACCTATGACACCGTGAAGCAGATCGCTCAGGCCGGCCGCGCCAATGGCAGCAAGGTCACCGCACCTCGCCCGCGTATCGACATGGTTATCCAGCCGAAGCAGAAGGAAGCGAAGCAGAAAGCTGACGCGAAGAAGGCGAACTAACGAATGGCAACCCTGAAAGCCCAGCATCTGGCCAAGGCCTATAAAAGCCGTCAGGTCGTACGCGACGTGAGCCTGTCGATCGACAGTGGCCAGATCGTCGGCTTGCTTGGCCCGAACGGTGCCGGCAAGACCACATGCTTCTATATGATCGTCGGGCTGGTTCAGGCGGATCAAGGGCGTGTACTGATCGACGACTTGGACGTCAGCCATCAGCCCATGCACGGTCGTGCACGTGCAGGTATCGGCTATCTTCCCCAGGAAGCGTCGATCTTCCGCAAACTGTCAGTGGCCGACAACATCATGGCGATCCTTGAGACCCGCAAGGAACTCGACCGTGATGGCCGCCGCAAGGAGCTGGAAAGCCTGCTGCAGGAGTTCCATATCAACCACATTCGCGACAACCTCGGCATGAGCTTGTCCGGTGGTGAGCGTCGCCGTGTGGAAATCGCCCGCGCCCTGGCCACTGCGCCTAAGTTCATCCTGCTGGACGAGCCGTTTGCCGGCGTCGACCCGATCTCGGTCGGCGACATCAAACAGATCATCTATCACCTCAAGGCCAAGGGTATCGGCGTATTGATCACCGACCACAACGTCCGTGAGACCCTCGATATCTGTGAAACAGCTTATATCGTCAACGATGGCCAGCTGATCGCCGAAGGCGATTCCGCCACTATCCTGGCCAACGAACTGGTCAAGGAAGTGTACCTGGGCCATGAGTTCCGCCTGTAAGCACTGTGGTGTCTGGCCATTCGCCAAGGCGCGCGGGAGTCAATAAAAACCTCGTTTTTTTTATTGTTACCGCGCTCTAGGCAAAGCCCCCGATATCAGGCATATAATTTGCTTATGTTTGGCGCTCACGCGCCCTGTCGTGGATGGCGCATTGCGCCGGCGAATAAGGTGTTAAGCCCCTGCCATGAAACCATCGCTAGTCCTGAGAATGGGCCAGCAGCTGACGATGACACCGCAGCTGCAACAGGCCATCCGCCTGCTCCAATTGTCGACCCTGGACCTGCAACAGGAAATCCAGGAGGCCCTGGAGTCCAATCCGATGCTCGAACGCCAGGAAGAAGGCGACGACTTCGATAATGCAGACCCGCTGGCCGACAACATCGAGCAAAAACCCAACGCCGACGTGCAGGAACCCTCTTATCAGGAAACCGCCCCGACGGTGGATAACCTTGAGGAAGGCGAATGGAACGAGCGCATTCCCAACGAGCTTCCCGTGGACACCGCGTGGGAAGACGTCTACCAGACCAGCGCCAGCAGCCTGCCGAGCAATGATGATGACGAGTGGGATTTCACCACCCGTACGTCCGTCGGCGAGAGCCTGCAAAGCCATTTGTTGTGGCAACTGAACCTCGCGCCGATGTCGGACACCGATCGCCTGATCGCCGTCACCCTGATCGACTGCATCAATAACCAGGGCTACCTGGACGAAACCCTTGATGAAATCCTCGAGGCCTTCGACCCGGAACTGGACATTGAACTGGACGAAATCGAAGCCGTCCTCCACCGCATCCAACAATTCGAGCCCGCCGGTATCGGCGCTCGCACGCTCAGCGAGTGCCTGCTGCTGCAACTGCGCCAACTGCCGGCCAAGACCCCTTGGCTCGCTGAGGCCCAGCGCCTGGTCACCGACTACATCGACCTGCTGGGCAGCCGCGACTACAGCCAGCTGATGCGCCGCATGAAGCTCAAGGAAGACGACCTGCGCCAGGTCATTGAGCTGGTACAGAGCCTCAACCCTCGCCCGGGCTCGCAGATCGAGTCCAGCGAAGCCGAATACGTGGTTCCCGACGTGATCGTGCGCAAGGACAACGAGCGCTGGCTGGTGGAATTGAACCAGGAATCGGTGCCGCGCCTGCGCGTCAACCCGCAATACGCAGGCTTTGTGCGCCGCGCCGACACCAGCGCCGACAACACCTTCATGCGCAACCAGTTGCAGGAAGCGCGCTGGTTCATCAAGAGCCTGCAGAGCCGCAACGAAACCCTGATGAAAGTGGCCACCCAGATCGTCGAGCACCAGCGCGGCTTCCTGGAATATGGCGACGAGGCCATGAAACCGCTGGTGCTGCACGACATCGCCGAAGCGGTGGGCATGCACGAATCGACGATTTCCCGGGTGACCACGCAAAAATTCATGCATACCCCACGGGGTATTTATGAGTTGAAATACTTTTTCTCCAGCCACGTCAGCACCTCCGAAGGCGGCGAATGCTCGTCCACGGCGATCCGCGCGATCATCAAAAAACTGGTTGCCGCGGAAAATCAGAAAAAGCCGTTGAGTGACAGCAAGATCGCTGGTTTACTGGAGGCACAAGGCATTCAGGTCGCCCGTCGAACCGTCGCCAAGTACCGCGAGTCCCTCGGGATCGCGCCTTCCAGCGAGCGTAAGCGTTTGATGTGACGGGCGGGCCATAGCGTTCCAGTGGCGGGTATTCCTACCCGCCGCTTTATGCACTGGCAACGAAGGAGAAGCTGTATGCAAGTCAATATCAGTGGACACCAACTGGAAGTGACCGAACCGCTGCGCGCCTACATAGGCGAAAAGCTCAAAAGAATTGAGGGGCATTTCGACAAGATCACCAATGTGCAAGTCATCATGACTGTCGAAAAGCTGAAGCAGAAAATCGAAGCCACCTTGCGTATACCCGGCGGGGAAGTCGTCGCCAATGCTGAGCATTCAGATATGTATGCCGCCATTGACGACCTGACCGACAAGCTGGATCGCCAAATCAAAAAGCATAAGGAAAAGCAGCAGAGCCTTCTTCAGGGCACAGGCCGCTAACACTCCCCACCCATGATCCGACTTGAAACCATCCTGACCCCCGGCCGTTCTCTCGTGAACGTGCCGGGCGGCAGTAAAAAGCGCGCCCTAGAACAAATTGCCAACCTGATCGGCCGCGAAGTGCCCGAACTGGATACGCAAGCTGTGTATGAGGCACTTATCGCCCGTGAAAAACTCGGTTCAACCGGTTTTGGCAACGGTATCGCGATTCCTCACTGCCGCCTGCAAGGCTGTGAAGCCCCAGTGAGTGCTCTGCTGCACCTCGATGCACCAATTGATTTCGACGCCATCGACGGCGCACCGGTCGACCTGCTGTTCGTTCTGCTGGTCCCGCAAGCCGCCACCGATGCACACCTGGAACTGCTCCGGCAGATCGCCAGCATGCTCGACCGCAAGGAAGTACGCGACAAACTGCGCAGTGCCAGCACCAACGAGGCGCTCTATCAGGTTGTCCTGGATGAACAAAGCGGGCAGTAATCATGCGTTTGATCATCGTCAGCGGCCGTTCCGGCTCGGGTAAAAGCACTGCCCTCAACGTTCTTGAGGACAACGGCTTCTATTGCATCGACAACCTGCCTGCGGGCCTGCTGCCTGAACTGGCAGAGCGCGCGCTGATCCACACTGAATTGGCACAACCCCTGGTTGCCGTTTCGATTGACGCCCGCAACCTGCCCAGCCACCTTGAGCGATTCCCGCAATTGCTCGAGGAAGTGCGCGCCAAGCACATTCATTGCGATGTGCTCTACTTGGATGCGGACGAAGAAACGCTGCTCAAGCGCTTTTCCGAGACCCGCCGACGCCACCCCCTCAGCAGCCCGCATCGCTCCCTGGCCGAAGCCATTGAGGACGAGACCACGCTGCTCGGCCCGATCATTGACCTCGCCGACCTCAAGATCAACACCACCAGCCTGAACCTGTATCAATTGCGGGATGCCATCAAGCTGCGCCTGCTGAACCAGCCAGAGCCCGGTACCGCTTTTCTGGTCGAGTCGTTTGGCTTCAAGCGCGGCATGCCGGTGGACGCCGACCTGGTCTTTGATGTGCGTTGCCTGCCTAACCCTTATTGGAAGCCAGAACTGCGCGAACAGTCGGGGCTGGATCAGCCTGTGGCCGAATACCTGGCCGCGCAGCCGGATGTAGAGGAGATGTTCCAAGACATCTCCAGCTATCTGCTCAAATGGTTGCCGCGCTTTGCTGCGAGCAATCGGGCCTATGTCACCATTGCCATTGGCTGTACCGGCGGCCACCATCGCTCCGTCTACCTGACCGAACGCCTGGGCCAGGTGCTGCAGCAAACCCTCAAGAACGTCCAGGTTCGCCACCGCGACCTTAGCTGAAAGGACCACCCCGCGATGCCCGCTCTGGAAATTGAAATCATCAACAAGCTGGGCCTGCACGCTCGCGCTTCCGCTAAATTCGTCGGCGTTGCCGGACAATTTCCTTGCGAGATCTACGCCGGGCGCACGCCGGAGTCCATGGTCAACGGCAAGAGCATCATGTCGATGATGATGCTGGCCGCCGGCAAGGGCACCAAAATTCACCTGAAGACGCAAGGCGAGCAGGAACAGGAAGCGATGGATGCCTTGGTGGCGCTGATCAATAACTACTTCGACGAAGGTGAGTAAGCCCACCCTTTGAGAGGGATGTGAGGCTGCAACAGCCTCACCCCAGAGCTGTATCCATCACCATCATTAAACAGAACCCGATGCACAACCCCAAGCTGGCAAGCTTTTCGTGACCATTGCGGCGCGATTCGGGGATCACTTCGTGAGTCACCACCAGCAACATCGCACCAGCCGCAAGCGCGAGGCCCAGCGGTAACAAAACTTCTGCCAGGCTCACCAGCCACGCGCACAACACAGCGAATACCGGCTCTACCAACCCTGACGCGGCGCCGATCAGGAACGCTTTGACCCGCGACATCCCGGCCCCGGCCAAGACCAGCGCAATCACCAAACCTTCCGGCACGTCCTGCAGGGCAATGCCCATGGCCAGGCTATCGGCATCCGGCATCCCGCCACCGGCAGAGACACCCACCGCCATGCCTTCCGGAATGTTGTGGGCAATGATGGCGAACACAAACAGCCAGATGCGGGGTGGTATCACCGGTTTATCCGGCGTGCCCACCAGCATTTCCGGGCTGGCGCCGGAGACCTTGCGGTCGACCAGGTACAGCCCGAACGCTCCCAGCATGATCCCAAAGCTGATCAAGCCACTGGCGCCCCAGGGCGAAAGCCCCAGGCCTTCAGCGGCAGCGATACCCGGCACGATCAGCGAAAAGGCAGTTGCTGCCAACATCACTCCAGCACCAAAGCCCAACAATGTATCGCTGAGCGCTACCGGCATCCGACGAATCACCAGCACCGGCACCGCGCCCAGCGCCGTGCCGAGCGCGCAGATCGACCCGCCCTGCAAGGCACGCAGGATGCGCGGTTCAAGGTCCAGCCAGGCCAGCCCGTGGGCCACCAGCAATGCAGTACCTGCCAATAGCAGCAGTGAGCCAAACGCATAACGAAACATTCGTCCGCTGCTGATCGCCAGTATTTCAGTGCCCATAGTCGGCCTTAGGTCGTGTTATAGGGTCAATATCATGCCAAGGCGGCCTGGTAGCGTGCGGCGACTTCCGGCCAATTGATCACGCTGTAGAAGGCGTTGATGTATTCCGGACGACGGTTCTGGTAGAGCAGGTAGTAGGCGTGCTCCCAGACGTCCAGACCGAGGATCGGCGTATTGCCGTTCATCAGCGGGCTGTCCTGGTTGCCGCTGCTTTCGACCACCAGGGTCTTTTGTGGGGTAACGCTCAGCCAGGACCAACCACTGCCGAAACGCGTCAGGGCAGCCTTGGTGAAGGCTTCCTTGAAACTGTCGAAACCACCCAACTGTTCCTCGATCGCTTTGCCCAGCACGCCCTCAGGTTTACCGCCGCCTTTGGGCGACATCACCGCCCAGAACAGCGAGTGGTTAGCGTGGCCGCCACCTTGGTTGATCACTGCGGCACGCAGTTTTTCCGGCAACTGCTGGACGCTGGACACCAACTTCTCAACCGGCCAGGCCGCAAACTCAGTGCCTTCAACCGCCGCATTCAGGTTGTTGATGTAGGTCTGGTGATGCTTGGTGTAGTGGATTTCCATGGTTTGCGCATCGATGTGCGGCTCCAGGGCATCGTAGGCGTAAGGCAGGGCAGGCAAGGTGTAGGACATATCAATGTGCTCCGTAATAAGGACTGTTGCGGATCGACGCATCCGTTTGCACCGCAGCGCCACCCAACAAGCGATGGGTTCGCGGGTACTCGCCGTGATCGCTGATGAAGTTCAACAGTTCGACGTAGGTCTTGCTGCTCTGGCGCAGCGCCGCCTCGCGCAATTGCCGGCTCAGGCGCGGGTCCTGCAGGGTCTGCAGCAGGCGCTGGTGGATAGCACACAGGTACTCCGCGCTTTCCTCAGGCTGGTTCAGGCGCAGGTGCAGGTCCGCCAGGTTGTGATGGGAAATGACGCAAGCCGCCACTGCTTCGTCGGCATCCGCCCAACGCTCGAATAACACTTGAGCCAGGGCCAGGGCTTGCAAATAGGCCTCGCGAGCGTCGACCAGTTCGCCCTGCATAAAGCAGCGATTGGCCCGTTCGATCGTGCGTTTCCAGTGCTCCATGGTGAGCCTCCAAAGCAGAGTCGGTGATTACACGCCGCCCGCCGTAAGCTTTTCCGGATCCAGCAGGATCTCCAGTTGGCTACGTGACAAGTCAGTGTGCTCGAGAGCGACATCAATTACCGGACGGCCTTGCTGATAGGCCTTCTTGGCGATTTCAGCGGCTTTTTGGTAACCAATGATCGGGTTGAGTGCGGTGACCAGGATCGGGTTGCGCGACAGCGCTTCCTTGAGCTTGGCTTCGTTGACCTTGAAGCTGGCGATGGCCTTGTCGGCCAGCAAGCGGCTCGAATTGGCCAGCAGTTCAAGGCTGCTGAGCAGGTTTTGGGCGATGATCGGCAGCATCACGTTCAGCTCGAAGTTGCCGGATTGCCCCGCGACAGTAATCACCGTGTCATTGCCGATCACTTGGGCCGCGACCATGGCAGTGGCTTCCGGGATCACCGGGTTGACCTTGCCCGGCATGATCGAAGAGCCCGGTTGCAGGCCTTCCAGCTCGATTTCACCCAGGCCTGCGAGCGGTCCGGAGTTCATCCAGCGCAGGTCATTGGCGATTTTCATCAGCGAGACGGCGGTGGCTTTCAACTGGCCGGACACGGCAACGGCTGTGTCCTGGGAGCCGATCAATGCGAACAGGTTCCTGCCCGGGGTGAATTTCACGCCAGTCAGGTTGCTCAGTTGCTGGCTGAAACGCGCGGCGAATTCCGGGTGTGCGTTGATCCCGGTGCCGACCGCCGTGCCGCCCTGAGCCAGGGCCTGCAAGCTCGGCAGCAAGTCCTGCAAGTGACCGATATTGGCCTTGAGCTGCTGCGCCCAGCCGTTGAGCACCTGGCTCATGCGCACCGGCATGGCGTCCATCAAGTGGGTGCGGCCGGTCTTGATGAACGGATGCACTTGCTCGGCCTTTTGCTCGATCACCTGCACCAAGTGCAACAGCGCCGGCAGCGTTTGCTCATGCAGCACCAAGGCGGCACTGACGTGGATGGTGGTGGGAATGATGTCGTTGCTGCTTTGGCCGCAGTTCACGTGGTCGTTAGGGTTGACCGCCTCGCCCAACAAACGTGTGGCCAGGGTCGCAATCACTTCGTTGGCGTTCATGTTGGAGCTGGTGCCGGAGCCGGTCTGGAAGATATCCACCGGGAAGTGCGGCATGTAATCGCCCTCCAGCAAGCCCTGGGCGGCATCGACAATGGCTTTGCCCTGCCCTTCGCTGATCTGCTTTAGGTCGACGTTGGCCTTGGCCGCAGCGGCTTTGGCCAGGATCAGGGCGCGGATGAATTGCGCCGGCATGCGTTGGTTGCTGATCGGAAAGTTGTTCACCGCGCGCTGGGTTTGTGCGCCATACAAGGCCTCGGCCGGTACTTGCAGTTCGCCCATGCTGTCGCGTTCGATACGGGTGTTACTCATCGGAAGATCCTTGCACCAGGTCAGAAACAGAAATGGAAGGCAGCAATTCGCAGGTCGCCAATTGCCAGGCAAAGGCCTGCCAGCGCTTAAGGCGGCAGGCACAGCGGGAGAGGTTTTCCAGGTCGCGCAGCGGGCGCCACGCCTGGTCCAGGCACATGGAGCGCCAATGCCAGGGCAAGGCGATATCGCGGGCGGTGTCGATCAGCAGGCGCAATGAGGTTTCGGCGATCGTCCACGGATGGGTCGCGGTGCAACACGCCAGGTACCGACCCTCATTGAGGTAATGTTCGATCAGGCGAGGTTCATTGGGATCGAGGCCGCAGCGAATCTGACGACTCATCCAGCGCCAGCTTTCCAGGTACGGATCCTCATGCAGGACAGAACTCATGATCCACACTCATTCGATAATGATATTTATTATTAAATGATATTGAGAATCAAAACAAGTACAGCACGTTAATCCACCTGTGACTCGGCCATAAAAAAAGGCACGCCATCTGTACGATGGCGTGCCTTTTTTTGAGCGCGAGAGTGATTAGCTGCCGGCGACAGTCATCCGCTCGATCAACACCGAACCGGTGCGAATGTTGCTGCGCAGTTCCAGGTCGTTACCCACGGCAACGATCTGCTTGAACATGTCGCGCATGTTGCCGGCGATGGTGACTTCCTGCACGGCGAATTGAATTTCGCCGTTTTCTACCCAGAAACCCGCCGCGCCGCGGGAATAATCACCGGTGACCATATTCAGGCCACTGCCCATCAGTTCGGTCACCAGCAGGCCACGGCCCATACGACGCAGCAACGCCGCCTGGTCTTCGTCGCCATGGGTCACGAACAGGTTGTGCACGCCACCGGCGTTGGCGGTGCTTGGCAGGCCAAGCTTGCGGCCAGCGTAAGTACCGAGAACGTAGGAGACCAACTCGCCCTTTTCGACAAACGGTTTGGCATAAGTGGCCAGGCCATCACCGTCGAACGCCGAACTGCCCATGGCGCGCATCAGGTGCGGGCGCTCATCAATGGTCAGCCACTCAGGAAACAGTTTCTGGCCGATTGCGCCCTCAAGGAACGAAGACTTGCGGTAGAGGTTGCCGCCGGAAATCGCGCCCAGGAAGCTGCCGAACAACCCGCCGGCCAGCTCTGCCGAAAACAGCACCGGCACTTCACAGGTCGGTACCGGGCGCGCGCCCAGGCGGCTCGCCGCGCGCTGGGCTGCGCGCTGGCCAATGCTGACCGGGTCAGCCAGCAATTCGCCTTGGCGGCTCACGTCATACCAGTAATCACGCTGCATCTGGCCATCGGCCTCGGCAATCATCACGCAGCTCAGGCTATGGCGAGTGGAGGCGTAACCACCGATAAACCCGTGGCTGTTGCCATACACGCGGCAGCCCTGATGGGTACTCAAGGTGGTGCCGTCAGCATTCTTGATGCGAGGATCAGCATCAAACGCTGCAGCTTCGCAGATCAGCGCCTGCTCGATAGCCTGTTCAGGCGTGATGTCCCAAGTGTGAAACAGATCGAAATCCTTCAAGTCCTTGGCCATCAGTGCCTTGTCAGCCAAGCCTGAGCTTTCATCTTCGGAGGTGTGCTTGGCAATCGCCAACGCAGCGGCGACCGTCTCGCGAATCGCTTCGGGCCCGCTGGCCGACGTACTCGCCGAGCCCTTGCGCTGCCCTACATACAAGGTGATACCAAAACCCTGGTCGCGATTGAATTCGACGGTTTCCACTTCCCGCTGGCGCACCGACGTCGACAGCCCCTGCTCCAGCGACACCGCCACTTCACAGGCGCTGGCCCCCTGGCGCTTGGCCTCGGCAAGGATCTGCTCGACTTGTTCCTGCAGTGCCGGTAACGCTTGCGGACCGACGCTTTGGGCTGCACTCATGGTTTTCTCCACTCAAATTCTGCTTTCGGTTAAGGCCATCGAGCGACCGGGCCGGACAAGCGGCCCCCGACTGGTTATCATGGCGGCGTTTCTTTGCGGACTGCCACCATGGTTGATTCTTACGACGACTCCCTCGATGGGGAGAAAAGCAAAACCCAGGTCAAACGCGAGCTGCATGCTCTGGTTGACCTTGGCGAGCGCCTTACAACGCTCAAGCCTGACTTGGTTGCAAAACTGCCACTGACCGACGAAATGCGCCGGGCCCTGGCTGATGCACCTAAGCACACCGCGAATATCGCGCGTAAACGGCACATCATGTTTATCGGCAAACTGATGCGCGATCAGGACACTGACGCCATTCTGACCCTGCTCGATCAACTCGATGCCTCCACTCGCCAATACAACGAACGTTTCCACAACCTGGAACGTTGGCGTGACCGCCTGATTTCGGGCGATGACGCTGTATTGGAGAAGTTCGTGTTGGACTACCCGGACGCGGACCGCCAGCAACTGCGCTCCCTGATCCGTCAGGCCCAGCACGAACTGGCGCAAAACAAGGCTCCGGCCACCAGCCGTAAAATTTTCAAGTACATCCGTGAGCTGGACGAGACTCAACGCGGCCTGCGCTGATCCTCTTCCCCGGGTGGCGTTCTGCGCCACCCGAAGCTCCACCTTTTACGACCCCGTGCCACCCACGGTGATCGCATCAATCTTCAAGGTTGGCTGACCAACGCCGACCGGCACCGACTGCCCATCTTTACCGCACGTGCCCACGCCGCTGTCCAGCGACAGGTCGTTACCGACCATCGACACCTTGCTCATGGCTTCTGGCCCGTTACCAATCAACGTTGCCCCTTTGACCGGCGCGGTAATCTTGCCGTCTTCGATCAGGTACGCCTCGCTGGTGGAGAACACAAATTTGCCGCTGGTGATGTCCACTTGGCCGCCGCCGAGGTTGGCGCAGTAGATCCCGCGTTTTACCGAGGCGATGATTTCCGCCGGGTCGCTTTCGCCACCGAGCATGTAGGTGTTGGTCATACGCGGCATCGGCAGGTGAGCGTAGGACTCGCGGCGGCCGTTACCAGTACGCGCCACGCCCATCAGGCGGGCGTTGAGCTTGTCTTGCATGTAACCCTTGAGCACACCGTTTTCAATCAGCGTGGTGCACTCGGTCGGCGTGCCTTCGTCGTCGATGCTCAGCGAACCACGACGACCGGCCAGGGTGCCGTCATCGACAATGGTGCACAGCTTGGACGCGACCATCTCGCCCATGCGCCCGCTGTAGGCGGAACTGCCCTTGCGGTTGAAGTCGCCTTCCAGGCCGTGGCCCACCGCTTCGTGCAGCAAAACCCCAGACCAGCCCGAGCCCAGTACCACCGGCAAGGTACCGGCTGGCGCCGGAATGGCTTCAAGGTTGACCAGTGCCTGGCGCAGCGCTTCGCGGGCGTAGCCCATGGCGCGGTCTTCAGTGAGGAAATAACGGTAGTCGGTGCGCCCGCCGCCGCCATGGCCACCGCGCTCGCGGCGACCGTTCTGCTCGACGATCACACTGACATTGAACCGCACCAGCGGCCGTACATCCGCCGCCAACCCGCCGTCGGTGGACGCCACAAGAATGCGCTCCCACACACCGGCCATGCTCACGGTGACTTGCTGGATACGCGGGTCGAGGGCACGGGTGGCCGCATCAATACGCTTGAGCAAGTCGACCTTTTCCGCACGGCTGATCACTTCCAGAGGGTTATCCGGCGCGTACAACTGAGCCACATCCTGGGTGCTGAATGCCTGCACCGTGCCGTTCTGGCCGGCGCGGGAGATCGAGCGTGCCGCACGCGCCGCCAGGCCCAGGGCTTCAAGGGTAATGGCGTTGCTGTAGGCAAACCCGGTCTTCTCACCAGATTGCGCGCGCACGCCCACACCTTGATCAAGGTTGAAGCTGCCTTCCTTGACGATGCCGTCTTCGAGGGCCCAAGACTCGGAAATCTGCCCTTGGAAATACAGGTCGGCCGCGTCGATACCTGGCCCGGCCAGATCGCCGAGCACGGTTTGCAAGCTTTCGATGGTCACGCCACCGGGTGCCAGGAGGTGTTCACTGACTGAGGACAACAACTCGCTCATAGGTTTGGCCTTAAATTCATCGTTCCGAAGCAGGCCGCTGCGCGCCCTGCGAGAAAAAGCGCCGATGGTTGACCACCGGCATGCGCGCCCGTATCGACGCCTGTTCACTGCTATCGCGTTCGGCCAACAACACCGCTTCGCCTTGATCCTGTTGTGTCAGCACGCGCCCCCAAGGGTCGACAATTGCTGCGTGGCCAAAGGTTTCCCGTGGGCCTGGGTGTACGCCGCCTTGGGCGGCTGCCAGCAGGTAGCACTGGGTTTCGATGGCTCGCGCACGAATCAGCACATCCCAATGTGCAGCGCCGGTCACCGCCGTAAAGGCCGAGGGCGCGGTAATCAATTCAGCCCCCGCCGCACGCAATTCGCTGTACAACTCGGGGAACCGCAAGTCGTAGCATACCGTCAGGCCCAAGCGCCCCACCGGCGTGTCCGCCACGACAACATTGCCACCGAAAGCATAGTCGTCGGATTCGCGATAACGACCTCGAGCATCCGCCACGTCGACATCGAACAGGTGCAGTTTGTCGTAACGGGCGACGATTTCACCCCGATCATCGATCAAGAGCGAGCAGGCGTTGGATTTGGCGTTCGGTTGGTCCTTAGGCGGCAACGGCAATGTGCCGGCCACTATCCATAAGGTGAGGTCGCGGGCGGCCTGTTTCAACCACGGCAGGATCGGGCCTTCGCCCAAGGCTTCGGCGCGACCAATGTCGGCGACGTCACGACGGCCCATGGCGGCGAAGTTTTCCGGCAGTACCGCCAGCTTCGCACCGCCCGCCGCCGCTTGCTCCAGCAAGCGCCGGGCCTGAGCCAGGTTGGCCAGGACGTCACTCTGGCTGACCATTTGAATTACCGCAAAGGACATAGGCCAACACTCCGTAAAGGGCATGCGGCCATGCTACTCCACAGGCTCTCAGTTTGGTTTTTCAAATGGCTTGTCGAAGGTGATTTTTGGATCCTTCCATGGACCTTGCACCTTGTATTGCACACTGGCGAAGCGCGACACACGGTCGCCGATCAACTTGTCGATCAGGAACAGCGCGCCACCAATGGCCGGCGCACCGACAATCAATGCGGCAATCGGCAGGTTGTTGGTCACCGGCAATGTGACCAGCAACTTGGCGTCGACCCGGTCGGCCACCAGGTCCAGCGTGCCATTGAGCTCAAGGTTAGTGGATGGCCCGGTCATGGTGATCGGCTCACGGGTCACGAACACGCCATTACTGGCCGCCAGCAAGCCTTTGACCCGGTCATAGCTCAAGCCTTTGCCGAGCAAGTCCGAGAAGTCCAGGCGCAAACGGCGACCGATGGAGTTGAAGTTGAGCAAACCAAATACCCGCAGGGCCTGGGCGCCGCCTTCCACTTCAACGAACTGGCCTTTGCGGAATGCAGCGTCCAGGCTACCGGAGAAACGCTTGGGCCCGACCCAGGCTGGCGAACCCGGCCAGCGACCGTCCACGTCCAGATGGAAGTCTTCACTCGTCACGGTCGGCGCAAAGCCCCAGCCCTTGAGCACATCGGCGATGTTCTTGCCATCCAGGCGGCCTTTGTACCAACTGCTGCTGTCACCCGGCGCGCCTTCCCAACCACCGGCACCCTTGAGCTGCATGCCTTTGAGGCCCAGGTCCAGGTTGTTGAAGGCCAGGCCCTTGGCGGTTGGGCGGATCTTCAGCGACCAGGCACCTATCAGATCAGGCCCCTGGAACAATTGATCGATGGCGATATCCAGTGCCGGAATGTCTTTGGGATCAATATCAGCCAACGGGTCCGGCGCGTTCTCATTCGCCTGCACCGTCGGGTCCACCGCCGGCAATTTCACGTACTGCAAGTTGATCGCAATAGGCGCACCCTTGGCATCCGGCAGGTTTACCGCGCCTTTGGCTTGCTGGCTGTCAAACTGCAAACCCCACGCAGCCGGCTTGCGACCCAGTTGCAAGTTGACCCGATCAAACTGGGTACCGAAGCCAGTCAACTTGCCCACCTTGAAATCAGCGCCACTGAGCAGTTGCTTGGCACTGCCGCCCGGATCATTGCCGGCGTAGCGGTTTACCAGTTTTTTCCACGGGTCGATGTCCAGCTCCGACAGCACGCCGCGAATACGTAGGCCTTTGCTAGCCGGCAACAAGGCAGCGCCATCGCCAAGGAACAATTCCCCACGACCGTCATTGAACTTGTCTGGAGGCGAGGCAAAGGTAAAGCTCGCCAGCTCGCCGTAATCAAACCAGTAGCGCCGCTCGGCGCCCTGCAAGGTCATACGGAACACGCTGTCACGGCCCTGACTGGCAGGCATGCCAAACGGTGCCGGCAGATCCACTGCTACGCCCTTCATGGTGGAGCTGACCATCAGTTGGCTGTCGGCGCCGTCCAGGGTCAGTTGCAATTGGTAAGGGATATCACCGGACACCGGCAGCGGCTGGCTGACTTTTAACCAATCCGTCAGGCGCTTGACCGTGACCTGGCCCTTGGCGCTGACGCGCGTACTGATTTTGCCCGGTTTGCCATCGGCAAAAATCTGCGCAGTGATCGGCCGGTCGAACGCCTGGGCCGAGATGTTCTGGCCACTCAGGCCTTTGGCGCTGTCGAAGCGGAAATTGCCTTTGAGCTGGGTCAGGTCCAGGGTCGGCTCGGCCAATTGCAGGCGGGACTTGTCGGTCTGGAAGTCCACCACGATCTTCGGATCGGCGCCTTTGACCAGCGCAATGTCCAGGTCCAGTTTGCCTTGCAGGTCGCCCTCGCCCTTCCAACCGGCGAAGGTCGAACCGGTGCCTATCGGCGCTTCCTGGAGGATCTTCAAGCCATCGCCCAAGCCGCCAGCAAACCCACCGGTAATCAGCAGGTGGCTGTCTTGGCCGGCAGGCGCATGAGGAATATTGACGTAGATGTCCTTGACCTTGGTGTCGAGTAACTGGCCCTTGCTCGCCAGGATACGCACACCGCTCTCCTCGACAAACACTTCGCCATTGACCTTACTTACGTGCGGCCAACCCGGCTGGAACGCCAGTTCGGCATCATGCACCTTGAAGAACAAGCTGATATTGCGTGCAGCCGGCAGCGCGTCGTGGTTCAGCGAGCCTTGGTACTGGAAGAAACCTTCGTCAACCGCGCCTTTGAGAATCGCCGTGCGCAGCCACTCATCCAAGGACGGGCTTAACACGGCCGGCAAATACTTGGCCGTGAAGCGCCCGTCGCCATCGACCATGCCGACCCGCAGGTCCATGTAGTCTTCCTGGCTGTGGTCGAAATGCAGGCGAATCAGGAAGTCCGCAGCGACCTTGCCCTCTTCGCCCAGCACTTTGATGTACGGTGCGATCAGGGTGAAACCTTCCTTATCCAGCTTCCATGTCAGGCGCGCATTGGCCTGGATGTACTGCCATGGCTTGGCGAAGATCGGGTCCAAGTGCAAGGAAAAGTCCTTGCTGTCCATGCGCAACTCGCCGTGGCCCAAGTCGCCGCTGATGCTGCCGGACACGTTCCGCGCAGCCGGTGCGCCGAAGTAGGCATTAAAGCCGATACGCTCAAGGTTGGCGGCAAAGCTGACCTTTTGGTCAGTGGTGTCCTGGGGACGCAAATCCACCAGCACGTTACGCAGCACGCCAGTGGCCTTCAGGTGTTCAATGGTCTTGGCAACGCCTTCCGGCAAGGGTGCCAAGGCATTTAGCAGCGGCGTGATCGGGGTCAGGTCGAGGCGGTCGGCCTGCAGCTTCCAGACTTCCAGAGCGGTATCGGTGGCCAGGCTCTGTTGCAATTGCAGGCGTGATTCCCAGCGCGTCTCACCGATGTTCATCGCCAGCGAATCAAACAGCACTTTAAGGCCGGTATCACTGCGTTGCAGGTAAGCCGTGAGGGCAAGGTTTTCGATATGCACCGGTTTGCGGTCAGCGTAGCTGCCCTTCACCTGAGGCGAGTTGAGGCGCACCACGGCGTTTTGCACGGTACCCTTGGCCCAGTCGAGCCAGAACTCACCGCCCGCCTTGAATTGCGAAAGCTTCCATTGCTGGGTCAGCTTGGCCGGGATCCATTTGGCCCAGTCGCTCTGGGGAAGGCTCAGGTAGGCCTGGACCTGCGCGTCTTTCCATTCGCTCGCGCGGATACGCGTGCGCAGGCTCACGGCCAGTGGCTGGCCGTCCGGCAAGGTCAGGCGGGCGTCGAGGCGTTGGCGCGTGGCGCCGGTGTGCAGGCTAAGGCCCACGTATGTCAGGGTCAGCGGCGCCTGAGCGAACGGTTGCAGCGTGACCTGGCTATCGAGCACCGACACGCGCTTGACCATCTGCATGCGTGTCAGCAACTGCTCCGGGTCCAGCGGCTGATCATCTTGTACCGGCAGGCCTTGCAGCGCCCAGTGGCCGTCCTTGTCTTCCTTGAAGCTCAACTGCAACCCGCTGACTTCCAAGTGGGCAATGCGCACCTCGCGCGCCATCAGGCTGGCCCAGATAGCCGGTACCACTTCAACCTGGTCCAGGCGCAAGGCACTGCTGCCCTCGCCGACCATCACATCGTGGGCCAGCAATATCGGTGCGAAACCGCTCCAGCGCCCTTCCAGGCTACCGATGCGCACAGGCATATCCACCGCGGCCTGGGCCTTGGCTTCGATTTCGGCGCGGTATTCGGCCACCAACGGGGTGAGTTCACGACCCAGGCTCACGTACACCGCCGCCAGTACCAGCAGCAAGGCGCACAAGCCAAGGCCCCAGCGGGTCAAAGCGGCAAAAAAGCGTTTCAGACGCTCCATGTCAGGCGACCCTCAAGGCAATTAGCGGACGGCAGATCAAGGTCTGCCGGTCTCGAAGAAAGAAAGCGATTGGGGATCAGAGCAGCACCACGTCGTATTGTTCCTGTGAATACATGGTTTCGACCTGGAAGCGAATGGTGCGCCCGATAAAACCTTCCAATTCGGCGACGTTACCAGACTCCTCGTCCAGCAACCGATCGACCACTTTCTGGTTGGCGAGCACTCTATAACCTTCGGCCTGATAGGCACGCGCCTCCCGTAAGATTTCGCGGAAAATCTCGTAGCAAACCGTTTCTGGGGTCTTCAACTTGCCCCGCCCCTGGCAGCTGCTGCAAGGCTCGCAGAGCACTTGTTCGAGGCTTTCGCGGGTACGCTTGCGGGTCATCTGCACCAGGCCAAGCTCGGTGATGCCGATGATATTGGTCTTGGCGTGATCGCGCTCCAGCTGCTTCTCGAGGGTACGCAGCACCTGACGCTGATGCTCTTCGTCTTCCATGTCGATGAAGTCGATGATGATGATGCCGCCCAGGTTGCGCAGGCGCATCTGGCGGGCAATCGCGGTAGCCGCTTCGAGGTTGGTCTTGAAGATGGTCTCTTCAAGGTTGCGATGCCCCACGAACGCACCGGTGTTGACGTCGATGGTGGTCATGGCTTCCGCCGGGTCCACCACCAGATAGCCGCCGGACTTGAGCGGCACCTTGCGTTCCAAGGCTTTCTGGATTTCGTCTTCGACGCCATACAGGTCAAAAATCGGCCGTTCACCAGGGTAATGTTCCAGGCGATCGGCAATTTCAGGCATCAGTTCGGCGACAAACTGCGTGGTGCGCTGGAAGGTTTCCCGCGAGTCGATGCGAATTTTCTCGATCTTCGGGCTGACCAGATCGCGCAGGGTGCGCAGGGCCAGGCCCAAGTCTTCATAGATGACGCTGGGTGCGCCGATGGTTTTGATCTGCGCGCCGATCTGATCCCAGAGGCGTCGCAGGTAACGGATGTCCATGAGGATTTCATCGGCGCCGGCGCCTTCTGCGGCGGTGCGCAGGATGAAGCCACCCGCTTCCTTGATGCCCTCGGCAGCCACGCAGTCGCTGACCACCTTTTTCAGGCGCTCGCGCTCGGCTTCGTCTTCGATCTTCAAGGAAATGCCGACGTGAGCAGTACGCGGCATGTACACCAGGTAACGCGAAGGAATCGACAACTGAGTCGTCAACCGCGCGCCCTTGGAACCGATGGGGTCCTTGGTGACTTGCACCACCAGGCTCTGCCCTTCGTGCACCAACGCACTGATGCTTTCGACCGCAGGGCCTTCGCGCAGGGAGATTTCCGAAGCATGGATGAACGCGGCGCGGTCCAGGCCGATATCGACGAATGCAGCCTGCATCCCCGGCAACACGCGCACCACTTTGCCTTTATAAATATTGCCGACAATGCCGCGCTTCTGCGTGCGCTCGACGTGCACTTCTTGCAGAACACCGTTCTCTACCACCGCCACGCGCGATTCCATCGGCGTGATATTGATCAGAATCTCTTCACTCATGGCTGGGTCTCGTTCAGGCGTTTTCACAATAGTGACCGATCGCTTAAGGCTTGGCGCGCAAGTAAGGCGTTCAGCGCGCGGTAAGGTTTTGCCAACAGGGTATGCCGAATTGCTCGAGCAGTTGCGCGGTTTCGCACACCGGCAGGCCAACCACGGCGGAGTAACTGCCATTGAGCCCGGCGACAAACACCGACCCGAGCCCTTGGATAGCATAGCCGCCAGCTTTGTCCTGAGGTTCGCCACTGTGCCAGTAGGTCGTAGCCTCCTCGACAGAAATCCCGCGAAACAGTACGCGACTGCTTACACATCGGGTTTCGCAGCGCTCGCCGTCGGTGAGCGCAATGGCCGTGAGCACTTCATGTTCACGCCCTGCCAAAGCCATCAACATGGCCAAGGCATCCGCTTGATCCATCGGTTTGCCGAGGATATGACCCTCCACGATCACAGCCGTGTCGGCGCCTAAAACGCAGGCGCCCGCCGTTTTTTCAAGCGCAGCAAAACCCGCCGTGGCCTTGCCGCGCGCAAGGCGCTCGACGTAGGCAACAGCAGATTCGTTTGTAAGAGGCGTTTCATCAATGGCGGCGCTGACCACGGTGAAGGGCACACCGATCTGGGTCAGCAATTCACGCCGCCTTGGGGAACCCGAGGCCAGATAAAGCAAATTCATTGCAGACTCTCCCTGTAGGGTTCGATAACCAGGCAGAGCCTCGCAATCCATTCAATTGATTTTATAGCGACGAAGTAACCCACGCAGACCAAAACTGACCCATGGCCACAGCAATGCACTGACCAGCGCAGGCAGCACCAACGCCAGGGTTGGCTGGCGGTTACCGGTCAAGGCGCTGAGCCACAGTTGCACCAACTGCGCCAGGCCGAAGATCACCAGGATCACCAGGCACTGCTGCCACATCGGGAACATGCGCAAGCGCTGCTGCAACGACAGCACCAGAAAAGTAATCAGGGTCAGGATCAACGCATTCTGACCGAGCAAAGTGCCATAGAGCACATCTTCCGCCAAGCCCAGGCACATTGCGGTGACCATTCCGACTTTATGCGGCAAGGTCAGCGACCAGAACGCCAGCAGCAGGGCCAGCCATAAAGGACGCAGGACTTCCATGAATTGCGGTAACGGCGAAACGCTGAGCAGCAGGCCGACGGCGAAGGTCAGCCAGACGATCCAGCCATTGTGCGAATGAGTACCGGCCATTATTCCTCCCTCTGCCGTGTGGTGGCCGGGGCTGCGGCCGCTGGCCGGGCTGCCGGGGTGGTAGCAGCAGGCGGTTTAACCGCCGGAGTTGCAGCAGTTGGCGTCGTCGCGGGTGGCTTGGCCGCAGCCGGTTTGGCCGGGCGAGCGTTGTGGGCCGCAGGTTTGACTGGCGTTGCCACTGGCGCTGCCGCGGCGGCCACAGGGGCTGGCGGCCCCACGAACGCAGGTTTTGGCACCGTGGCAGGAATGGTCGGCGCAGCGCCGTTCTGCTTGTCTTCCGCTTCCTGCGCCTGAGCGGCGTCGTTGGCACGCTCTTCCGGCGTGCGGTTGTCGCTGAAGACCAGCAGCAGGTAACGGCTGCGGTTCAAGGCGGCAGTCGGCACGGCACGTACAATGGCGAAGGGCTGGCCGGAATCGTGGATCACTTCCTTGACCGTCGCCACTGGGTAACCCGCCGGGAAGCGCTGGCCCAAGCCGGAGCTGACCAGCAGGTCGCCTTCCTTGATGTCGGCAGTGTCCGCCACATGACGCAACTCCAGACGCTCCGGGTTACCGGTGCCGCTGGCAATGGCGCGCAAGCCGTTACGGTTCACCTGCACGGGGATGCTGTGAGTCGTGTCCGTCAACAACAATACACGCGAGGTGTAGGGCATCAACTCGACCACCTGACCCATCAGGCCACGGGCATCAAGCACCGGCTGGCCGAGGACCACACCGTCGCGCTCACCTTTGTTGATGATGATGCGGTGGGTAAACGGGTTAGGGTCCATGCCGATCAACTCGGCCACTTCCACCTTCTCGTTGACCAGTGCGGAGGAATTGAGCAACTCACGCAGCCGAACGTTCTGCTCGGTGAGGGCCGCCAGCTTTTGCATGCGCCCCTGCAACAGCAGGTTTTCAGTCTTGAGTTTTTCGTTCTCGGCGACCAGCTCAGTGCGGCTGCCGAATTGGCTGGCCACGCCCTGGTAGAGACGTTGCGGCAGGTCGGTGATCCAGTAAGTCTGCATCAACACCAGCGACATCTGGCTGCGCACGGGCTTGAGCAGTGCAAAGCGGGCATCGACCACCATCAGCGCGACCGAAAGCACGACCAGCACCAATAAGCGCACGCCCAATGAGGGGCCTTTGGCGAAAAGCGGTTTAATAATCCGCTCCTCCCAGGCAAATGTTCTCTTTATTCATACGGCATCAAACCGGCCTGGATGCAGATTGAAGAAGATAAACGCCAACAGGCAACACTGCAAAGTGCTGCCTGCGGGCGAAGCATGAACCATCCAAGCGATCTTATTCGCTGGAGAGCAGGTCCATGGTGTGTTTATCCATCATTTCCAGTGCACGGCCACCGCCACGGGCGACGCAGGTCAGCGGGTCTTCGGCGACGATCACCGGCAGACCGGTTTCCTGGGCCAGCAGCTTGTCGAGGTCGCGCAGCAAGGCGCCACCACCGGTCAGCACCAGGCCACGCTCGGCGATATCGGAAGCCAGTTCCGGAGGCGATTGCTCCAGTGCGCTCTTCACGGCCTGAACGATGGTGGCCAGGGACTCTTGCAGAGCTTCCAGCACTTCATTGGAGTTCAGGGTGAAAGCACGTGGAACGCCTTCGGCCAGGTTGCGACCGCGAACATCAACTTCGCGAACTTCGCCGCCCGGGTAAGCGGTGCCGATTTCCTGCTTGATGCGCTCGGCGGTGGATTCGCCGATCAGGCTGCCGTAGTTACGACGTACATAAGTGATGATCGCTTCGTCGAAGCGGTCGCCGCCTACACGCACGGATTCGGCATACACCACACCGTTCAGGGAGATCAGGGCGATTTCAGTGGTACCACCACCGATATCCACCACCATCGAACCGCGCGCTTCTTCAACCGGCAGGCCAGCACCGATCGCAGCAGCCATTGGTTCTTCGATCAGGAACACTTCACGGGCACCGGCGCCAAGGGCCGATTCACGGATGGCACGACGCTCAACCTGGGTGGACTTGCACGGAACGCAGATCAGCACACGAGGGCTGGGCTGCAGAAAGCTGTTTTCGTGAACCTTATTGATGAAGTACTGCAGCATCTTCTCGCAGACACTGAAGTCGGCGATCACGCCATCTTTCATCGGACGAATGGCAGCAATATTGCCTGGTGTTCGGCCGAGCATACGCTTGGCCTCGGTGCCAACGGCAACGACACTTTTCTGATTACCATGGGTCCGAATGGCCACAACCGATGGCTCATTCAGAACGATACCGCGCTCGCGCACGTAAATAAGGGTGTTGGCAGTGCCCAGGTCAATGGAAAGATCGCTGGAAAACATGCCACGCAGTTTCTTGAACATGGGGAAAGGACCCTAGGCAACGCGTGGGTAAAAAAGTGCGGCAAACTCTAACAACGACAGGGATTTTGGGCAAGGCGCCAATGTGCTAAATTGGCCGACTTTCTGTGCACCAACCCCCACAATCGCGGCCTTATGACCGTAGAAATGCGGTAGTGTTCCGACAATCTAACACACGGACGCCCTCCGTTCTGTTTTCCACTGGAGAATCCCATGGCGCTTGAACGCTCCGACGTGGAAAAAATCGCTCACCTGGCCCACTTGGACCTGGTTGAAGCCGATCTTCCACAGACCACCGCAGCCCTGAACAGCATTCTCGGGCTGGTCGACCAAATGCAGGCCGTCAATACCGACGGCATCGAGCCCCTGGCTCACCCACTGGAAGCCAGCCAGCGCCTGCGCGCAGACGTTGTGACCGAGCGTAATAATCGCGAGGCCTACCAGTCCATCGCGCCAGCGGTCGAAAACGGCCTGTACCTGGTTCCGAAAGTCATCGACTAAAGGGAAAGAGCCTGCAATGCATCACATGACTCTGGCCGAGATCGCCCGCGGTCTCGCCGACAAAAAGTTTTCTTCCGAAGAGCTGACCAAGACCCTGCTTGCGCGCATCGCCGAGCACGATCCCAAGGTCAACAGCTTCATCAGCCTCACCGAAGAACTGGCCCTGAGCCAGGCCAAGGCCGCCGACGTGCGTCGCGCCGATGGTGAGAATGGCGCGCTGCTGGGCGCACCGATCGCCCACAAAGACCTGTTCTGCACCCAGGGCATTCGCACCAGCTGCGGCTCGAAGATGCTCGACAACTTTAAAGCGCCCTACGACGCCACCGTGGTGTCCAAGCTGGCTGCCGCCGGGGCCGTGACCCTGGGCAAGACCAACATGGACGAGTTCGCCATGGGTTCGGCCAACGAGTCGAGCTACTACGGCGCGGTGAAAAACCCGTGGAACTTGAAACACGTGCCAGGCGGCTCGTCGGGTGGTTCGGCGGCGGCCGTTGCCGCGCGCTTCCTGCCGGCGGCTACCGCGACCGACACCGGTGGCTCGATCCGTCAGCCCGCCGCGTTCACCAACCTCACTGGCTTGAAGCCGACCTACGGTCGCGTTTCCCGTTGGGGCATGATCGCCTACGCCTCCAGCCTCGATCAGGGCGGCCCATTGGCACGCACTGCCGAAGACTGCGCAATATTGTTACAAGGTATGGCAGGGTTCGATAAACAGGACTCCACCAGCATCGATGAGCCCGTGCCGGACTACAGCGCCAGCCTGAATACGTCGATCAAAGGCCTGCGCATCGGCGTGCCGAAAGAGTATTTCAGCGCCGGCCTCGACCCGCGTATCGCCGAGCTGGTCCACAACAGCGTCAAGGAACTGGAAAAGCTCGGCGCCGTGATCAAGGAAATCAGCCTGCCGAACAACCAGCACGCGATTCCTGCGTACTACGTGATCGCCCCGGCTGAAGCCTCCTCGAACCTGTCGCGTTTCGACGGCGTACGTTTCGGCTATCGCTGCGAAAACCCGAAAGACCTCACCGACCTGTACAAACGCTCGCGTGGCGAAGGCTTCGGCAGCGAAGTACAACGCCGGATCATGGTCGGTGCCTACGCCCTGTCGGCCGGCTACTACGACGCGTACTACCTCAAGGCGCAAAAAATCCGTCGCCTGATCAAGAACGACTTCATGGCGGCCTTTGAAGAAGTCGATGTGATCCTCGGCCCAACCACGCCAAACCCGGCCTGGAAGATCGGCGCCAAGACCGGCGACCCGATCGCCGAGTACCTGGAAGACCTGTACACCATTACCGCCAACCTCGCGGGCTTGCCGGGCTTGTCCATGCCCGCCGGCTTCGTCGATGGCCTGCCGGTCGGCGTGCAATTGCTCGCCCCGTATTTCCAGGAAGGCCGCCTGCTCAATGTGGCGCACCAGTACCAGTTGAACACCGACTGGCACACTCGCACCCCTACCGGCTTCTGAGGAGAACACTATGCAATGGGAAGTTGTGATCGGGCTGGAGATTCATACCCAGCTCGCCACCCAATCGAAGATTTTCTCCGGTAGCGCCACCACGTTCGGTGCAGAACCCAACACCCAGGCCAGCCTGGTTGACCTGGGCATGCCCGGCGTATTGCCGGTGCTGAACCAGGAAGCGGTGCGCATGGCGGTGATGTTCGGCCTGGCGATTGACGCCGAGATCGGCCAGCACAACGTGTTCGCGCGCAAGAACTACTTCTACCCGGACCTGCCCAAGGGCTACCAGATCAGCCAGATGGAGCTGCCGATCGTCGGCAAGGGCTACCTGGACATACCGCTGGAAGACGGCACCATCAAACGTGTCGGCGTGACCCGCGCGCACTTGGAAGAAGACGCCGGCAAGAGCCTGCACGAAGAATTCCCAGGTGCCACCGGTATCGACCTGAACCGCGCCGGCACACCGTTGCTGGAAATCGTGTCCGAGCCGGACATGCGCAGCGCCAAGGAAGCCGTGGCCTACGTCAAGACGATCCACGCGCTGGTGCGCTACCTGGGCATCTGCGATGGCAACATGGCCGAAGGCTCGCTGCGTTGCGACTGCAACGTGTCGATCCGGCCAAAAGGCCAGGTCGAGTTCGGCACCCGCTGCGAGATCAAGAACGTCAACTCGTTCCGCTTCATCGAAAAGGCGATCAACAGCGAAGTGCGTCGCCAGATCGAGCTGATCGAAGACGGCGGCAGGGTGATCCAGCAAACGCGCCTTTACGATCCGAACAAAGACGAAACCCGCGCCATGCGCAGCAAAGAGGAAGCCAACGACTACCGTTACTTCCCCGACCCGGACCTGTTGCCGGTGGTGCTTGAGGACTCGTTCCTCAATGACATCCGCGCCACCCTGCCGGAATTGCCGCAGCAGAAACGCGAGCGCTTCCAGGCGCAGTTCGGCTTGTCGGTCTACGATGCCAGCGTGTTGGCGTCCAGCCGTGAGCAAGCCAACTACTTCGAAAAAGTCGTGAGCATCGCCGGCGACGCCAAACTGGCGGCCAACTGGGTGATGGTTGAGCTGGGCAGCCTGTTGAACAAACAGGGCCTGGAAATCGACGATGCGCCTGTTACCGCCGAGCAACTGGGCGGCATGCTGCTGCGCATCAAGGACAACACCATCTCCGGCAAAATCGCCAAGACCGTGTTTGAAGCGATGGCCAGCGGCGAAGGCAGTGCGGACGAAATCATCGAGAAGCGCGGCCTCAAGCAAGTCACCGACAGCGGCGCGATTTCGGCCGTACTCGATGAGATGCTGGCGGCCAACGCCGAACAGGTCGAGCAATACCGTGCGGCAGACGAAGCCAAGCGCGGCAAGATGTTCGGCTTCTTTGTCGGCCAGGCGATGAAAGCCTCCAAAGGCAAGGCCAACCCGCAACAAGTGAACGAACTGCTGAAAAGCAAGCTCGAAGGCTGATCGCGGTGAAATGGTCCGGGTGGGCTTTCATGCCCAACTCGGACCCCTTGTGGGAGTGGGCTTGTGTGGGAGCTGGCTTGCCTGCGATAGCATCGCCTCGGTGCAACTGAAATACCGAGGTGCCTGTATCGCAGGCAAGCCAGCTCCCACATTTAATTGGGGATTTGCTGAAAATGAAGCGTCTACTCGGCCTCCTGGCCCTGTTCTCTCTGTTGGCCGGTTGCGCCAGCGGCCTCATCGACCCCAACGGCTACGACGAAACCGGCACCGCCTCGTATTACGGCGCCAAGCACCATGGCAACAGAACCGCCAGTGGTGAACCCTTCAACCAGAACGCCCTGACCGCCGCCCATCGGCGCCTGCCCTTCGGCACTCAGGTCAAGGTGACCAACCTCGACAACAACAGGTCCGTGGTGCTGCGCATCAACGACCGCGGCCCGCATACCCGTGGGCGCCTGATCGACGTTTCACGCAAGGCTGCCGAACAACTCGGTATGCTGGGCAGCGGCACTGCACGGGTTCGCGTGCAAGCCATGAGCAACTAAATCAAGGGAGCTTTGGCCATTTCCGCATTAACTGCCCTCTCGCCCTGGAGCCTGATCGAACTGATCAGCGGCCTGGTGCTGCTGATCGTCGGCGCCGAAATCCTGGTGCGCGCCGCCGTGCGCCTGGCAGCCAGCCTCAAGGTGCGGCCGTTGATTATCGGCTTGAGCATCGTCGCCTTCGGCAGTAGCGCGCCGCAAATGACCGTGAGCCTGCAAGCCACCTTGGCCGGCAATACCGATATCGCTGTGGGCAGCGTGATCGGCAGCAGTATCTTCAACACCCTCGTCACCCTGGGCCTGGCTGCGTTGATCATTCCGCTGCGGGTCTCGCGGCAACTGGTGCGCCTGGACATCCCCGTAATGATTTTCGCCGGCTTGCTGGTGTTTACCCTGGCGGCCAATGAAACACTGACACCGTTCGACGGCCTGTTGCTGCTGCTTGCTTTGGTTGCCTACCTCGGCGTGCTGCACTACCAGACCCGCCATTCGCGCCGCCCACGCACGCTGGATACGGTGGCCAGGGCGCCCTGGCTGAGCAGCGCGTTGCTGATGCTCGGCGGGCTGTTGATCCTGGTACTGGCCGGGCATTTGCTGCTGGGTGCGGCAGTGGATGTAGCCAGCGATCTGGGCCTGTCGGAGCGCATCATCGGCCTGACGCTGATCGGTGTCGGCACTTCGCTGCCGTGCCTGGCGACCTCGCTGATTGCCGCGCTGCGCGGCGAGCGGGAGATTGCCGTGGGCAACGTGATCGGCAGCAACCTGTTCAATCTGCTTGGAGTACTTGGGTTTACCGCGCTGGTGGCCCCCTCGCCACTGTCGGTGTCACCCAACGCCCTCGACTTCGACCTGCCGGTGATGCTCGGCGTGATTGTGTTGTGCCTGCCAGTGTTTTATACCGGCTACCGGGTCACCCGTGCCGAAGGCCTGGTGTTCCTGGGCCTGTACCTGGTGTATGGGCTGCATGTGGTGTCGTTCACCTTTGGCATGCCGCTGGCCACCCAGCTTGAACAATTGATGCTGTATTACGTCCTGCCAGCGCTGGTGGCCTTCCTGTTGTTCACCTCGCTGCAAGCCTGGCGCCGCCAACACAAGAGGGAACCGCAATGACCGATCAGAAAAAAACCGGGGTTGAAATGCGCCGCCAGGTCATGGGCGATGTGTTCGTCGACCGCGCCTTGGGCAACGCCACCGCGTTCACCCAGCCGCTGCAGGATTTCGTCAACGACCACGCATGGGGCAGCGTGTGGAACCGCGAAGGCCTGCCGCTGAAGACGCGCAGCCTGATCACGCTCGCCGCCCTTACCGCCCTCAAGTGCCCGCAGGAACTCAAGGGCCACGTGCGTGGCGCGCTGAACAATGGGTGTACGGTGGAGGAGATTCGCGAAGCGCTGCTGCATTGCGCGGTGTACGCGGGCGTGCCGGCGGCGATTGATGCGTTTCGGGCGGCTCAGGAAGTGATTGAGGCGTATCAGGCAGATAAGCAGTGACTGTTAGATAGCTATCGCAGCGGCGCGGCGACCCGACAAGCCAGCTCCCACACTTGACCGAGTTGCAGCATGAGCATGCGGTCGAATGTGGGAGCTGGCTTGTCTGCGATTGGCCTTCAACCCCACCACAACCTTCAGATCCAACCACCCGCCTGCAACACAAAAATCCCGATATTGGTGGTCACCGCCGCCATCAAGGTAGTAATCACAATAATCGCCGCCGCCAGCTCATGATTACCCTCGGCCGCCCGGGCCATGACAAAACTCGCTGCCGCCGTCGGCGCGCCAAAATACAGAAACAAAATCCCCAGTTCCGGCCCCCGAAAGCCCAGCAGCCATGCGCCCAGCGTCGCGAAGAGCGGCAGGCCGATCATCTTCACCAGGCTGGCACTCAACGCCATGCTCCCGCTTTTGCGCAAGGCCGCCAACGACAAAGTGCCGCCGATGCAGATCAACGCCAGCGGCAAGGTCATGTCCGCCAGGTACTGGCCAGACGACTCCAGCCACCCCGGCAGGCCGATCTTGAAGATCGCGAACGGCGCGGCGGCAATCACGCTGATGATCAGCGGGTTGGCCACCACACTTTTGAAGATGCTCCACGGGTCGGACTTGATCACCGGGCTGTACACCGCCAGCACGATGGTCGACAGCGTGTTGTAGAACAGGATCACCAGCGCGGCGAGGATCGCGCCGAGGGAAATGCCATAGTCGCCGTACATGCTGGCCGCCAGCGCAAGGCCGATCACGCCGTTATTGCCGCGAAACGCGCCCTGGGTGTAGATGCCGCGGTCTTCACGCGGGCAACGATAGAGCGCCCAACCCCAGGCCAGGGCAAAGCTGAGCAACGTGGCAACGGCGAAATAGATCAGCAGCCCCGGCTTGAGCGCCGAGTGCAGGTCGGCATGCAGAATGCCCAGAAACAGCAGCGCTGGCATGGTGACGTTAAACACCAGTGACGACGCGGTGTGGATAAAGTTGTCGTTGATCCAGTTGATGCGCTTGAGCAGCACACCGAGGAACAGCATGGCAAACACCGGCGCGGTGATGGTGAGGGTGGTGAGGAAGATAGCCAGCATGCCGGGGAGAACCTTGGTGGGTGTCGTCAGGTGGCTAATGATAAGCCATGCGGCCCGGTTCGTCCGGGCAACACCGATCAAATGTGGGAGCTGGCTTGCCTGCTCCCACACGCCGGTGTCGGGCAACACCGATCAATGTGGGAGCTGGCTTGCCTGCTCCCACAACGTCCGGGTAGGTCTCAGGTAATGGGCGCCGGGTTGAACAAGGTGATGTCGTTATGCAGCTTATGCTGCTCCGCCCACGTCTGCTTCTTGCCGCTGGCCACATCCAGGTAGAAGTGGAACAACTCCCAGCCCAATGCCTCAATGCTCGCACGCCCGGTGGCGATGCGTCCGGCGTCGATATCGATCAGGTCCGGCCAGCGCTGCGCCAATTCCGTACGCGTGGAAACCTTCACCACCGGCGCCATCGCCAGCCCGTACGGCGTGCCACGCCCGGTGGTGAACACATGCAGGTTCATCCCAGCCGCCAATTGCAAGGTGCCGCACACAAAGTCACTGGCCGGCGTGGCGCAAAAGATCAGGCCTTTGCGCTTGAAACGCTCGCCCGGGCCGAGCACGCCATTGATCGCGCTGCTGCCGGATTTGACGATGGAGCCCAGAGACTTCTCGACAATATTCGACAACCCGCCCTTCTTGTTACCCGGCGTGGTGTTGGCGCTGCGATCCGCCTCGCCTTTGGCCAGGTAACGGTCGTACCAGTCCATTTCTCTTACAAGGGCTAGGGCAACTTCTTTGCTTTCAGCGCGCGACGTCAGCAGGTAAATCGCATCACGCACTTCAGTGACTTCGGAAAACATTACCGTAGCCCCAGCCCGCAGCAGCAGGTCCGAGGCGTAGCCCAGCGCGGGGTTGGCGGTGATGCCGGAAAACGCATCACTGCCACCGCACTGCATGCCCAGGATCAACTCCGACGCTGGCACGGTTTCGCGGCGGCGCTGGTCGAGTTTCTTCAAGCGCACCTCGGCCAGCGCCATGATCTGCTCGATCATCTCGGTAAACCCATGGCTGGAATCCTGCAGCCGATACAGCCACGGCTCGCTCAGGTCGACGGAGCTGTCGTTGTCGTGCATCACCTGCCCGGCCTGCAGTTTCTCGCAGCCCAAGCTGATCACCAGCGCTTCGCCGCCCAGGTTCGGGTTGCGCGCCAGGTTGCGCACGGTGCGGATCGGGATATACGCATCCGTCGCAGTGATCGCCACGCCGCAGCCGTAGCTGTGGGTCAGCGCCACCACGTCATCGACGTTCGGGTACTTGGGCAGCAACTCCTCCTTGATGCGCTTGACCGCATGGTCCAGCACGCCGGTGACGCACTGCACCGTGGTGGTGATGCCCAGGATATTGCGCGTGCCCACGGTGCCGTCGGCGTTGCGGTAACCCTCAAACGTGAAGCCTTCCAACGGCGCCTGGGCTTGCGGCACTTCGGTGGACAGCGGCAGGCTGTCCAACGGTGGCGCGGTGGGCATGCGCAGTTGGTCTTCCTGCACCCAACTACCTCGTGGAATCGGCGCCAGGGCGTAACCAATGGTCTGGCCGTAGCGAATAATCTGACCGCCTTCGGGGATGTCTTCCAGGGTCACCTTGTGGCTCTGTGGGATGAAATCCACGGTCACCAGGCCGTCCGGGAACTCGGTGCCCGCAGGTACGCCCTGGTCGTTGACCACGATCACCACGTTGTCGCGCGCGTGCAAACGGATCGAGCGCGGTGAGTCGGCATGTTCAATCAACTGCATTACATCGCCCCTCAGGAATGCGCTTCGGTAAGTTGGGTCAGCTCTGGCCCTTTGCTGGGCGGCTCTTTGAGCACCACACGCTTGATCGGGCCGACAATCACCAGGTAGCTGAATACCGCCAGCAGCGCGTTAGCGCCGACGAACACCAAGGCCCACTTGAACGAGCCGGTGGTGGCGATGATGTAGCCAATCACGATCGGCGTGCTGATCGACGCCAGGTTGCCAAACATATTGAACAGGCCGCCACTGAGCCCGGCTATTTGTTTCGGAGAGGTGTCAGACACCACCGCCCAACCGAGTGCGCCAACGCCTTTACCGAAGAAGGCCAAGGCCATGAAGCCCACCACCATCCATTCGATATCCACGTAGTTGCACGCCACGATGCTGGACGACACCAGCAACCCACCAATGATCGGCGCCTTGCGCGCGAACGTCAGGGAATGGCCCTTGCGCAGCAGGTAATCGGAAATCAACCCACCCAATACCCCGCCGATAAACCCGCAGACCGCCGGCAGCGAAGCAATGAAGCCGGCCTTGAGAATCGTCATACCACGCTCCTGCACCAGGTACACCGGGAACCAGGTGAGGAAGAAATAGGTGATGCCGTTGATGCAGTACTGGCCCAGGTATACGCCGAGCATCATGCGGTTGGTCAGCAACTGGCGGATGTAGTCCCACTTCGGGCCGTCGATTTTCTGGCCCTTGGCCTTGTCTTGATCCATGTCGACCATCGCACCGTTCTCAGCGATGTACTTGAGTTCGGCCGCGTTGATCATCGGGTGCTGGCGCGGGCTGTGGATAAGTTTCAGCCAGATCAGCGAGAACAGGATGCCGATGCTGCCCATCACGATAAACACGTGTTGCCAGCCGAAGGTATAGACGATCCAGCCCATCAGCGGTGCAAACAGCACCGTAGCGAAGTACTGCGCCGAGTTGAAAATTGCCGAGGCCGTGCCGCGTTCAGCCGTAGGAAACCACGCCGCAACAATGCGGGCATTTCCAGGAAACGACGGCGCCTCAGCCAGGCCCACCAAAAAGCGCAGCATGAACAACGCGACGATGGCGGTGGAGACCCCGAATTCACCCACATAGCCTTGCAGCACGGTGAACAGCGACCAGGTGAAGATGCTCAGGGCATAGATTTTTTTCGAGCCGAACCGGTCCAGCAGCCAGCCACCGGGAATTTGCCCGGCCACGTAGGCCCAACCGAATGCGGAGAAGATGTAACCGAGGGTGACCGCGTCGATGCCGAGGTCTTTTTGCAGGCTGGAACCGGCGATGGCGATAGTTGCCCGGTCGGCGTAGTTGATCGTGGTCACCACAAACAGCATGAGCAGGATCAAATAGCGGACGTGGGTCGGCTTGGTCGCTTGCATGAAGAAGTACTCCCACTAATTATTTTTTTTGCGGGTAATCATTTCTGTTTTAACTGCAGGAGCCGCTTTCTGTGGGAGCTGGCTTGCCTGCGATAGCATCGCCTCGGTCTCATTGAAGCACCAAGGTGACTGCATCGCAGGCAAGCCAGCGCCCACACAAGCCGGTGCCTACCGGGGCGTTTCCTACGAACCGATGTAGCTGGTCTTCACCACGGTGTAGAACTCTTGCGCATAGCGACCCTGCTCGCGCGAACCATAAGACGAGCCCTTACGGCCACCGAACGGCACGTGGTAGTCCACCCCGGCGGTCGGCAGGTTGACCATCACCATCCCGGCCTGGGAGTGGCGCTTGAAGTGGTTGGCGTACTTCAGCGAGGTGGTGGCAATGCCCGCCGACAGGCCGAACTCGGTGTCGTTGGCCATGGCCAGCGCCGCCTCGTAATCTGCTACGCGCACCACATTGGCCACTGGGCCGAAGATCTCTTCACGGCTGATGCGCATGGCGGCTTCGCTGTCGGCAAACAACGTCGGCGCCAAGTAGTAACCTTCGGTGTCGCAGGTCACCAAGCCACCACCGCTGACCAGTCGCGCGCCTTCGCTTTGGCCGATGTCGATGTACTTCATGTCCTGGTCCAACTGGGCCTGGGAAACCACCGGGCCGATGTCGGTGCCGCTTTTCAGCGCGTGGCCAACTTTGATCGACTTCATGCGCTCGGCCATGGCCACGACGAACTGGTCGTGGATACCGGCAGTAACAATCAAACGGCTTGAGGCGGTGCAACGCTGACCGGTGGAGTAGAACGCGCTCTGTACCGAGAGCTCGACGGCCTGCTTGAGGTCGGCGTCATCGAGGATGACCTGTGGGTTTTTGCCGCCCATTTCCAACTGCACTTTGGCCTGGCGCGATACGCAACTGACGGCGATCTGACGCCCCACGCCGACCGAGCCGGTAAAGCTGATGCCGTCGACTTTCGGGCTGTTGACCAGCACGTCACCCACCACACGGCCGCTGCCCATCACCAGGTTGAACACACCGGCGGGGAAGCCGGCGCGGGAGATGATTTCGGCCAGGGCCCAGGCGCAGCCGGGCACCCATTCGGCCGGCTTGATCACTACGCAGTTGCCGTAGGCCAGGGCCGGAGCGATTTTCCAGGCGGGGATTGCAATCGGGAAGTTCCACGGGGTGATCAAGCCGACCACACCCAAGGCTTCGCGGGTCACTTCAACGTTGACGCCCGGGCGCACCGACGGCACGTAGTCACCAGACAGGCGCAGGCATTCACCGGCGAAGAACTTGAAGATGTTACCGGCGCGGGTCACTTCGCCGATGGCTTCGGGCAGGGTCTTGCCCTCTTCCCGGGCCAGCAGGGTGCCGAGTTCTTCACGGCGGGCAAGGATTTCGCTGCCGACTTTATCCAGGGCATCGTGGCGAGCCTGGATGCCGGAGGTCGACCAAGCCGGGAAAGCGGCACGGGCGGCGTCGATGGCAGCGTTGACTTGGGCTACGTCAGCCTTGGCGTATTCGCCAATAACATCGGACAACTCCGACGGGTTGATGTTGTTGCAGTAGTCGGCACCGGCCACCCACTCGCCGTTGATGTAGTTTTCAAAACGTTTGGCTTGGGACACACATCTTCTCCTGACGCAAAAGGCCGCTGATCTCTCAGCGGCCTTGTTGATAAGTTACTGCGGACCTTGCTTGTCGATCAGCGCGGCCAGGGCTTCATATTCTTCCGGCAGCAGGTCGGTCAGCGGCGTGCGCACCGGGCCTGCGTCGTAGCCGGCGATTTTTGCACCGGCCTTGACGATGCTCACGGCATACCCGGCTTTACGGTTGCGGATGTCGAGGTAAGGCAGGAAGAAGTTGTCGATGATCTTGCCGACGGTGGCGTGATCGTCTTTGGCAATCGCGTGGTAGAAGTCCATCGCGGTTTTCGGGATGAAGTTAAACACCGCCGAGGAGTACACCGGCACGCCCAAGGCCTTGTAGGCAGCGGCGTAAACCTCTGCAGTCGGCAAGCCGCCGAGGTAGCTGAAACGGTCGCCAAGACGACGGCGGATCGACACCATCAACTCGATGTCACCCAGGCCGTCTTTGTAGCCGATCAGGTTAGGGCAGCGCTCAGCCAGGCGTTCCAACAAAGGCGCGGTCAGGCGGCAGACGTTGCGGTTGTAGACCACCACGCCGATCTTGACCGATTTGCACACCGCTTCTACGTGAGCGGCAACCCCGTCCTGGCTGGCTTCGGTCAGGTAATGCGGCAGCAGCAGCAAGCCTTTGGCGCCCAGGCGCTCGGCTTCCTGGGCGTACTCGATGGCTTGGCGGGTCGAACCACCGACGCCGGCAAGGATCGGCACGCTGGTGGCGCAGGTATCAACAGCGGTCTTCACCACTTGAGAATATTCGCTGGCAGCCAGGGAGAAAAACTCACCGGTGCCGCCGGCGGCGAACAAGGCGGTGGCGCCGTAAGGGGCCAGCCATTCCAGACGCTTGATGTAGCCAGCCTGGTGGAAGTCACCCTGCGCATTGAAATCGGTCACGGGGAAAGACAACAGACCGTGGGAGAGGATGGACTTCAGTTCTTGTGGATTCATTATTCGAACACCCTGGGCGAAGACTTTCTGTCGAAAGGTTGTTGTTGGTTGTGGCGATGTCGTACGTCATCGTACAACTATAAAACTATTCGTCAACTGCAATTCATCGGGCCTCATCTGCGGCTAAGTGTTTAAACGTGACTTCTTGACGTAGGACTTTTTTCCTCTATGCTCGACACAGCTGTATATACATACAGTTATTAAGGAAGATTCCTACGACATAGCAAGGAGCTAACATGTCAGATCTTGAACTCGCAGCACCCGAAAAAATCCCACCGGCCCTGCGCTTCGAAGGCGGTGAACACACTGCTATCGGCGATGAAACCCTGCTGCGTTTCGTCAAGGACGCCCCGGCGATTCCAGCGCACCAAGTCGAGCTGCACTTGCCCAACGGGCTGGCACTGACCTACGGCCAGGTGATCGCCCTGGGCGGTGACTTCTATGGCATTCCCGGCCAGCCCATCAGCGATGGCGCCTCCCCCGCCGAGCGTGTGCAACGCTTTAGCGCTGCGTTCAATTCGTTGGCTGTGCTGCCAGCCTCACGGGCAGAAGCCGGGAAAATCCTCGCGGTGATGCAAAAGGAGATCAACGCGGTCAAGCAGGCGATCAAGGACGGCAAACAACCCCATGAAGCGTATGACGCGCTGGGTGATACGTTGTCCGAGGAATGGAACCGCATCACCGGCGGTGGCAGTGCGGTGTCGGCCTTGATTCCGCTGGGGCGCTATCTGAAATTGGCGGCAGACAACGCCGACCACTTTGGCGAGTGGGCGCTGTCAGCCTATCTGGCCGGCCATACGGCGGCGCTGCAACAGGCGGTGGTGGCGCATCAAACCGGCACCGACCAAGCACTGGAATTGGCCTATGCCATGAACAGCTTTGCTGATCATTTTTTGACCGACCTGTTTTCCGCCGGCCACCTGCGCGTGCCGCGTAAACAATTGGCGGCCGTGGTGACGCCAGGGGAACTGGGCTCGCTGATCAGCCGCTTCATGCACGATGAAGACAGCAAGTTTGGGCTCAAGGTGCGCAACGCCAAGGGTGATCAATGGCATGCCTATGGGGATAAACGCTACTTCGATGCCATCGACGCGGACAATCGGGCGATGGTCAAACGTGCGGTGCAGGCGTCGGCAGATGAAATCTTCGAGACCTTTATCAGCGGTGTCGCGCCCTCCCCGGCCAACTTCAAGGCGCCGCTGTATGTGCCGGATTTGAACGCGGCGCAGAACCCGGCGAATAACTTTTCGCCGCTGTTCAAGATGGAAGGCAACAAGGTGCTGCGCCGCAAGGACGTGAATGACCTGAACGACAAGCACTGGACCAATGATTGGTGGGGTTGGAGTACGTACCTGCTGCTCAAGGACTACAAGCCAAACCAACCTGCGAGCTAAGTAGGTTTGATCATTCCCACGCTCTGCGTGGGAATGATCACTGTGGAAGCTGGCTTGCCTGCGATGCGGGCGACTCGACCTGTCAGACAGACCGAAGTGATGCTATCGCAGGCAAGCCAGCTCCCACACTAGATCAGCGCTGCGCTTGTGCCTCTTCATGGGCATGGCGCAGCCGTTCGCGGCTGTTAGTCAGATGCAGGCGCATGGCCGCGCGTGCCGCGTCCGAATCCTGGCGAGCAATCGCCTCATAAATCTCTTCGTGTTCGCGGCTCAGGCGGCCCATGTAGTGCTGCTGGTCATCATGGGCCAGGCGCGCTGAATTCAAGCGGGTACGCGGAATGATGCTGGTGCCCAGGTGGGTCATGATGTCGGTGAAGTAGCGATTGCCAGTGGACAGCGCAATTTCCAGGTGGAACGCGAAGTCTGACGCGACAGCATCGCCAGCGTGGGCGGCGCTTTCATTCAAGGCGTCGAGGGCAGCACGCATGGCGGCCAGCTGTTCGTCGCTACGACGCAAGGCTGCGAGGCCGGCGGACTCCACTTCCAGGCTGATACGCAGCTCCAGAATCGCCAGCACATCACGCAGCGTCACCACCGTGGCCGGGTCAATCCGGAAGCCGCTGGGGCTTGGCGTGTCCAATACAAAAGTGCCGATACCGTGGCGGGTTTCCACCTGCCCCGCCGCCTGCAAACGCGAGATGGCTTCACGCACCACGGTGCGGCTGACCCCATGGGCTTCCATGATTGCGGATTCGGTAGGCAACTTGTCGCCGCGTTTGAGTTGGCCGTCGCGAATCTGCTCGGACAACACCGTGACCAATTCCTGGGCAAGGCTGCGGCGCTTGCGGGGAAGACGAGGGGCGGTGTTGGCATTTTCCATGATGAATCCATCTTTCTCGGCGAACTTGAGCCCGCATCATAGCCCATGGCGGTTGTACGATCACCGTCCGGTCGCGACTTTCACCCACATCCTTTGCGCAAAAAAAAGCCCCGACACAAGTCGAGGCATTTTTCAGGCTCACCCTAGGGTGAAAGCCGCTTACTTCACCACTTTCAGGCTCGGCCGGCCGCTTGGACGCGGAGGCTCGGAGTCTGGTGGTGGCACATCATCACCGCCTTCGCCTTCGATCGCTTCGTCGTCCTCGAAAGGCGACTCCAGATCGAACACCATGCCCTGGCCATTTTCCCGAGCATAGATCCCGAGGATGGCACCAATCGGCACGAACAGCGTATGCGGCACACCGCCGAAACGCCCTTCGAAGCTGACAGCTTCATTGTCCATATGCAGGTGGCGCACAGCACTGGGTGATACGTTCAGCACGATCTGCCCATCACTGGCGAAACCCTGCGGCACATCAACCTTGGGGAATTCAGAGTTGACCAGCATGTGCGGGGTGCAATCGTTGTCCACAATCCACTCATAGAGCGCGCGGACCAAGTAGGGTCGACTGGAGTTCATCAGCGGCTCCTTAAGCCTTAGCGCATATCGCGTTCGACGCCAGACAGACTCGCCTGGAAAGCCTCACGCGCAAACTGGCGCTCCATGTAATCAAGCAACGGCTTGGCCGGCCGTGGCAGTTCAATGCCCAGGATCGGCAAGCGCCAGAGTATGGGTAATAGGCAGCAATCCACCAAGCTTTGTTCCTCGCTGAGGAAAAAAGGTTTGTCGGCGAACAGCGGCGAAACACCGGTCAGGCTCTCACGCAATTCCTTGCGCGCCTGCACTCGAGCGGCTTCTTTACTGCGTGTATCCAGAATCAAATCCACCAGCCCGCACCAGTCACGCTGAATCCGATGGATCAGCAGGCGGCTGTTGGCACGCGCCACCGGGTAGACCGGCAGCAAAGGTGGATGCGGGTAACGCTCATCCAGGTATTCCATCACCACGGTTGACTCCCACAACGCCAGGTCACGATCGACCAGGGTGGGCAAGCTGCCGTAAGGGTTCACTTCGATCAGTTTCGGCGGATGACGACCCACCTCCACACTGATGATCTCGGCGCTGACACCCTTCTCTGCGAGCACGATGCGTACTCGGTGGGAATAGTGGTCGGCGGGGTCGGAGTAACAGGCCAACCGGTTGGTCACGCCCATGGCGGTCCTCCTCGCTTGTTGAAATTATCGAAAGCTCAAAAACGAGCGCGCCCAGAGAGCATCTCTGCAGTGCCTGGTTCAACCAGAGCGCTACGTGTTCAGAGATGCCGCTGGGCGCGCAAGATTAACAGCAATTGCTTACAGTTGGATCAATGCACATCCTTCCAGTATTCGCGTTTGAGCAGATAGGCGAACACAAAGAAGAAAGCCAGGTACAGCAATACATAGGTACCGATGCGCTGATGTTCCAGTTTGACCGGGTTGGCCGAGTAGGCCAGGAAGGTCACCAGATTCTTGACCTTCTCGTCAAACTGCTCTTCGTTCAGCGCGCCAGTCTTGGGCACGATGGTCAGTTGATCGCACGCTTCATGAGTCAAAGGCGTACCGGTCAACGGATCATATTGCTTCTTGCCGTCTTCGACGACCTGAACCTGCTTGCATCCTACCACTTGGCGACCCTGCAGGCCGACCAGAACGTTAGGCATACCGACGTTCGGGAAGACTTTGTTGTTGACGCCATAAGGGCGCGCCGGGTCTTCGTAGAAGGATTTCAGGTAACCATAGAGCCAATCGGTGCCGCGAACACGGGCCACCAGGGTCAGGTCGGGCGGTGCAGCCCCGAACCAGGCCTTGGCATCAGCCGGTTGCATGCCGATGCTCATGTGGTCGCCGATCTTCGCGCCGGTGAACACCGCGTGGCTGAGCATCACGTCATGGGGGATGCCCAGGTCATCGGCGACACGCTCGTAGCGCTGAAACTTGGCGCTGTGGCAGCCCATGCAGTAGTTGCTGAAGGTACGCAGCCCGTCCTGCATGGCGGCCTTGTCAGACACGTCGATATCGACTTTTTCCAGCTCGGGGCCATGCTCGGCCGCGAAGGACAGTAGCGGCAGTGCCGCAAGCATCAAAGCAACAAATAACTTTTTCATCAGCCAGTCACCCTTTCCGGAACCGGTTTGGTCTTCTCGAGCCGGGTGTAGAACGGCATCAGAATGAAGTAGGCGAAGTACAGGAAGGTGCAGACCTGCGACAGCAACGTTAATTGCGGCGTCGGCGCCTTGACGCCCGTCCAACCCAGCAGCACGAAGCAGATGCAGAACACCCACAGCCAGATCTTGCTCAACCAGCCCTTGTAGCGCATGGACTTGACCGGGCTACGGTCGAGCCAAGGCAGTACAAACAACAGAGCAATCGAAGCCCCCATGGCAACTACGCCCATTAGCTTGTCTGGAATCGCCCGCAAGATGGCGTAGAACGGTGTGAAGTACCAAACCGGGGCGATGTGCTCAGGCGTCTTGAAGGCGTTGGCCTGTTCGAAGTTAGGCTTTTCGAGGAAGTAACCGCCCATCTCCGGGAAAAAGAACACGATCGAGCAGAAGATGAACAGGAACACGACCACGCCGACAATATCTTTCACGGTGTAGTACGGATGGAACGGAATACCATCCAGCGGGATACCGTTTTCGTCTTTGTGTTTCTTGATATCCACGCCATCTGGGTTGTTCGAACCCACTTCGTGCAGCGCCAGAATGTGCAGCACCACCAAGCCCAGAATCACGATTGGCAAGGCCACCACGTGCAAGGCGAAGAAGCGGTTCAGGGTGATGCCGGAGATCAGGTAGTCACCGCGGATCCACTGGGTCAGGTCGTTACCGATGACCGGGATCGCACCAAACAGCGAGATGATCACCTGGGCGCCCCAGTACGACATCTGGCCCCACGGCAGCAGGTAGCCCATGAAGGCTTCGGCCATCAGTGCCAGGTAGATCAGCATGCCAAACACCCACACCAGCTCGCGTGGCTTCTGGTACGAACCGTAGAGCAAGCCACGGAACATGTGCATGTAGACCACGATGAAGAACGCTGAAGCGCCGGTGGAGTGCAATAGACGCAAGATCGAGCCGTACTCGACATCGCGCATGATCCCTTCAACGGACGCAAAGGCCTCTTCTGCCGACGGCGTGTAGCTCATCGTCAGCCAGACGCCGGTGACGAGTTGGTTGACCAACACCAACAGCGCCAGGGAGCCGAAGAAGTAGAAGAAGTTGAAGTTTTTTGGCGCGTAATATTTGCTGAGATGGTCTTCCCACATTTTGGTAGCGGGGAAGCGCGCATCCACCCAATCCATGAACTTGCTCATCAGGCTTTCTCCCCCTCGTCGACGCCAATGACAATGACACTGTCAGTCTCGTAATGATGCGGCGGAACTGGCAGGTTCAGTGGTGCGGGTTGTGACTTGTAGACGCGGCCAGCGAGGTCGTAGTGGGAGCCGTGGCAAGGGCAGAAATAGCCCCCAACCCAGTCTTTTCCCAGGTCTGCTGGAGCAACTTCGGGGCGGAAAGTAGGCGAGCAACCCAAGTGGGTGCAGATACCGATCAGCAGCAGGATCTCTGGCTTGATCGAACGAATTTCCTTATCGACGTAGGCGGGTTGGTCGGAATTCTTCGAGTCGGGGTCAGACAGCTGACCTTCGATTTTCTTCAGATTCCCCAAGATTTCCTCAGTACGACGAACGATGAAGACCGGCTGACCGCGCCACTCAGCAATCATCTGCTGGCCTGGGTCGATCTTGCTGACATTCACCCTCACCGGTGCACCAGCGGCTTTCGCCTTGGCACTGGGAAACCATGACCCCACGAACGGGACCGCAGCCCCCACCGCTCCTGCAGCACCCACCACGGATGTGGCTGCTACTAAGAAGCGACGCCGGCCTGCATTCACGCCGTCATTGCTCATTCAGTCCTCTCCCATCAGCTTTTTGGCCTGTTAAATCAGGCGTCTACTAAGTGTTGAATCTTTACTTATAAAAATTTTGCCGAATGGTAATGAAAAGCCCCACGTATGACAAGGGAATTGCCCAAGGCTCCCTCCCCAGGCCTTGTAGTATAGGGGGTCTACGGATGTGGCAAGTTGTCACGGCGAAATTTATGCATAAATCGTAGGCAATAAAAAACGCCCAGCTCCGTAAGGAGTTGGGCGTTTTTGTGGAACGTAAAGCGAATTAACGCTTCGAGTACTGCGGACGCTTACGCGCTTTACGCAGACCGACTTTCTTACGTTCAACTTCACGAGCATCGCGAGTTACGAAGCCAGCTTTGCGCAGAGCGCCACGCAGGGTTTCGTCGTACTGCATCAGAGCGCGAGTGATACCGTGGCGGATTGCGCCAGCTTGACCACTTACACCGCCACCGATAACGGTGACGTAGATGTCGAACTTTTCAACTGTCTCGGTCAATTCCAGCGGCTGACGAACTACCATGCGGGCAGTTTCGCGACCGAAGAAGTTTTCCAGAGTGCGGTTGTTGATCGAGATGTTACCAGTGCCCGGACGCAGGAAAACGCGTGCGGTTGCGGTTTTGCGACGGCCAGTGCCGTAATTTTGAGTCGCCGACATAATGAACTATTCCGTTAAAACTTCAGTTCTTGGGGCTGCTGAGCAGCATGAGGGTGTACAGCGCCCGCATAGACTTTCAGCTTGCGAAACATATCGCGACCCAGTGGGCCCTTCGGCAGCATGCCTTTGACCGCGATTTCGATCGGGGCTTCAGGCTTCTTGGAAATCAGGCCTTCAAAGTTGGAAGACTTGATACCGCCTGGGAAACCGGAGTGACGGTAGTACATTTTGTCTTGCGCTTTGTTGCCGGTAACACGTACCTGCTCAGCGTTGATGATCACGATGTAGTCACCGGTGTCAACGTGAGGGGTGTACTCAGGCTTGTGCTTGCCACGCAGACGGCTGGCGACTTCAGTGGCCAGACGACCCAGGGTCTGACCAGCGGCGTCGACGACAAACCAGTCGCGCTGAACTGTTTCCGGTTTTGCAGTAAAAGTTGTCATTCTTTAATAGCCTCAGGGGCCGCCCTGTAAATTAGACGGCGGATCTTACTGAATAGTGCGTACTTTGACAAGTCAAAGGCAGCCGGATACAGACGCTATCGGGGGCTCGGGTCGGCGCGTCCGTTCAACGGCAAGATTCTTCGGCAGGCGGCGCATCACTTCCACTGCAGAAAGAGGTGGGCAATTATGCAGATTGCGAAAAAAAATTCAACCTGCTTTTATGATTGTTTTCCCCGAAGGAGTACCGGATGGATTATCGACAGCTGGGCCGCACCGATCTGAACGTAAGCGCGATAGCCTTGGGCACCATGACCTGGGGCGAGCAGAACAGCGAGGCAGAGGCCTTCGCGCAGATCGAACGGGCCAAGGCCGCGGGGATCAACTTCCTCGACACGGCAGAAATGTACCCGGTGCCGCCCAAGGCCGACACCTATGCCACCACCGAGCGTTACATCGGTAATTACTTCAAAAGCCGCGGCGACCGTGCCGACTGGATCCTCGCCAGCAAAATCGCCGGCCCCGGCAACACCATCGACTACATCCGCGACGGCCACCTGCGCCACAACCGCAAACACATCGTCGACGCCCTGGATGCCAGCCTCAAACGCCTGCAAACCGACTGGATCGACCTCTACCAGCTGCACTGGCCGGAACGCAGCACCAACTTCTTCGGCCAACTGAGCTACAAGCACAAAGACGAAGACGACCTGACCCCGCTGGAAGAAACCCTCGAAGCGCTGGACGAACAAGTCAAGGCCGGCAAGATCCGCCACATCGGCCTGTCCAACGAAACCCCGTGGGGCACTATGAAATTCCTCGCCCTGGCCGAAGCCCGTGGCTGGACACGCGCGGTGTCGATCCAGAACCCCTACAACCTGCTCAACCGCAGCTTTGAAGTGGGCCTGGCGGAAGTCGCCATGCGAGAGCAGTGCGGCCTGCTGGCCTACTCGCCGCTGGCGTTCGGCATGCTCAGCGGTAAGTACGAAGGTGGCGCACGCCCGGCAAAGGCTCGCCTGACCGAATACAGCCGCTTCAGCCGTTACTTCAACCCGCAGTCGGAAGCGGCATGCAGCCGTTATGTGGCGCTGGCGCGGGAACAGGGTCTGGACCCGGCACAGATGGCCCTGGCCTTTGTGACGCAACAGCCGTTTGTGACCAGCAACATTATTGGTGCCACGACACTGGAACAGCTGGACAGCAACATTGCCAGTGCTGACCTGAAGCTGTCGAAGGAAGTGCTCGAAGGGATTGAGGCGATTCAGAAGGATCATCCGAACCCCGCGCCTTGATTGATCCCTAAACCCCATCGCGGGCAAGCCCGGCTCCCACATTTTGAACTGTGAACACAGTCAAATGTGGGCGCTGGCTTGCCTGCGATGGAGCCTTACGCAGCACTACAAAACCATCAAAGCGCCCGCGCGATAATCTCCTTCATGATCTCATTGGTCCCCGCATAAATCCGCTGCACCCGCGCATCCGCCCAGGCCCGCGCAATCGGGTATTCCCACATGTAGCCGTAGCCGCCGTGCAACTGCACGCACTCATCGAGCACCTTGCACTGCAGGTCCGTGGCCCAATACTTGGCCATCGCCGCCGTAGGCACGTCTAGCTTGCCCTCCAGGTGCAACGCCATGCACTTGTCGACGAACACACGGCCAATCTGAATCTCAGTCGCCATCTCCGCGAGCTTGAACCGGGTGTTCTGGAAATCGGCAATCGCCTTGCCGAACGCCTTGCGCTCGCGGGTGTATTCCAAGGTCCACTGCAGCGCCGCCTCGGCCGACGACAGCGCGCCAATCGCCACGGTCAGACGCTCCTGGGGCAACTCCTGCATCAAATACGCGAAGCCCATGCCCGCCTGACCCAACAGATTTTCCTTGGGCACGCGCACGTCCTGGAAGAACAACTCCGACGTGTCCTGAGCCTTCATGCCTACCTTCTCCAGGCGCTTGCCCTTGTCGAAGCCCGGCGTATCGGCTTCCACCAGAAACAGGCTGGTGCCCTTCGCACCGGCCTTGGGATCGGTCTTGGCCACCACGATCACCAACTCGGCGAGAAAGCCGTTGGTGATAAAGGTCTTGGAGCCGTTGATCACGTACTCATCGCCCTCCAACACGGCGGTGGTCTTAACGCCCTGCAAGTCGGAACCGGCCCCCGGCTCGGTCATGGCGATGGCCGTGACCATCTCGCCAGAGATCAATTTGGGCAGGTATTTGTGTTTCAGCGCTTCACTGCCGTAATGCAGGATGTACGGCGCGACGATGTCCGAATGCAGCGAGAAACCGATGCCGGTCAAACCAAGGCGGCTGATCTCCTCGATCACTACCGCGCTGTAGAGAAAGTCCGCGCCCAGGCCGCCATATTCCTCCGGCAAGTGGGAGCAGAGCATGCCCGCCTCCCCTGCCTTGCTCCACAGATCACGGTCGATGTAGCCCTGCTTCTCCCATTGCCCATGGAACGGCGCAGCGTGTTTTTCGAGGAAGGTGCGCACGCTCTCGCGGAAGAGTTCGTGCTCCGAGCTGAACAAGGTTCTGGGGATCATGGGTCACCTGTGGGGATTGTCGGACAAAGACCAGACCACAGAGACTAAGCCGCGAAGGCGTCACGGGACACTGGACACATGCGACAAAAAATAAGACGATCCAGCCGTCTGGTGACCACTTTCCCCTATAAGAATAAATGAAATTATGTCTAACCAAATCTCCACGCCCCTACGGCGCGTCAGCATTTTGGCCATTGATCGGGTATTCGCTTCAACCCTCATGCAAGCCAAGGATTTCTTCCATCTCGCCAGCCTGCGGTATGGCAAGCAACAAGGCCTGGGCCTGACCCCAGCGTTTGAAACGCGCCTGGTCAGCCCCGACGGGCAATCGGTGCGCAGCTTCAGTGATGTGATCATGCCGGTGGACGGCGGCCTGGAAGACGCCGACATCATCGTCTTACCGGCCTTCTGGGATGACTTCGACGCGCTGTGCACGCGCTACCCGCAAGTGATGCCTTGGCTGCGCCAGCAACACGCCCGTGGCGCCGTGCTCTGCGGCGAAGCCACCGGGGTGTTCTGGCTCGCTGAAGCCGGGCTGTTGGATGGCAAGGAGGCGACCACTTACTGGCGCTTCTTCAATGCCTTCAGCGAACGCTTCCCCAAGGTGCAGCTCAACCAGGACAAGCACCTGACCGACGCCGACAACCTGTATTGCGCCGGTGGCACCACCTCGGCGTGCGACCTCTACATCTACTTGATCGAACGTTTCTGCGGCGCCAACATCGCCCAAGCCGTGGCCCGCGATATTCTTTACGAAGTGCAGCGCAGCTACGCGCCGGGGCGCATCGGGTTTGGTGGGCAGAAGCTGCACCAAGACGTGATCATCCTGCAGATCCAGCACTGGCTCGAAGAGCATTTTGCCGACAAGTTCCGCTTCGAAGACGTCGCCCGGGAACACGGTATGAGCATTCGCAACTTTATGCGCCGCTTCCAGACAGCGACGGGTGACAAGCCGCTGCATTACCTGCAACGCCTGCGCATCGAGACCGCCAAGGGCTTGCTTTCGGGCAGCCGCAAGAGCATCAAGACCATCAGTTATGAGGTGGGTTACGACGATGCGAGCTTCTTTGCGCGGTTGTTCCGCCAGCACACGGAGTTGTCGCCAAACCAGTACCGGCAGCAATTTCAGCAAGCCGCGTAGATACAGCCCCTGACGATGCAAACGACCCTGCCATACCGCAATGGTGCAGGGTCGAACTGAAAACCCCATGCAGCCTTAACCAAGGCCTTAAGCAATACCTGCCTGCAAGACCTCCAATTCCTACAGCTAGACAGGACGAGGACGAACCCGCAACGCCCGGGACCTCTGGCATTTTAAGCGAGGAAAAAGTCGCCTATTTCTGCCGAACTGCGCTGCGGATCACGAAGGGCTTTTTCTAAATTCACTTGGCTCAAACTAGGACGGAGACTCAATCATGTCATCCATAGGAAGCAGCTCTTTCAGGTCGGCTGTACAGCCGAACGAGACAGGCGCAATTACATCCAAGGAAAATGAGACTGAACAGTTAAAAAAGGATCGAAAAAAGAAGGAAGAGGAAGCGGCGCCCGAATTTGTTAAGGGGGCGGACGGCGCGATCTACAAGGTGGAGGGTGACATAAAGACGCTCGTAAAACCGGCGCCGCCCACTGAAGACCAGATCACTTTTTAACCAACACCCAAAATAAAAAGGCCCGCAATCGCTGCGGGCCTTTTATATCAATCACACCGCTTACGGCTTATGCCCACGCGACAGGAACTCGTGGGACTGCATTTCCAACAAGCGGCTCAACGTGCGCTGGAATTCAAAGTTCAAGCGACCGCCGGTGTAGAGGTCCTTGAGTTCGACTTCCGCCGAGATGATCAGCTTGACGTTGCGGTCGTAAAACTCGTCGACCATGTTGATAAACCGGCGCGCGATGTCGTCGGTGGTGACGCTCATCTGCTCCACGCCGCTCAAAATCACCGCGTGAAAGATCTTGCCCAGTTCGATGTAGTCGTTCTGGCTGCGCGGGCCGTCGCACAGTTGGCGGAATTCGAACCAGGCCACGTCATCGCAGGTGCGCAGCGCGATGATTTCGCGGTTCTCGATCATCAACTTGTCGTTTTCCACCGCCTGGGTGCATTCCGGCGTGAGCGCGCGGAAGCTTTTTTTCAGGCTTTCGTGCGCCGCTTCGTTCAGCGGGAAGTGGAACAGCTCGGCCTGCTCAAGGTGCCGCAGGCGGTAGTCGACGCCGCTGTCGACGTTGACGATCTCGGTGTTCTGCTTGATCAGCGCGATGGCCGGCAGGAAGCGCGCGCGTTGCAGGCCGTCCTTGTACAAGCCGTCGGGCACGATGTTCGAGGTGGCAACCAAGGTCACGCCATTCTTGAACAGCTCTTCCATCAGGGTGCCGAGGATCATGGCATCGGTGATGTCGGAGACGAAGAACTCATCGAAGCAGATCACCCGCGCTTCGTCGGAGAAGCGCTTGGCGATGATGGTCAGCGGGTTTTTCTCGCCCGGCAAGGTCTTCATTTCTTCGTGCACGCGCTTCATGAAGCGGTGGAAGTGCGTACGTACCTTTTCCTTGAACGGCAGCGCTTCAAAGAAGGTGTCGACCAGGTAAGTCTTGCCGCGGCCCACGCCACCCCAGAAGTACAAGCCTTTGACCGGCGTGTGGTCTTTCTTGCCAAACAGCTTGCTGAACATCCCTGGCTTGCTTTGCGAGGCCGCGACCAGGTCGTCGTACAGGCGCTGCAAATGACGCACCGCAGTTTCCTGGGCAGCGTCATGGAAGAATTCAGGACGTTTCAGATCAGCTTGATATCGTTCTAGGGGCGTCATAATTTCGTTAGCAAGGCAACAAAAACGGGCCGTCACTGTAACGACGGCCCTGAAGAATGGCAATCAACCCTTGGTCGGGTTAATCCTCGATGGGGGTCAACGCGACGCGCAGGGCTTCGATGGCAGCATCACGTGATGCCATATCGGCGAAGGTCGCACTGTCGGCCACAGCAGCGCCGTCCAGCCACACGCTGAAGCTCAGCACTTCAGTTCGCACGTCCAGCGCGTCACCATCTTTGCAATTGCTTGGTTACCGCACCGGCCGCTTTGCCATCGGCAAAGTTGCGCGACAGCAGCAGTTGCTCGCCATCGGCCGCCAGCAAGCGGAAGCGGAAACTGCCGTCGTCTTCGCGAAAGCTCACAAAGCGCGCGGCTTTGGCGGTTTTCTTCTTGGTCGCCACCGGCGCCGCAGCCTCATTGACGAATGAACGCAGGCCCACCGCCTCACGCAGCTCGGCCAGGAACGGCGCCGCTACGGCACGGGCCTTCTTGGCGCCGATCAGCAGCAGGTCTTCCATGTCCGAAGGGCGCGACATCAACTGGTGATAACGCTCGCGCGCCTCACCCAGTTGGCTGTCGAGCAGTTGGAACAGACGGCTCTTCGCCTCGCCCCAGCCCAAACCTTGCAACAACTCAGCGCGGAACTCTTCTTCCTGGGCCTTGGTGGCAAACGCCTGGAACAGGGTGAACAGGTGCGAGTTGTCCGGGTCTTTGGCTTCGCCAGGCGCGCGGGAATCGGTGACGATCCGCGAGATGGCGTCTTTCATGTCCTTGGCGCTGGTGAACAACGGGATGGTGTTGTCGTAGCTTTTCGACATCTTGCGGCCATCCAGGCCCGGCAAGGTGGCGACGCTTTCTTCGATCAACGCCTCGGGCATGGTGAAGAATTCTTTACCGTTGCCAAACAGGTGGTTGAAACGCTGGCCGATGTCGCGGGCCATTTCCACGTGCTGGATCTGGTCGCGACCGACCGGCACTTTGTGTGCGTTGAACATCAGGATGTCCGCCGCCATCAGTACCGGGTAGCTGTACAGGCCCATGGTGATGCCCGCGTCCGGGTCTTCACCGGTTTCCACGTTCTTGTCCACCGAGGCCTTGTAGGCATGGGCGCGGTTGAGCAGGCCCTTGGCGGCGACGCAGGTCAGCAGCCAGGTCAGCTCGGGAATTTCCGGGATGTCGGACTGGCGATAGAAAGTCACCCGGTTCACATCCAGGCCACCGGCCAGCCAGGTCGCGGCGATTTCCATACGCGAGCGCTGGATGCGCTGCGGGTCATCGCACTTGATCAAGGCGTGGTAGTCGGCCAGGAAGTAGAAGGAGTCGGCATTCGCGTCTTGGCTGGCAAGGATCGCCGGGCGGATCGCGCCAGCGTAGTTGCCCAGGTGCGGCGTGCCGGTGGTGGTGATGCCGGTGAGGATACGGGTACGAGTCGTCATGGGTAATCGCTTATCAGACTGCTATCAATTCGAGAGGCGCGGCAGCACCAGATCCTTGAGATCGGTCAGCTTGCCATGAAAAAAGTGACCGCATTCTGCCACTTTCAGCAGCTCATGGGGGCGTTTCAAGGCGCCAGACCAGTCGTAGACCAGCTGCGGGTCGACCACTTCGTCGGTTTCCGGCTGGATCAGGGTCAATGGGCAGCCTTGGGGCAGCAGGTCGGTATCGCGCAGGCGCATCACGGCGGCGGCAACCATGAACAGGTTCGCGAGCTTTTCACCCTTGGCTTCCAAACGGCCGCCGAGGCTGGCGGCCACGTAACCGCCAAAGGAAAAACCGAGCAGGGTGATCGGCAGGTCGGGGTGTTTTTCCCGCAGCCAGGTGGCAGCCGCTTCGGCATCGTCCACTTCACCGGTGGCCATATCGTGTGTACCGGCGCTGGCACCGACGCCACGGTAATTGAAACGTAAAGTAATCAAACCGGCATCGCGGGCGGTGCGTTGCAGGGTCGAGACAACTTTATGGAGCATGGTCCCGCCCTGCACCGGGTTAGGGTGGCAGATCAGCGCCAGGCCACGTGGCTCGGGGTGATCAAGGTACAGGGCTTCCAATTGGCCAACCGGGCCATCGATCAAAACGGGGGTTTCACGCATGAGCAAGGAATGAACTCCGTGACCTCTCAAAGGGTCGACTCGTCTAGCTAAAAGTCTGTGCATGGCATCATTGCGAGCTTAATCGCGGTATACAGCGCAGGTTTGAGCCGTTAACGTAAAGCAAAGCCGTTTATAGAGGAAGGACTCGTGGAACACTCGCTCTTAGTTTGGTTGTTGCCGACTCTCGCCTTGGTTGCCGGTGTCGCCATTGGATTCCTGGTTGCCCGCCTGCTGCCGAATGCCGCGCCTAACCGCACGCAGCGTCAGTTGGATGACATTCAGGAACGTTTTGACAGTTATCAGAACGAGGTTGTTACCCACTTCAACAGCACCGCGACCCTGGTCAAGAAGCTCACCCAGAGCTACCAGGAAGTACAGGATCACCTCGCCGATGGCGCCAACCGCCTGGCCCTCGACGACATCACCCGTCAGCGCCTGCTGGCTGCGTTGCATTCCGATGCCCCGCAAACTGCGCGGGAGCGCCTGACCCCACCGCGGGAAAACCAGGAGCCACCACGGGACTACGCGCCAAAAACGCCGAACGCCCCGGGCATGCTGGATGAGCATTACGGCTTGAAGAAGTAAGTCATTTTCAAGCAATAAAAAAAGCCCGGCTGATCGATGATCAGCCGGGCTTTTTGTTGGGCACTCACTTCATCAGCCAACACCGATCAAATGTGGGAGCTGGCTTGCCTGCGATCGCGGTGTGCCAGCTTACACCGCCATCGACCCCCATCGCGGGCAAGCCCGGCTCCCACATTGATCGAGTTCGGCCTCAGGAGACGAGTTGCTCCTGAAGACGCCCACCCTCGATCCGCACATGCCGCCCATGGAAGCGCTTGAGGCTGCTGCGATGGCCGACTCTGACGATGCTCAGCCCCGGCAACTCATCGATCAAGGCTTGGTACAACGTTGCCTCATCCTCTTCATCCATCGCCGAGGTGGCTTCGTCCATGTACAGCCATTGCGGTGCAAACAACAGCGCGCGGGCAAACGCCAGGCGTTGCTGCTCACCCGGCGAGAGCATGCGTTGCCAGTGGTTGGCTTCGTCCAGACGGCCGACCAAGTGCGGCAAGCGGCAGGTTTCGAGCACCTGTGCATAACGTTCCGGCGGGTAGACGCTGTCGGCCTGTGGATAACTCAGCGCGGCCTTCAGGGTGCCAATCGGCAGATACGGTTTCTGCGGCAGGAACAGGTAACGCGCCGCCGGCAGGCGGATGCTGCCGTGGCCCGCCGGCCACAAGTGCCCCATGGCGCGCAGCAAGGTACTTTTACCGCTGCCGGAACGCCCGCTGAGCATCACACGCTCGCCCGGCTCCACGGTCATGTCGCCATCGGTCAGCAAGTGGCGACCGTCGGCCAAGTCCATGCCCAAGTCTTTCACCACCAGACGCTCGCCTTCCGGGCGCACATCAATGGCCGGGGCACGCTGCTCGTTTTCACTCATGGCCTGGTGGAAGCTGAGCAGACGATCACTGGTCGCGCGCCAGCTGGCGAGGTCAGCGTAAGCGCTGATAAACCAGCTGAAGTTGCCCTGCACATTGCCGAACGCCGAGTTGATTTGCATCAGCTCACCCAGTTCGATCTTGCCGGCGAAATAGCGCGGCGCAGCGACGATAAAGGGAAAGATGGTTGCGATCTGTTCATACCCGGCGGTGAAGAAGGTCAGGCGCTTGGACACTTTCATAATGTCCCAGAAGTTGCGCCAGACCTTGCCGAAACGTGCGCTCAAGCGCTGGTTTTCATTCGGCTCGCCGTTATACAGGGCGATGCTCTCGGCATTCTCGCGCACGCGCACCATGGAGAAACGCAGGTCCGCTTCGAAGCGTTGCTGTTGGTTGCTCAGGCCGATCAAGCGACGGCCGATCAAGTGGGTTATCCAACTGCCGATCCCGGCGTAGACCAGCGCACACCAGAACATGTAACCCGGGATGGTAAAGCCAAACACCTCGATGCTGCCGGAAACGCCCCACAAAATAATCGAGAAAGACACCAGGCTGACGATATTGCGCAGCAGACCCAGGCCCAGGCCCAACGTATTCGAGGTGAAGTTATTGAGGTCTTCGGATATTCGCTGGTCCGGGTTATCGGTGTAGCCGCCCTGCTCCATCTGGTAGTAGTTCTTGTCGGCGAGCCACCGTGCGAAGTGCTTTTCGGTGAGCCAGGCACGCCAGCGAATGGTCAGCATCTGGGTCAGGTACAGGCGGTATACCGCGCCGAGAATCGCCACGGCGGCAATCCCGCCAAAATAGCCGATCAACTGCCAGAAGGCGGCGGTGTCCTTCTTCTCCAGGGCGTTGTAGAAATCCTTGTACCAGTGGTTGATCCACACCGAGATCGCCACGCTGAACAGCGACAGGCCAACCAGTGCGACCAGTAGCAACCAAGCCTTGCCCTTCTCTTCACTGCGCCAATAGGGCGTGATCATCGCCCAGGTTCGGCGCAAGAATTGCCCACGCACCGCGTCATTGACCGCGCCATAGTCAGCGTTCTGATTCATCGTTCAGGCTCGATAGGGAAAAGATGACAGGCGTTTGAACCGATCATAGACGATCGGTTCAGAGCTCCCTGCGGCCTGAAGCGGATTGTTCAGACTTTGTTCAGCGCCGTACTGGGCGCTTCTGCAGCTTGCGCTGCAAAGTCCGTCGGTGCATGCCCAGGGCGCGGGCGGTGGCGGAGATATTGCCTTCGTGCTCGGTCAGTACGCGCTGGATGTGTTCCCACTGCAGGCGGTCCACCGACATCGGGTTTTCCGGCACCAGGGTATCGAGGTCAGCGTGCTCGGAGAGCAAGGCGGCCAGCACGTCGTCGGCGTCTGCCGGCTTGCACAGGTAGTTGCAGGCGCCGCGCTTGATGGCCTCGACAGCGGTGGCGATGCTGGAGTAGCCGGTGAGGATCACCACGCGCATTTCCGGGTCGAGTTCCAGCAGTTTAGGCAGTAGCACCAGCCCGGAGTCGCCGTCCATTTTCAGGTCGAGCGCGGCGTAGTCCGGCAAATCGGCCTGGGCGATGGTCAGGCCTTCTTCGGCCGAGCCTGCGGTGCTTACGCGGAAACCACGGCGGCTCATGGCACGCGCCATCACGCGGGTAAAGGTGGCATCGTCATCTACCAGCAACAGGTGCGGCAGTTCTTCGCCTTCGACTTGGATCTCGTCACTCATCGATATCTCCTCGTGCGACACGGGGCAGGCGCAGCTCGGTGAGCGTGCCACCTTCCTCATGACTATAGAGCTTCACTGAGCCGCCCGCGCGGGTCACGCTGGCCTTGCTCAAAAACAGGCCGAGGCCGAAGCCTTTGCCCTTGGTGGTAAAAAAGGGTTTACCGATCTGCTCGGCAATGGCCAGCGGCACGCCAGCGCCGTGGTCACGAATACTGATGGTCACGTCTTCGGCATCCCAATCCAGCTGCACGCCCAGCCCTTCGGGGCAGGCGTCGGCAGCGTTGTTGAGCAGATTGAGCAAGGCTTGGGTCAGGTCCGGCGGCGGCGCCATGCGCGGCACGCTGCCCTGGCCCAGCAGGTTGAAGCGGTAACTGGCTTCGGGGCGCATCAGGTGCCAGCGGTTCAGGGCTTCGTCGAGCCACTGGGTCACGTCCTGCATTTCCACCGCCAGGCGGCGATTGGCTTCGGCGGCGCGCACCAATTGCTGCAGGGTCAGCTTGCACTGCTTGACCTGTTCCTGCAGCACGCTCAAGTCTTCTTGCAGGGCCGGGTCGTGATGGTCCTGGGTCATTTCCTTGAGCAGCACGCTCATGGTCGCCAACGGCGTGCCCAGCTCGTGAGCGGCACCGGCGGCCTGGGTGGCGACGGCCAGGAGTTGCTGGTCACGCAGGCCTTCTTCGCGGCGAATGGCGCGTAATTCTTCCTGGCGACGCAGCTCTTCGGCCATGCGCGCGGCAAAGAAAGTAATCACCGCCGCAGACAGCGCAAAGCTCAGCCACATCCCATAAATCTGCAGATTTTCCATAGCGATAGGGAAGGTCTGCAACGGGTAGAACTGTGCCAGCAGCAAGGTGTACAGCATCAGCGCGATACCCGACAGCACCACCGAGTAGCGCCATGGCAAGGTCACGGCGGCAATGGTCAGTGGCACCAGGTAATACGAGACGAACGGATTGGTGGAACCACCGGAGAAATACAGCAGCACACTGTGGATAAACAGGTCGCAAGCCAACTGCAGGGCGTATTCCAGCTCGGTCACCGGCCAGGTGGTACGCAGCCGAATGGCCGTAAACACACACAGCACGGTGGAAAAGCCGAGGGTCACGGCCAGTTGCAGCCACGGCAATGGCAGCAGGTCGAACCAATACGCGAGCCCGACGGAACCGGCCTGTGCGGCCAGTACCAGGGTACGAATGAACGTCAGGCGCCAGAGGTTCTGGCGGGTGGCGGAAGTCAGTTTTACGGCGGCGAGCATGAGCTCTCCCGGTGAGCGCTGCAGGCGGATCGCCAGGAGTATAAACGAAGCAGGCCGCCTGGCACGGCGCGTGTGGCTCTTTGACGCAGGCCGAGCGAATGACCGTTCGTCGGCACCCCCACAACTTGTAGCGAATGTGTAAACCCGAAGAACCCGACAGCACCGTCTACAGTCATACCGAACACGACTATCCCAAGGAGCTTCCATGTCTCGTTTCACTCGCAGTGCAGCCGTTCTGACCCTGAGCGCCAGCGCCCTGGCCACCCTCCCGGCGATGGCCGCCGATGAGCTGCATTACAACCAGATTTCCCTGCGCGCTGAGGTCAGCCAGGAAGTGGCCCGCGACAAGATGATCGTCACGCTTTATACCGAGTCGCAAAATACCGACCCGGCCAAGCTCGCCGCCGAAATCACCACCACCCTGAACAAGGCCCTTGGCGAAGCACGCGAAGTCAAAGGCGTGACCCTGCGCCAGGGCAGCCGTAGCAGCTACCCGATCTACGACAACAAGAACCAGAAGATCACCGGCTGGCGTGAGCGCGCCGAGCTGCGCCTGGAGAGTGCGGACTTCCCGGCGCTGTCCAAGCTTACCGGCGAGCTGCTCAATACCCTGAAAATGGAAAACATGGACTTCGCCATCGCCGACAACACGCGCAAGGCCAGCGAAGATGCATTGCTCAAAGACGCGGTTGCCGCCTTCAAAGCGCGCGCCCAACTGGCCACCGATGCGCTGGGCGGCAAGGGCTACAAGATCGTTAACCTGAACTTCAACACCAATGGCTATCCGATGCCTTACGCCCGCAGTGGCGGGATGATGATGAAAGCAGCCATGGCGGATTCGGCGCCGACGCCGGAAGTCGAAGCCGGCACCAGCCAGGTCAACATGAGCGCTGATGGCGTGATCGAAGTACAGATGCAGTGACCTCTACCTGACAAACCTGAACGGCGGTAACCTCGGTGACCGCCGTTTTTGTTTGGGCGGCTTTATAGGCCTGCTACTTCAGGAGTTTCCATGCAAAGTCGCCGGAAGTCGAAGCCGGCACCAGCCAGGTCAACATGAGCGCTGATGGCGTGATCGAAGTACAGATGCAGTGACCTCTACCTGACAAACCTGAACGGCGGTAACCTCGGTGACCGCCGTTTTTGTTTGGGCGGCTTTATAGGCCTGCTACTTCAGGAGTTTCCATGCAAAGTTCTGCGTTCAAACCGCTACTCCTGGCTGCAAGCCTGCTGGCTTTTATGCCGATGGCCCAAGCGGCCAACACCCTGGTCTACTGCTCCGAAGCCAGCCCCGCCGGCTTCGACCCCAGCCAGTACACCAGCGGCACCGACTTCGATGCTTCCGCCGAAACCGTGTTCAACCGCCTGACCCAGTTCAAGCGCGGCGGCACCGAAGTCGAACCCGGCCTGGCCACGAGCTGGGAGGTATCCAAAGACGGCCTGACCTACACCTTTCATCTGCGCGATGGCGTCAAGTTCCACACCACCGACTACTTCACCCCTACCCGCGACTTCAACGCGGATGACGTGCTGTTTACCTTCAACCGCCTGCTGGATGCCGACAGCCCCTTTCGCAAGGCCTACCCGTCCGAGTCGCCGTACTTCACCGACATGGGCTTGAACACCACGATCAAAAACCTCGAAAAACTCGACGATCACACCGTGCGTTTCAACCTGAACAACGTCGATGCCTCGTTCGTGCAGAACCTGGCGATGAGCTTTGCTTCGGTGCAATCGGCCGAATACGCCGCCCAGCTATTAAAAGAAGGCAAGGCTTCGGATATCAATCAAAAGCCCGTAGGAACCGGGCCGTTTGTGTTCAAGCGCTACCAGAAAGACTCGCAGATTCGCTACGCGGCCAATAAACAGTATTGGAAGCCCGAGGATGTGAAGCTCGACAACCTGGTGTTCGCCATCACCCCGGACGCGGCCTCGCGCTTGCAGAAACTCAAGGCCGGCGAATGCCAGGTCAGCGGCTACCCACGCCCCGCCGACATTGAAGTGATGAAGCAGGACCCTAACCTTCGCGTGCTGCAGCAAGCCGGTTTCAACTTGGGCTTTCTGGCGTACAACGTCACTCACCCGCCGCTGGACCAGCTCAAAGTGCGCCAGGCCCTGGACATGGCCATCGACAAACCGGCGATTATCAAGGCCGTTTACCAAAGCGCCGGGCAATTGGCGCAGAACGCACTGCCACCGGCGCAGTGGTCTTATGACCCCAACATCAAGGACGCGCCGTACGACCCGACCAAAGCGCGGGCGCTACTAAAAGAAGCAGGGGTTGCACCAGGTACCACCATCAATCTGTGGGCGATGACTGTGCAGCGCGCCTCGAACCCCAACGCGCGAATGTCGGCACAAATGATCCAACAGGATTGGGAAAAAGTCGGTATCAAAGCCAATATCGTTAGCTACGAGTGGGGCGAATACATCAAGCGCGCCAAAAATGGCGAGCACGACGCGATGATTTACGGTTGGACCGGCGACAACGGCGACCCGGATAACTGGCTTGGCGTGCTCTACAGTTGTGCCGCGGTCAAGGGCAGCAACTACGCTAAATGGTGTAACCCGGCCTACGACAAACTGGTGCAACAGGCCAAGGTCAGCAGTGACCGTGAGCAGCGCATCAAGTGGTATCAACAGGCACAGAAAATCCTTAAGGAACAAGTACCTATAACGCCTATCGCAAACTCGACGGTTTTCCAGCCTATTCGCAAAGAAGTGCAGAACTTCAAGATCAGCCCGTTTGGCCTGACACCGTTTTATGGTGTCAGTCTAGATAAGTAACAGCGACGCCCCAACCGAGTGCGCCAGACGCCTCGGTCGGGCTTTTTTGGTGCGTCAAATGCACTGAAAAAACCCTCTATATATATGCATTTATGTACAAACTTTCATAAATGCGACATTCCTGTACGTTCGTACCACAGTTTGGCTCTCGCGACGGTTCAGCATCTTGCAATGGGTATGGCGCCTGCATAAGTATCCGCAGGCCGACTCACGAGGTCGCCCTCACCACCAAAAATGACAACAAATCATGAGGCCAACATGCTTAAACACGCAGTCATTCCGCTTTTAGTGAGCGCTGGCCTTATGGCCGCAGCCCCATTCGCCCAAGCGGCGACTAACCTGGTGTTCTGCTCCGAAGGGAGCCCGGCCGGTTTCGACGCCGCCCAGTACACCACCGGAACAGACTTCGATGCTTCGGCCGAAACCATGTTCAACCGTCTGACCCAGTTCGAACGCGGCGGCACCGCTGTTGTTCCTGGGCTGGCCACCAGCTGGGACGTGTCCCCGGATGGCCTGACGTACACCTTCCACCTGCGCGAAGGCGTCAAGTTCCACACCACTGCGTACTTCAAGCCGACCCGTACCTTCAATGCCGATGACGTGCAGTTCACGTTCAACCGCATGATCAACAAGGACGACCCGTTCCGCAAAGCCTCCCCCACCGAGTTCCCGTACTTCACGGACATGGGGATGGACACCAACATCAAGAACATCGAGAAAGTCGATGACCACACCGTCAAGTTCATCCTTGGCACCGTGGACGCTGCTTTCATCCAGAACATGGCAATGAGCTTCGCTTCGATCCAGTCGGCTGAATATGCCGCCCAACTGTTGAAGGAAGGCAGAGCCCAGGACATTAACCAGAAGCCGGTCGGCACTGGTCCGTTCGTGTTCAAGAGCTACCAGAAAGACTCCAACATCCGTTTCACCGGCAACAAGGATTACTGGAAACCTGAAGATGTGAAGATCGACAACCTGATCTTCGCCATCACCACTGACCCGTCGGTGCGTATCCAGAAGCTCAAGAAAAACGAATGCCAGATCACTCTGTTCCCACGTCCAGCCGACCTGAAGACGCTGAGCGAAGACAAAGACCTGAAAATGCCGAACCAGGCCGGTTTCAACCTGGGTTACATCGCCTACAACGTAATGCCGGTGCTCAAAGGCCAGACTGCGCCTAACCCGCTGTCGGACCTGCGCGTGCGTCAAGCCCTGGACATGTCGGTAAACAAGCAGCAGATCATCGATTCGGTTTACCAGGGCGCTGGCCAACTGGCCGTCAACGCCATGCCACCAACCCAATGGTCCTACGACACCACCATCAAAGATGTTCCGTTTGACGTGACCAAAGCCAAGGCTTTGCTCAAGGAAGCCGGTATCAAGGAAGGCACCGAAATCACCCTGTGGGCGATGCCGGTTCAGCGTCCGTACAACCCGAACGCCAAGCTGATGGCTGAGATGCTGCAGAACGACTGGAAACAGATCGGCCTGAAGGTCAACATCGTCAGCTACGAGTGGGGCGAGTACGTCAAGCGCGCCAAAGGCGGCGAGAACCAGGCCATGCTCATTGGCTGGAGCGGCGACAATGGTGACCCGGACAACTGGCTGAACGTAATGTTCGGTTGCGACTCGCTGGCCGGTAACAACTTCTCCAAATGGTGTGACAAAAAATTCGATGGCCTCGTGAAAGATGCCAAGGCCACATCGGATGTCGCCAAACGCACCGAGCTGTACAAGCAGGCGCAACATATCCTCAAAGATGCAGTCCCGTTGACACCTATCGCGCACTCGACGGTGTATCAACCCATGCGCAACACCGTGCAGGACTTCAAGATCAGCCCGTTTGGCTTGAACTCCTTCTACGGCGTGAGCGTAAGCGGCAAGTAAGGATTAGTAACGGCGACGCGTCATAACGTCGCCGTTATTGCATCCGCCTGGACCATAGGAAACAGACCACATCCGAAACGTTGCCGTCCTACAGCAATGAGCCGCGACCTGTGCATCCGTTACCTACAAGGTCAATCCGTTTTGGCGTATTTACTGCGAAGTCCGAGACCCATAACGTCGTAGGACAGCAGAAGCACCAAGCACGGAAAGGCACTTGCTGTGTGTGGGATCAGTGATGTCTCCCAGGCAAAAGCCTGGGTGATTGCTCGCTGATGACAACAACAAACAAGGATTGGGATCGTCATGCGCCATACCACCGTTCTATCCGCAATTTTTGGCACCAGCCTGCTGGCTGTGGCTACGATGGGCCAAGCCGCCGACAAGAAGAGCCTGGTGTTCTGCTCTGAAGGCAGTCCGGCAGGGTTTGACACCGCGCAATACACCACCGCCACCGACAACGATGCCGCCGAGCCGCTGTACAACCGCTTGGTTGAATTCGAAAAGGGCTCAACCAATGTGGTACCTGGGCTGGCAACCAAGTGGGATATTTCCGAAGACGGCCTGACTTACACCTTCCACCTGCGTGAAGGGGTGAAGTTCCACAGCAACAAGGAGTTCAAGCCGACGCGCGACTTCAACGCCGACGACGTGCTGTTCACCTTCAACCGTATGCTTGACCCTGAATACCCGTTTCGCAAGGCCTACCCCACCGAGTTTCCGTACTTCACCGGGATGAGCCTGAACAAGAACATTGCCAAGGTCGAGAAAACCGACCCTTACACCGTGGTGATGACCCTGAACACGGTCGACGCCGCGTTCGTACAAAACATCGCCATGAGCTTTGCCTCGATTCTGTCGGCCGAGTACGCCGAGCAGCTGCTTAAAGAAGGCAAACCGAGCGACATCAACCAGAAGCCGATCGGCACTGGCCCGTTTGTGTTCCAGCGCTACCAGAAAGACTCGCAGATTCGTTATGTGGGCAACAAACAGTACTGGGACCCGAGCCGCGTGAAGCTCGACCAGCTGATTTTTGCGATCAACACCGACGCATCGGTGCGGGTACAGAAGCTCAAGGCCGGCGAATGCCAGATCACCCTGCATCCGCGCCCGGCCGACGTCGACGCTCTCAAGGCCGACCCGAATCTGCAATTGCTGACCAAGCCGGGCTTCAACCTCGGCTACATCGCCTACAACGTGCGCCACAAACCCTTCGACCAGCTCGAAGTGCGCCAGGCGCTGGACATGGCGGTGAACAAGCAGAGCATCCTCAACGCCGTGTACCAGGGCGCCGGTCAGCTGGCGGTCAACGCCATGCCGCCGACCCAGTGGTCCTACGACGATACCATCAAGGACGCCGCCTACGACCCGGAAAAAGCCAAGGCACTGCTCAAGGCTGCCGGCGTGAAGGAAGGCACCGAGATCACCCTGTGGGCGATGCCGGTGCAACGGCCGTACAACCCCAACGCCAAACTGATGGCCGAGATGCTGCAAAGCGACTGGGCCAAGATCGGCCTCAAGGTCAAGATCGTCAGCTACGAGTGGGGCGAATACATCAAGCGCACCAAGAACGGTGAGCACGATATCAGCCTGATCGGCTGGACCGGCGACAACGGTGACCCGGACAACTGGTTGGGCACCCTGTATAGCTGCGACGCCATCGGCGGGAACAACTACTCCATGTGGTGTGACCCGGCGTACGACAAGCTGATCAAGCAAGCCAAGGTCGTCACCGACCGCGAACAAAGGACTGTTCTGTACAAACAGGCGCAGCAACTGCTTAAAACACAGGTGCCGATCACGCCAGTCGCCCACTCGACGGTCAACCAGCCGTTAAGCGCCAAAGTTGAAGGGTTCAAAGTCAGCCCCTTCGGCCGCAACGTGTTCTCGGGCGTCAGTATCACCCCATAAGAAAATAACCGGATTTGCAGGGAGCGAAGTTAGCTCCCTGGCAAACGTGCAGCCTTTTGTTGGGAAATTTCCTACGGCAAACGTTTGCAAGGCTTGAACGAGTTACACACCCAATAGCCGGTTCACCTAAAAAGACCGGCATTAAAAAGAGAACCAAAGGAGCTTCACCCATGAAACTGAGCAGCAAAGCGCTTCTGGCCTTGGCCATCAGCAGCATCACGGCAACCGCCTTCGCTGAACCTCAAAGCCAGGACTTCGTTCCTACCACATTGGCCGGCACCAGCGCCCAAAGCGAGGCCAAAGGCTTTGTCGACGGTCAAAGCCTGGGCGGTACTACCCGTAACTGGTTCTCCAGCGAGCGTAAATTCCGTGGCCAGCGCTTCTCTTACAAGAAGCACGGCGTGACAGAAACCGACGCGAACCGTACGAACTGGCTGCAAGGCACCATCCTTAACTACTCCTCGGGCTTCACCCAAGGCACCGTGGGCGTGGCGACCGAAGTGGCGGCTTACAACGTTGTGGCCCTGGACCGCAGCAAGCGTGACATCAAGGGCGGTTCCAACCGTACGCTGGCTGACTCCGACGGCGATGCCGTAGGCCAGTGGAGCAAACTGGGCCTGGCCAACGTGAAGTTCCGTGTCTCGAACACCACCTTGACCGCCGGTCGCCAGAACTTCAGCAGCGGCATTGTCGACACCATCGGTAACCGTGCACTGCCTTCAAGCTTTGAAGGTGTGTCGTTCGACAGCCAGGAACTCAGCAACCTGTCATTCCAGGGCGGTATCTTTGACCGCGTTTCGCCACGTACCGAACAGAGCCTGTCGAAATTCCGCTCCGAGTACGGCAATGGCCAGGAAACCGACAAGGTCAAAACCCTGGGCTTCAACTACCAGCCGTTCAAAAGCCTGAAAACCAGCGTTTTTGCCGCTAACGTCGAAGACTTCTGGAACCAGTACTACTTCGGCGCTACCCACGAACTGGGTGATGCCCAGACTCTGGCACTGACCACCGGCTTGAACTACTACAAAACCACCGACACCGGCAGCAAGAAGATGGGCAAAATCGACAACGACACTTACTCGTTGTCTCTGGGCCTGACTCACCAAGCCCACAGCCTGACCTTCTCCTACCAGGCCGTTAACGGTAACGAGTACTTCGACTACCTGCACGAAACCAACGGCATCTACCTGGCCAACTCCCTGACCTCTGACTTTAACGGTCCGAACGAGAAGTCCTTCCAGGTTGCCTACGGCCTCAACATGGCTGAATACGGCGTGCCAGGCCTGAAGTTCAACATCTACTCGGCTCGCGGCTGGGGCATTGATGGTACTCACTACACCGGCGACGGCGGCGTGAAAGGCTTCGCTTACAACGGTATTCAGTCCCAAGACGGCGAGAAGCACCAGGAATACGGCGTAGGTACTTCCTACGCTATCCAGAGCGGCCCTCTGAAAGCCACCACCATCCGTGGCACCTACGTCACTCACCGTGCCAGCGCCCAACAGGCTGACGGCAACATCCGTGAGTTCCGCCTGGTCACTACCATCCCGTTCAACATCCTTTAATTAGCGCCAGGTAGACGGCGGGTTCATGACGAACCCGCCGTCTACGCTTGTCTGGTTCAATCGATTGCAGAGGGCTCTGAATGAAAATGCTCCCGCTACAAGCTGCCATTGCCGCTGCGCTGTTGAGCGTCGCGATCGGCGTTTCGGCCAAACCGCTGGTGGTCTGCACCGAAGCCAGCCCGGAGGGTTTCGACCCGGTCCTGTACACCACGGCCGTCACCGCTGACGCCGCTGCCGAAACCATGTTCAACCGCCTGGTGGACTTCAAGCCCGGCACCACCGAAGTGATTCCTGCACTGGCCAAGGCCCTGCCGGAAATCAGCGCCGATGGCCTGACCTACACCTTTCACCTGCGTGACGACATCAAGTTCCACACCACCGACTACTTCAAACCCACGCGCAACATGAATGCCGACGACGTGCTTTGGAGCTTCCAGCGCCAGCTGGACCCGAACCACCCTTGGCATAACAAGTCCGCTGTGGGCTACCCGTACTTTGAAAGCATGGGTTTCAAGGAACTGCTCAAGAGCGTAACGAAGACCGACGACCACACCGTTGTCTTCACCCTGACCCGTCCTGAAGCACCGTTCCTGGCCGACCTGGCCATGGCGTTTTCCTCGATCCACTCCGCCGAATACGCCGACCAGTTGCTCAAGTCCGGCAAGACCGATGACCTGAACGCCAAGCCGATCGGCACCGGCCCGTTCATCTTCACCCGCTACGCCAAGGACGCCCAAGTGCGCTTCAAGGCCAACCCGGATTACTTCCGTGGCAAGCCGCCAGCTGACCCGTTGATCCTGGCCATCACTACCGACAGCAACGTGCGCCTGCAAAAGCTCAAGGCCAACGAATGCCAGATCGCGCTGTATCCCAAGCCCGATGACGTGCCGAGCGCCAAGGCTGATCCAAACCTGAAAGTCGCGGAACTGGCGGCCATGACCACCAGCTACACCGCCATGAACACCACCCACAAGTACATGAGCGACGCGCGGGTGCGTCACGCGATCAACATCGCGTTCGACAAGAAAGGCTACAACGAATCCCTGTATGGCAAAGGCAACGCCATCGACGCCACTGGCCCGTATCCACAGACGCTGCTGGGTTTCAGCGACAAGCTGAAGAACCCACCGCGCGACCTGGACAAGGCCCGCGCCCTGCTCAAGGAAGCCGGCGTACCGGAAGGCACCGAGTTCACCTTGTTCACCCGTAATGGCGGTGGCCCGACCAACCCTAACCCAATGCTCGGCGCCCAGCGCATGCAGGCGGATCTGGCGCAGATTGGCCTGAAGGTCAACATCAGAGTCATGGAATGGGGCGAAATGCTCAAGCGCGCAAAAAACGGCGAGCACGACATGGTGTCGGCTGGCTGGGCAGGCGATAACGGTGACCCGGATAACTTCCTCACGCCAAACCTGAGTTGCGATGCAGCCAAAAACGGCGAAAACTACGCCCGCTGGTGTAACAAAGAGTTTCAAGACTTGATCGATAAGGCACGCGCCATCGAGGAACCCTCGAAACGGGCTGCACTCTACGAACAAGCCATGGACGTTTTCGAGAAGGATCAACCCTGGATTCCCATGGCTTACCCGAAAATGTTCACCGCCATGCGCAAAAACGTCGAAGGCTTTACCCAAAGCCCTCTGACTACAAATAACTTCGCCACCACCCAGGTGAAGTAATAAGAGACGCTCGGCACCGTCGACATTGACGGTGCCGAACCTGCCTAACCGGCTGATTGAGGTACACAACAAGATGTTTAGCTTTATTGCCCGCCGATTGGGGTTATTGATCCCCACGTTTTTCGGCATCACGTTGCTGACGTTTGCGTTGATTCGCATGATCCCCGGCGACCCTGTCGAAGTCATGATGGGCGAACGACGAGTCGACCCAGAGATGCACGCACAGGCAATGGAACGCCTCGGCCTTAACAAGCCGCTGTACGCGCAATATTTTGACTACGTAGGCAAGCTCGCCCAGGGCGACCTCGGTGAATCCCTTCGCACCCGCACCAGCGTGTGGACCGAATTCACCGCCCTCTTCCCCGCGACCCTGGAACTGTCCATGGCCGCCCTGTTGTTCGCCGGTATCCTGGGCCTGTTGGCCGGGGTGATCGCGGCCTTGAAACGAGGATCCCTGTTCGACCATGGGGTGATGGGCATCTCCCTCGCGGGATATTCGATGCCGATTTTCTGGTGGGGCCTGATCCTGATCATGTTCTTCTCGGTAAGCCTGGGCTGGACCCCGGTTTCCGGGCGTATCGACCTGCTCTATGACATCGAGCCACGCACCGGCTTTATGCTGATCGACACCTTGCTGGCTGACGAGCCGGACGCTTTCTGGGATGCCTTGCACCACCTGATCCTGCCGGCCATCGTGCTCGGCACCATCCCGCTGGCGGTGATCGCCCGGATGACCCGTTCATCGATGCTCGAAGTACTGCGCGAAGACTACATCCGCACTGCCAAGGCCAAAGGCCTGTCGCCGGCGCGCGTGGTGTTCGTACACGGCCTGCGTAACGCGCTGATCCCAGTACTCACCGTGGTCGGCCTGCAAGTCGGCACCCTGCTGGCCGGTGCGGTCCTGACCGAAACCATTTTCTCGTGGCCCGGCATCGGCAAATGGCTGATCGAAGCCATTGGCGCGCGAGACTACCCGGTGGTGCAAAACGGCATCCTGCTGATCGCCTGCCTGGTGATCCTGGTGAACTTCGTGGTGGATATCCTCTACGGCTTCGCTAACCCACGCATCCGTCACCAGCGCTGAGATCATGACCATGACCCCATCTACACAAGCGGTAGCAGTCGATCAAAGCCTGCTGTACCCGTCCCCTTACAAAGAATTCTGGCAAGCCTTCTCCAAGAACAAAGGTGCGGTTGCCGGCCTGCTATTCATGACCCTCATCGTGTTTTGCGCGATCTTCGCCCCGTGGGTTGCGCCGCATAACCCCAGCGAGCAATACCGCGATTTCCTGCTGACCCCGCCGTCGTGGCTGGAAGGCGGGCAGATCCAGTTCCTGCTCGGTACCGACGAGCTGGGCCGTGACCTGCTTTCGCGCCTGATCCAGGGTTCGCGCCTGTCCTTGCTGATCGGCTTGTCGTCGGTGGTGATGTCGCTGATTCCAGGCATCCTGCTAGGCCTGTTCGCTGGCTTCTTCCCGCGCCTGCTTGGCCCAACCATCATGCGCTTGATGGACATCATGCTGGCCCTGCCGTCGCTGCTGCTGGCTGTCGCCATTGTCGCGATCCTCGGCCCTGGCCTGATCAACACCGTGATCGCTATCGCCATCGTGTCGTTGCCATCCTATGTGCGTCTGACCCGTGCTGCAGTGATGGGCGAACTGAACCGCGACTACGTGACGGCCGCCCGCCTCGCCGGCGCCGGCCTGCCACGCCTGATGTTCATCACCGTGCTGCCTAACTGCATGGCGCCGCTGATCGTACAGGCCACTTTGAGCTTCTCTTCGGCGATTCTCGATGCCGCGGCCCTGGGCTTCCTTGGCCTTGGCGTACAACCGCCAACCCCTGAGTGGGGCACCATGCTGGCTTCGGCCCGTGACTACATCGAACGCGCCTGGTGGGTCGTGAGCCTGCCGGGTCTGACCATTTTGCTCAGCGTGCTGGCAATCAACTTGATGGGTGACGGCCTGCGCGATGCGCTGGACCCGAAACTCAAGAACGCCGCCTGAGGAGATTCCCATGTCACTGTTAGAAATCAAGAATCTCAATGTGCGCTTCGGCGACAAGACCGCCGTGCCGGTGGTCGATGGCCTCGACATTTGCGTCGACAAAGGCGAAGTACTGGCGATCGTTGGCGAGTCGGGCTCGGGTAAATCCGTGACCATGATGGCGCTGATGGGCCTGATCGAGCACCCCGGGATCGTCACCGCCGACGCGCTGAACTTCGACGGCAAGGACATGCTCAAGCTGAGTAACCGTCAGCGCCGCCAGATCGTCGGCAAAGACCTGGCGATGGTGTTCCAGGACCCGATGACCGCGCTGAACCCCAGCTACACCGTGGGTTTCCAGATTGAAGAAGTGCTGCGCCTGCACCTGAAAATGTCCGGCAGACAAGCACGTAAACGCGCTATCGAGCTGCTCGAAAAAGTTGAAATCCCAGGCGCCGCCAGCCGTATGGATGCCTACCCGCACCAACTGTCCGGCGGTATGAGCCAGCGTGTGGCCATCGCCATGGCGATTGCCGGCGAGCCGAAACTGCTGATCGCCGACGAACCGACCACGGCCTTGGACGTGACCATCCAGGCGCAGATCATGGAGCTGCTGCTGGCCCTGCAGAAAGAGCAGAACATGGGCCTGGTGCTGATCACCCACGACCTCGCCGTGGTGGCCGAAACCGCCCAGCGTGTGTGCGTGATGTACGCCGGCCAAGCCGTGGAAGTCGGCCAGGTGCCGCAGTTGTTCGACATCCCGGCGCACCCGTACAGCGAAGCGCTGCTCAAGGCAATCCCGGAGCACAGCCTGGGCGCCACGCGCCTGGCCACGCTGCCGGGCATTGTTCCCGGTCGTTATGACCGGCCGCAGGGTTGCCTGTTGTCGCCGCGCTGCCCGTATGTGCAGGAATCCTGCCGTGCCCAGCGGCCTGGCCTTGACCCGAAAAGCAACAGCCTTGCGCGCTGCTTCTACCCCTTGAACCAGGAGGTGGCGTAATGGCCGTCGTTCTTACCGCCCGCGACCTGACCCGTCACTACGAAGTGTCCCGTGGCCTGTTCAAGGGCCACGCGCTGGTACGCGCGCTTAATGGTGTGTCGTTTGAGCTGGAAGCCGGCAAGACCCTGGCGGTCGTTGGCGAATCCGGTTGCGGCAAATCCACCCTGGCCCGCGCCCTGACGCTGATTGAAGAACCGTCGTCAGGCTCGCTGAAAATCGCCGGCCAGGAAGTCGCCGGCGCCAACAAGGCCCAGCGCAAGCAATTACGCAAAGACGTGCAGATGGTGTTCCAGAGCCCGTACGCGTCGTTGAACCCGCGCCAGAAAGTCGGTGATCAACTCGGCGAGCCGCTGCTGATCAACACTAATCTGTCCGCCGCTGAACGCCGCGAGAAAGTCCAGGCGATGATGAAGCAAGTGGGCCTGCGCCCTGAGCACTATCAGCGCTACCCGCACATGTTCTCCGGTGGCCAGCGTCAGCGCATCGCATTGGCCCGCGCCATGATGCTGCAACCCAAAGTGCTGGTGGCGGATGAACCGACCTCGGCGCTGGACGTGTCGATCCAGGCCCAGGTGCTCAACCTGTTCATGGACCTGCAGCAGGAATTCAACACCGCCTACGTGTTCATCTCCCACAACCTGGCGGTGGTGCAACACGTCGCCGACGACGTGATGGTGATGTACCTCGGCCGCCCGGTGGAAGTCGGCCCCAAGGACGACATCTACGCCCGCCCTCTGCACCCGTACACCCAGGCGCTGCTGTCGGCCACCCCGACCATCCACCCGGACCCGAACAAGCCGAAGATCAAAATCGTCGGCGAACTGCCCAACCCGCTGAACCCGCCACCTGGCTGCGCGTTCCACAAGCGCTGCCCGTATGCGACCACGCGGTGCAGCAGCGAGGAGCCGCAGTTGCGTGCCTTGGATAACCGTCAGGTGGCTTGCCACTATGCGGAGCAGTTTGTGGCCTGACCGATAAAAGATGCCTTGGGGGTCAACCCAGGGCATTAAGTGTGTTCTACAAGCCCTTCCCATCAGGTTGCGCATCAGCCTGTTGGGAGGGGTTTTTTTCGGCTTATCACCGAGTGCTTTCTGTTAACAAACCCCATTAAGTATTCGAAAGCAATCTAATCACCTGTGAGTTCTCACAGTAGCCAGCCCGGATTCAGACTTGGCCAACTGCAACCCTTTCCCCTGCGTCGTCTGCACCGCCGAAAAGCCCGCCTGGCTGCCCTGCGCCGGGTTATGCGCCCAGGCCGTCGACATCCCCAACGACAACAGCACCAACACCTTTAGCAACAGCACAACTCGTTGAAAAATACTCATGGTCGATTTCCGTCCAGTCAGTAGATGAATCCTGCACGACAGCTGTTTACCGTCGCCCAGTAAGAAGCTAGTCCCAATGCCCGGTTTGCGCCAGGCTTCAGGTGTCGCCGTCATCGTAGGTTTCGCTGTCTTCACCTTCGTTGTAGGGGTTTTCTGCGTCCTCCTTGGGAGCAGGTTGGGCTTGTGGTTGCCAACTGCCGGAATTGACCTCGTTCTGCTTTTTCTTGGTGACTGGGCCCGTGTCTTTCCACTGGGGCGTTCCCGCATCCGCAAATAGCAGGCCGGAGACCGGCACTGGGGTGTGCGCCCAGGCGTTGGCTACGCCCAAGGTTGCCAGCAGCACCAGTTGGGTAGCACGTTGAATTCTCGGCACGACGGCCTCCTTTTCAGTCGATGGGTGAACTGTTTCAGGCCCCTTTATCAACCTAGTCGCGCATACGGCTTTATCTCACGCCCCGAATACGACCGTTTTATCAATGAGGCAAAGACCGACAGTTATTTTCCAACTAAACGATAGTCAGTTGAATGCCAGCCTGAGTCGTTTGCGTAGTTGTCGCTGATACGAAACACTCCAAGACGGGCCATACGTAGCGTATGGCCCGCATCGGTTTTTAGTGATGCTCGCGGGTCGCGCGGAATTTCACATCCGGCCAGCGCTCTTCCATCAACGCCAGGTTCACCCGCGTCGGCGCCAAGTAGGTCAGGTGACCACCGCCGTCGATCGCAAGGTTTTCCACAGCCTTGTTGGAGAACTCTTCCAACTTCTTCTTATCACTGCAATCGATCCAGCGCGCGGAGTACACGGTGATCGGCTCGTAAGAGCATTCGACCTTGTATTCCTCTTTCAAACGGCTGGCGACCACATCGAACTGCAGCACACCGACGGCGCCGAGGATGATGTCGTTGCTGCGCTCGGGGAAGAACACCTGGGTGGCGCCCTCTTCCGCCAACTGCTGCAAGCCTTGGCGCAGTTGCTTGGATTTGAGCGGGTCACGCAGGCGTACGCGGCGGAACAGTTCCGGGGCGAAGTGCGGGATACCAGTGAAGCCCAGCGCTTCGCCTTCGGTGAAGGTGTCGCCGATCTGGATGGTGCCGTGGTTGTGCAAGCCGATGATGTCGCCGGCAAACGCCTCTTCCAGTTGCTCGCGCTCGGAGGAGAAGAACGTCAGGGCGTCGCCGATGCGCACGTCCTTGCCGGTGCGCACGTGGCGCATCTTCATACCTTTTTCGTATTTGCCCGAGCAGATACGCATGAAGGCGATACGGTCGCGGTGCTTGGGGTCCATGTTCGCCTGGATCTTGAACACGAAGCCGGTGAATTTCTCTTCGACCGGTTCCACGGTGCGCTCGTTGGCAACCCGGGCCAGAGGCTTGGGGGCCCAGTTCACGACGGCATCCAGCACGTGGTCGACACCGAAGTTGCCCAGTGCGGTACCGAAAAACACCGGCGTCAGTTGGCCGTCGAGGAACTCTTGCTGGTTGAACTCGTGGCAGGCGCCCTGCACCAGTTCCAGCTGGTCGACGAAGCGGTCGTACTCGTCACCCAGGTGGTCGCGGGCTTCGTCGGAGTCGAGTTTCTCGATGATCTTGACGTCGGTGCGCTCGTGACCGTGGCCGGCGGTGTAGACAATGATGTAGTCGTCAGCCAGGTGGTAGACACCCTTGAAGTCGCGGTAGCAACCAATCGGCCAAGTGATCGGCGCGGCCTTGATCTTCAGGACCGCTTCGATCTCATCGAGCAACTCGATCGGGTCGCGGATATCGCGGTCGAGTTTGTTGATAAAGCTGACGATGGGCGTGTCGCGCAGGCGGCAAACGTCCATCAGCGCGATGGTACGTGGCTCAACGCCCTTACCGCCGTCGAGGACCATCAAGGCCGAGTCCACTGCAGTCAGGGTGCGGTAGGTGTCTTCGGAGAAGTCTTCGTGGCCCGGGGTGTCGAGCAGGTTGACCATGTGGTCGCGATACGGAAACTGCATGACCGACGTGGTAATGGAAATACCCCGTTGTTTTTCCATTTCCATCCAGTCGGAGGTGGCATGGCGGTCGGATTTGCGGGATTTCACCGTGCCGGCCACCGCGATTGCCTTGCCCATCAGCAGGAGCTTCTCGGTGATGGTGGTTTTACCGGCATCGGGGTGGGAAATAATGGCGAAAGTGCGGCGTTTCGCGACTTCGGCGGCCTGGTGGGTCATGGGAAATCGCCTGGCAGGTGAGTCAAAAAAGGGCGGCGAGTATAGCGCAAACCCAGGGAGCCGGACCACCGTTCAGCCCATTGAGGGTGGCTAAATGCAGCCAAGTGTGGAACCTTTTAAAAGGTAGAGACGTCCACTCCCCTGCTATCGCACTCGGAACAGGGGCTGATAAATCAGCAAGTTAGCCTGACGAGGCTGCGCTCATGGCTTGACCTCATGCCGTCTTACCGGCATTGGCGAGCTGCTTTTCGCGACCACATTCAGAGGCAGCCAGCAATGGCATGCCACGAAGAAATGTGTTCGCCGACAAAAGAAAAAAGGAGTCCGCCTGTGGCTATTCGCTATGGCAAAGGGCTGATAGGTGGAGCGGTTGTCGTCGCTCTCCTGGCCCTGCTGGTCCACTGGATCGGCATCAACACGATCGAACTGTACCGCGACGATTTGTTGTTTTACCTGCAAGCACACCTGATCCTCGTTTTTGTCTCCATGCTGGCAGCCCTCGTTGTAGGGATCCCCGCCGGTATCCTGCTCAGCCGACCGAACATGGTCGGGCGCGCAGAACGCTTCATGCAGATCTTCAACATCGGCAACACCGTCCCTCCCCTGGCCGTACTGGCCATCGCCCTCGGCGTCCTCGGCATCGGCAGTGGCCCGGCCATCTTCGCGTTGTTCCTCGCCTCGTTGCTGCCCATTGTGCGCAACACCTACGAAGGCCTCAAAAACGTTCAAGGCTCGCTGAAAGAAGCCGCCACCGGCATCGGCATGACGCCGCGCCAGGTGCTGTTTCGCGTGGAGTTGCCCAACGCCGTGCCGATCATCATCGGCGGTGTGCGCGTGGCCCTGGCGATCAACGTCGGCACCGCACCGCTGGCGTTCCTGATCGGCGCCAACAGCCTGGGCAGTCTGATTTTCCCCGGCATCGCCTTGAACAATCAGCCGCAATTGCTGCTCGGCGCCGCGTGCACCGCGTTGCTGGCATTGCTGCTCGACGGTCTGGTGACCATGGCCAGCCGCCTCTGGCTGGAACGCGGGTTGCGTCCGTCTTAAGGCTTGGCAAAGGAAATCACATGAAAAAACTGACGTTGATATTAAGCTGCGTCCTGCTGTTTGCAGGCATTGCGCAAGCCGCCGAAAAACCGGTCATCCGCATCGGCGCCCGGGTGTTCACCGAACAGACCCTGCTTGCCGAAATCACCGCCCAGTACCTGCGCACCAAGGGTTACGACACCCGTGTGACCGGCGGCCTGGGCAGTAACCTGGCACGCAGTGCCCAGGAAAGCGGGCAACTGGATATGCTCTGGGAATACACCGGGGTGTCGCTGGTGAATTACAACCATGTAGACGAGAAGCTCGACAACGAGCAGTCCTACGCACGGGTGAAAGAACTCGACGCAAAGAAAGGCCTGGTCTGGCTGTCGCCGTCGAAATTCAGCAACACCTACGCACTGGCGCTGCCAGAAAACGTGGCCAAGGAATTCCCGCAGATCAACAGTATCAGCGACCTGACCCAAGCCCTGGCAGAAAAAAATACAGGCACGCGCCTGGTGGCCCTGGACACCGAGTTCGCCAACCGTTCCGACGGCATGGCCGGCATGGTCAAGCTGTATGACATGAACCTCACGCGCAAAAACACCCGGCAGATGGACGCCGGCTTGGTCTACACCGCGCTGCGTAATGGCCAGGTGTTTGCCGGTCTGGTCTACACCACCGACGGTCGCCTGGATGCCTTCAAGTTGAAGCTGCTGGATGACGACAAGCACTACTTCCCGGACTACACCGCCGCACCGGTAGTGCGCCAGGTTTATCTGGACGCCCACCCGCAGCTGGAAGCTGACCTCAAACCTCTCGCCGCGCTGTTCGACGACGCAACCATGCGCCAGCTGAACGCACGGGTCGACGTCGACCACGAAAGCCCGTCCGCTGTCGCTGCAGATTTCCTGCGCCAACATCCGATCAATCAATAAGAGGAGAAGACATGGAATTCCTGAACGCCTTTTCCCATCTTGATTGGGCACTTGTCCTGCATCTGACCTGGCAGCACATCACGTTGGTCGGCATTGCCGTCATCCTGGCAATCGTCGTCGGCGTACCGCTCGGCGTGCTGATGACGCGCTTCCCGACCCTGGCCGGCCCGCTGCAAGCCAGCGCCACGGTACTGCTGACGGTGCCGTCCATCGCCCTGTTCGGCCTGCTGCTGCCGTTCTACTCCAAGTTCGGCCAGGGCCTGGGCCCGATGCCGGCGATTACTGCGGTATTCCTCTATTCCCTGCTGCCGATCATGCGTAACACCTACTTGGCGTTGACCGGGGTTGATCCGGGTATTCGCGAAGCCGCGCGGGGTATCGGCATGACCTTCGGCCAGCGCCTGCGTATGGTCGAACTGCCCATCGCCGTGCCGGTGATCCTCGCCGGTGTGCGCACCGCCGTGGTGATGAACATTGGTGTGATGACCATCGCCGCCACCATCGGCGCCGGTGGCCTGGGTGTACTTATTCTGGCTTCCATCAGCCGCAGCGACATGTCGATGCTGATCGTTGGCGCCGTACTGGTCAGTCTTCTGGCCATCTTCGCCGACCTGCTTCTGCAATGGCTGCAACGCTCGCTGACTCCAAAAGGACTGCTCAAATGATCGAACTTCAAAACCTGACCAAGACTTTTCAAAGCAACGGCAAAGCAGTCTCTGCCGTGAACGACGTAAGCCTGACCGTCAACGAAGGCGAAATTTGCGTATTCCTCGGCCCGTCGGGTTGCGGCAAGAGCACCACGCTGAAAATGATCAACCGCCTGATCAAGCCCACCTCGGGCAAGATCCTGATCAACGGCGAAGACACCACCGACCTCGACGAAGTGACCCTGCGCCGCAACATCGGTTATGTGATCCAGCAGATCGGCCTGTTCCCGAACATGACCATCGAGGAAAACATCGTGGTCGTGCCAAAGCTGCTCGGCTGGGACAAGCAGAAATGCCACGACCGCGCCCGCGAGTTGATGAGCATGATCAAGTTGGAGCCCAAGCAGTACCTGCATCGCTACCCGCGTGAACTGTCGGGCGGCCAGCAACAGCGTATCGGTGTGATCCGCGCGCTGGCGGCCGATGCGCCACTGCTATTGATGGACGAACCGTTCGGCGCGGTCGACCCGATCAACCGCGAGATGATCCAGAACGAGTTCTTCGAGATGCAGCGCGCGCTGAACAAGACCGTGATCATGGTCAGCCACGACATCGACGAAGCGATCAAGCTGGGTGACAAGATTGCGATCTTCCGTGCCGGCAAGCTGCTGCAGATCGACCACCCGGACACCTTGCTGGCGCATCCGGCTGATGAGTTCGTGAGCAGCTTCGTCGGTCAGGACAGCACCCTCAAGCGCCTGCTGCTGGTGAAAGCCGAAGACGCGGCGGACAACGCGCCGTCGGTGAGCCCGGAAACCCCGGTGGCCGAGGCGCTGGAGCTGATGGACGAAACCGACCGTCGCTACGTGGTGGTCACCTGCGCCGAGAACAAAGCGCTAGGTTATGTACGACGTCGCGACCTGCACCGCCAGACCGGTACCTGCGGCCAGTACCTGCGCGAATTCAACGCCACGGCGGCGTATGACGAGCATTTGCGCATCCTGTTGTCGCGCATGTACGAGTTCAACCGTTCGTGGTTGCCGGTGATGGATGCGGAGCGGGTGTTCCTGGGTGAAGTGACTCAGGAGTCGATTGCTGAGTACCTGAGTTCTGGTAAGTCGCGTGGCGGTAAGACCAGCATTGTTTCGCCCGCCGAGACAGCGTTGGCCTGATAGACCGCTATCGCGGGCAAGCCCGGCTCCCACAGGGAAATGCATTCCAACAGATGAATGCAATGATTCCAACAGATGAATGCAATTCAAATGTGGCAGCTGGCTTGCCTGCGATGAAGGCACCGCAAATCCTCCTGATTTACCCCATCCGGGGAACATCAATCCGTCACACCTGTCGGTTACATAAGTAGCTGCACGAGGTCGCGCGACGAACGCGTGCAAAAACGCGACATTTTTAGTTGATCTATAGCCCCTCACGTCCTAAAGTTCGCGCCGAACGTCCATGCTGGAAACGATCCATCCGGCTCAAGTACTGACGACGAGACAGCAAGGCCAAGGGCAGCGTTTATTCCCATGGCCTTTTTGCTTTCGGCGACATGCCTTGGGAAGTAGGCGAACCAAAGTGGGGATACGGAGGACGTTCATTTGCACCCATTGCTAATTTTAGTTTGCCCTTAGGAGTCCCCAGCATGTCGATCAACGTCGAAGATTATTTCGCGCGCGCCACTTTTGACAAAATGAAGGCGTTCGCCGACAAGCAAGAAACCCCGTTCGTGGTGATCGACACCGCGATGATCAGCCAGGCCTACGATGACCTGCGCGCCGGTTTCGAATTCGCCAAAGTCTATTACGCGGTCAAGGCCAACCCGGCCGTCGAGATCATCGACCTGTTGAAAGACAAGGGGTCGAGCTTCGACATCGCCTCGATCTACGAGCTGGACAAGGTCATGGACCGTGGCGTCAGCGCCGACCGTATCAGCTACGGCAACACCATCAAGAAATCCAAAGACATTCGCTACTTCTTTGATAAGGGCGTGCGCCTGTTCTCCACCGACTCCGAAGCCGACCTGCGCAACATCGCCAAGGCCGCGCCGGGTTCGAAAGTTTATGTGCGTATCCTCACCGAAGGCTCGACCACGGCTGACTGGCCTCTGTCGCGCAAATTCGGCTGCCAGACCGATATGGCCATGGACCTGCTGATCCTGGCCCGCGACCTGGGCCTGGTGCCTTACGGCATTTCGTTCCACGTCGGCTCGCAACAGCGCGACATCAGCGTGTGGGACGCAGCCATCGCCAAGGTCAAAGTGATCTTCGAACGCCTGAAAGAAGAAGACGGCATTCATCTGAAGCTGATCAACATGGGCGGCGGCTTCCCGGCCAACTACATCACCCGTACCAACAGCCTGGAAACCTACGCCGAAGAAATCATCCGCTTCCTCAAGGAAGATTTCGGCGACGACCTGCCGGAAATCATCCTGGAACCAGGCCGTTCGTTGATCGCCAACGCCGGTATCCTGGTCAGTGAAGTGGTATTGGTGGCGCGTAAATCGCGCACTGCCGTCGAGCGTTGGGTGTACACCGATGTGGGCAAATTCTCCGGCCTGATCGAAACCATGGACGAGGCCATCAAGTTCCCGATCTGGACCGAGAAGAAAGGCGAGATGGAAGAAGTGGTCATCGCCGGCCCGACCTGCGACAGCGCCGATATCATGTACGAAAACTACAAGTACGGCCTGCCGCTGAACCTGGCAATTGGTGACCGGATGTACTGGTTGTCGACCGGTGCGTACACCACCAGCTACAGCGCGGTTGAGTTCAACGGGTTCCCGCCGTTGAAGTCTTACTACGTGTAAGCACTTCGCACACAAAAAACCCATGACATGTCATGGGTTTTTTTATGGATGCCTACTATTAACGGTCTTAGCGGACCCCATGATTTCAGGCTGCACTGCATTCAATAGCGCGATATGCGCCTTCCGCAAAAACTTCAAATTGCCGCCCACCAACGCCTTGCGCAACCATGCCAACGCCTCTTCGACCTGGCCTCTATCGGCCAACACTGCCGCATAACTGAACTGCCCGCGAAAATCCCCGCCTTCGGCTGAGCGGCGATACCACTCGACAGCCGCCTCCAGATCCCTTGGGCAATACTCGCCATCTTCCAGATAACGCCCCAGCAGGTTCATCGACTTGGCGTGGCCCTGCTCTGCGGCCAGCCGATAAAACCCCAGCGCTTGCGGTGGGTCTTGCGCGACACCACGACCGGTGGCCAGCAGGTTGGCGTAGTTGTACTGGCCCCAATCTAACCCGGCCTCTGCCGCCAGGCGGTACTCCCGCGCCGCCGCTGCTTCATCGACGGCGCAACCCCAACCATGCTCCAGGCAACGCCCGGCCATGTTGCGTGCCATCAAGTGCCCGCCATTGGCCGCGATCTGGAACCAGCGCAGCGCCAGCGCTTCATCGCGTGCGATGCCGCGCCCTTCCAGCAGGATTTGCCCCAGCAATGCCTGAGCGTCGACCACGCCCTCTCTCGCCGCCATCAGAATCGCCTGGGCCGCACGCACCGGGGAGTCGTCGAGCATGCTTTGCAGTTGCTCAACATTGAGCACTTCTTCACGGCGCACTAAAAAGCCCATCTCAGACCTCGACCCAGCGGCGCAACAAGTTGTGGTAGGTGCCGGTGAGCTGGATCAGCGCCGGGTGGTCAGGGACATCGCGGGTCAGTTGCTGAATCGCGCCGTCCATCTCGAACAGCAAAGTGCGCTGGCTGTCTTCACGTACCAGGCTTTGGGTCCAGAAGAACGAGGCGTAACGCGCGCCACGGGTCACGGCGTTGACTCTGTGCAGGCTGGAGCCGGGGTACAGCACCATGTCGCCGGCCGGCAGTTTGACCCGCTGCAGGCCGAAGGTGTCCTGGATCTCGAGTTCGCCACCGTCGTATTCATCCGGGTCGCTGAAGAACAGCGTCGACGACAGGTCTGTTCGCACGCGCTCGTGACTGCCCCGCTCCTGGCGTACAGCGTTGTCGATATGGAAATCGAAACTGCCGCCCGCTGTGTAGCAATTGAGCAAAGGTGGGAAGACCTTGTGCGGTAACGCCGCTGACATAAACAGCGGGGTTTTCCACAAGCGCTCCAGCATCGCCGCGCCGATTTCCTTGGCCAACGGGTGCCCTTCAGGCAATTGCAGATTGTGTTTGGCTTTGGCGGATTGGTGCCCGGCGGTGATTTTACCGTCGGCCCACTCGGTGTTTTCCAGGGCTTGGCGAATGCGCAGCACCTCCTCGCGAGAGAACAGGTCGGGAATGTGCAGCAGCATGGGGCAGTACCTGAATGCAGAGAGGCGCCAATGGTATTGATTCTTATCCGGCCTGTAAAACGCGCGAGACGAACGAGTTGGTAAAAACCGTAAGCAAAAAGTGTAAAGAATGTAAATTCAGTGCGAATAGTAATGTATCGCAATTGATAGAAACTCTTATTGATCCTATATTCCGCGGCCTCACAACCTTGGGGAAGGGACACGTCGATGTCGCGCACAATGCTAAAAACACCTGCCAGTTCACCACGTATGTTGGCTTCGGCCATCGGCGTCGCGCTCAGCGCCAGCTCTGCCGCCCACTTGGCGCAAGCAGCGCAAAACACTGAACAAAAAGGCGAGCGCAACAGCATCTCCCTCGGTGCCACCAGCATTACCGGCCAGGAACAGGACAACACCTCCTACCAGGTGGAAAAAGCCTCATCGCAGAAGTACACCGCGCCACTGGTGGACACCCCGCGCTCGGTAACCGTGGTGCCGCAACAAGTGCTCAAGGACACCGCCGCCACCTCGTTGCAGGATGCCTTGCGCACCGTACCGGGGATTACTTTCGGCGCCGGTGAAGGCGGTAACCCACAGGGCGACCGTCCATTTATCCGTGGCTTTGACGCGCAGGGCGACACCTACCTGGACGGCGTACGCGACACCGGCGGCCAAAGCCGCGAGATCTTCGACATCGAATCGATTGAAGTCAGCAAAGGCCCGAACTCCTCGTTCGGCGGCCGCGGTTCGGCCGGCGGCAGCCTCAACCTGGTGAGCAAAACCCCACAAGCGCGCGACTTCACCAACGGCGGCTTCACCTACGGCTCCGACCAGACCCGTCGCTACGTGCTCGACGTGAACCGCCAGTTCCTCGACAACGCCGCGTTCCGTCTGAACCTGATGAGCCACGAGCAGAATGTGGCGGGGCGCGACACGATCAACTATGACCGCTGGGGCGTGGCGCCCTCGCTGACCTTCGGCCTGGGCACACCGACCCGCGTCAACCTCAGCTACTACCACATGGAAAGCGACGACCTGCCAGATTCGGGGATCCCCTACGGCTACGGCTCGCCGACCGCCACCGCCCACGTGCATGACAAACCCAATGACGGCGGCGACAGCAACAACTTCTACGGGCTCAAGAGCCGCGACTTCCGCAAGACCCGCGCCGATATCAGCACCGTCTCCATCGAGCACGACCTGAACGACAACATGACGCTGAAAAACACCCTGCGCCATGGCAGCACCGGCCAGGACTATGTCCTCACCCAACCGGACGACAGCAAGCTCAACGTCAACAAGTTCGGCACTGTATGGCGCCGCGCCAACAGCCGCGTGTCCACCACCACGACCACCACCAACCAGACCGACCTGTTCGGCAGTTTCCAGGCGCTGGGCTTCAAGAACACCTACTCCACCGGCCTGGAATTCACCGGCGAAGAAACCCGCGTGAGCAGCTACACCGTGAGCCCGAACGCCAACCCGACCTGCACGGTGGCCAAAGGGAGCCTGGGCGGCCAGTGCACATCGTTGAGCAACCCGACACCAGACGACGCCTGGACCGGCAGTGTGGCGCGCAACTACATGGGCACCAACACCAAAGCCGTCAGCCGCGCCGCCTATGTATTCGACACCATTGAGCTCGACCCGAAATGGCTGCTCAACGTCGGCCTGCGCTACGACACCTTCGACACCGAAGCCAACACCAATGCCGCCGCCGGGCGCAGCAAAATCAAGGAAGACAGCCAGTTCTTCAATTGGCAGGCCGGCCTGGTCTGGAAGCCGATGGAAAACGGCAGCATCTACGCCTCGTACGCCACCTCGGCTACACCGCCCGGCGGCCTAGTGGGCGAAGGCTCCGACGGCAACCCACTGACTGCTGGTGCCGCCAGCAGCGATTTGCAGCCGGAAGAAACCGTCAACTATGAACTGGGCACCAAGTGGGACCTGCTCCACGATCGCCTGTCGCTGACCGCCGCTGTGTTTCGCACCGAGAAGAAAAACACGCGCATCCTGGTCGACGCCTTCACCTACCAGAACGCCGGTGAGTCGCAGGTCGATGGCCTGGAATTGTCCGCCAGCGGCAAAATCACCGATCAATGGCAAGTGTTCGCCGGCTACAGCTACCTCGACAGCGAACTGGTCAGCGCCGGTCTCAATGGGCGTAACGGCGTAGTCAGCAAAGGTTCGAACAAAGGTAACCAGATGCCGAATACGCCGAAGAATACCTTCAGCCTGTGGACCACTTACGACATCACGTCGAAGCTGACCATCGGTGGCGGTGCGTTCTATGTCGACAACGTGTATGGCGATGTAGGCAACACCGTGTACGTGCCGTCCTACACCCGCTACGACGCCATGGCCAGCTACAAACTGACCAAGAACGTCGACCTGCAATTGAACGTGCAGAACCTCACCGACAAGACCTATTACGACAAGGCCTTCTCGACACACTTCGCCAACCAGGCCGCCGGTCGTACGGCGCTGTTGACCACCAGTTTCCACTTCTAAACGGGGCACTCCTTCAGCCCAAAGCCCCACGCATCGGATGCGCGGGGCTTTTGCGTGTAAAACAGAATTTTTCTCGTTAACCCACGGCATAATGCGCGCCGTGACCTAACTATCCAGCTCAGCGAGGCCGTCAGACGTGTTGAAGAAAACCCTGTTCCAGTTGCACTGGTTCTTCGGCATTACCGCCGGGCTGGTGTTGGCGTTGATGGGGATCACCGGGGCTGCGGTCTCGTTTCAGGATGAGATTCTGCGCGCGCTCAACCCCACGGTATTGAGCGTGCAAAAACGCGAAGCCGGTGTGCTGCCGCCCGCCGAACTGGTGCGCAAGCTCGAAGCCACCGAAGGTAAAACCGTATCGATGCTGTGGGTGGAAAACGAAAGCGGCAACGCCGCGCGCGTGTTCTTCACCCCGCCGCCGGGCGAGCGCCGTGGTCAGATGCGCTACTTCGACCCGTACACCGGCGACTACATGGGCGACGCCGTCGGCCAAGATGTGTTCGATTTCATCTTGCAGCTGCACCGCTTCCTGGCCGCTGGCGACACCGGCCGGCAAATCACCGGCGCCTGCACGCTGATCCTGGTGTTCTTCTGCCTCTCGGGCCTGTACCTGCGCTGGCCGCGCCAAGTGGCCAACTGGCGTGCCTGGCTGACGCTGGACTGGCGCAAAAAGGGCCGCAGTTTCAACTGGGACCTGCACTCGGTGTTCGGCACCTGGTGCCTGCTGTTTTATCTGTTTGCCGCACTGACCGGCTTGTATTGGTCCTATGACTGGTACAATCAGGGCGTGACCAAACTGCTCTCCGACGCCCCGCATAATGAGCGCATGCGCAAACGCGGCCCGCCGCCCGCAGGCCCGGCGCCGGTGGCCGACTACGCTGCGATCTGGAGCAGCATCTACGCTAACGCCGGCCCTGGTTTGAGCGCTTACAACATCCGTATGCCGGCCGTCGCCGGGCCGCCGGCCATCGTCTATTACCTGCTCAAAACATCGCCCCATGACCGCGCGCAGAACCAGATCAACCTCGACCCGGCCACCGGCGAGGTCAAGTCTCACGACCGCTACGCCAGCAAAAGCTTCAAGTCGCAATTGCTCACCAGCGTTTACGCGCTGCACACCGGCAGCTACTTCGGCTTGCTAGGCCGCATCATCCTCACCGTCAGTGCGCTGTGCATGCCGCTGTTCTTTATTACCGGCTGGCTGCTGTACCTCGACCGGCGCCGCAAAAAACGCCATGTGCGCGATGCGCGCAAAGGCCTCGGCGCCAACCACAGCGATGCCCCGGCGTGGCTGATCGGCTTTGCCAGCCAGAGCGGCTTCGCCGAACAGCTGGCGTGGCAGACGGCTGGGCAATTGCAGGCCGCCGGCCTGCCGGTGAAGGTGCAGCCCTTGAGCAACGTCAGCCAGGACGACCTGCGCCAGTCAGAAAATGCACTGTTCGTGGTCAGCACCTTTGGCGACGGCGAAGCCCCCGACAGCGCCCGTGGTTTTGAGCGCAGCGTGCTCGGCCAGGAGCTGTCGCTCAAAGGCCTGAACTATTCGGTACTGGCCCTGGGTGATCGCCAGTACCAACACTTCTGCGGTTTTGCCCGGCGCCTGCACTTCTGGCTGACCAACCAGGGCGGCAACCCGCTGTTCGCCCCAGTGGAAGTCGACAGCGGTGACACCGAGGCCTTGCAGACCTGGCAACAGCAACTCGGCCAGATCACCGGTCACGCGCCGGCAGCAGCCTGGCAGCCCGCCCAGTACGAAAACTGGACCCTGAGCCAGCGCACCCTGCTCAACCGCGACAGCGTCGGCTCGGCCATCTACCTGCTGGGCCTCACACCGCCCTCGCCACACAGCTGGTTGGCCGGTGACTTGGTGGAAATCCTGCCACGCAATTGCACATGGGCCATCGAGCACTTTCTCGCAGGCCTGGGCCTGGCCGGCAGCGACGGCGTGCTGATCGATGGCCTGGCGCAAACCCTCAACCAGGCACTGGCCACCCGCCAACTGCCGGACAACCGCGCGCACTTGGTCGGCCTGCATGCCCAGGCACTGGTGAACGCATTGGTGCCGCTGGGCATGCGCGAATACTCCATCGCCTCGATTGCCGCTGACGGTGTGCTGGAGCTGATCGTACGCCAGGAACGTCACCCCGACGGCAGCCTAGGCCTGTGTTCCGGCTGGCTGACCGAACACGCCGCCCTCGGTTCCAGCATCAGCCTGCGCCTGCGTCGCAACAGTGGCTTCCACCTGCCGGACGCGCCGGTACCGCTGATCTTGCTGGGCAACGGCACCGGCCTAGCCGGCCTGCGCAGCTTGCTCAAGGCGCGCATTGCCGATGGCCAGCAGCGCAACTGGTTGCTGTTCGGCGAACGCAATATCGCCCACGACTACCTGTGCCAGGACGAGCTGCAAGGCTGGCTGGCCAGCGGTGATCTGGCGCTGCTGGACCTGGCGTTTTCCCGCGACCAGGAAGAGAAGATCTACGTACAGGATCGCCTGCGCGAGTCGGCGGATGTGCTACGTCGATGGCTGGCGGATGGCGCCGCCATTTATGTCTGCGGCAGTTTGCAGGGCATGGCGACAGGCGTGGATCAGGTGCTGCACGAGGTGCTCGGCAGCGAGGCGGTGGAGCGCTTGATTGAGCAAGGGCGCTATCGTCGGGATGTGTATTGACTGATCGTTCCCACGCTCTGCGTGGGAACGCATCCTGTGACGCTCCGCGTCACGACCTTAAGAGCGGACGCAGAGCGTCCAAGCCGGCATTCCCACGCAGAGCGTGGGAATGATCGTCTATACGGGCTGCAGTTTTTGCTCGAACACGGAGACTCCATCCAGGTCGCGCAAAATCACCGTCAACTCAGCCGTCTGCCCATCAATCTGCACCTCACCAAAAAACTGAAACCCGGCAAACGGCGAGGTGTTTTGCGCAGGCGGCGCCTTCTCGAACACCACCTCGGGGCCAAAAGTTTTATCCAATGGGTTAGGCCCAAAACTCCCCGCATTTAACGGCCCCGCGACAAACTCCCAGAACGGCTCGAAATCCTGAAACGCCGCCCGGTCCGGGTGATAGTGATGCGCCGCACAGTAGTGCACATCCGCCGTCAGCCACACGTGGTTACGCACCTGTTGCGCGCGCAAAAAACCCAACAATTCGGCAATCTCCAGTTCACGGCCTTGGGCCGGGCCAGGGTCGCCGTTGGCAATCGCTTCCCAACGCGGTACGCCGGGGCTGACCTCGCCGTCGGGCACGCCTAGGCCGATAGGCATGTCAGCGGCGATGACTTTCCATTGCGCCTGGGAGGCCTTGAGTTCGCGCTTGAGCCAGTCCAGTTGCTCACGGCCAAGGAAGGGTTTTTCAGCGCCCAGGTTGTCATCGTTGGGGCCGCGATAACTGCGCATGTCCAGCACGAACACATCCAGCAACGGGCCGTAGCTGAGCTTGCGATAAATCCGCCCGCCGCCGTCGGCGCTTTGCCGGCGCATCGGTGAATATTCCAGCCAGGCCTGGCGTGCACGGCCAACAAGGGTGTTGATATCCCGGGTTTGATAACGCTCATCGAGCTGCTTGCTCGGCGACCAGTTATTGACCACCTCGTGATCGTCCCACTGCCAGATCTGCGGCACCTCGGCGTTGAAGCGACGCACGTTTTCGTCGAGCAGGTTGTAGCGGTAGTTGCCGCGATATTCATCCAGGGTTTCGGCCACTTTGCTCTTGGCTTCGGTGGTGATGTTGCGCCAGATGCGCCCACCTTCGGTGGTCAGCTGCGCCGGCACTGGGCCGTCGGCGTAGATGGTGTCGCCGCTGTGGATAAAGAAGTCCGGCAGGCGCAGGCGCATGGCTTCGTAGATGCGCATGCCGCCGATGTCGGGGTTGATGCCGAAGCCTTGGCCGACGGTGTCGCCACTCCACACAAAACGGATGTCGCGACGTTGCTGCGGCACACTGCGCAAGTGGCCGAACCACGGCTCGCTGGCGACGCCGGTCTGGGCGTCTTCAAAATGCACGCGGTAAAAGATCGCCTGGTCGACCGGTAACCCAGTGAGCTCGACGCGCGCGGTGAAGTCGGTGCGGCTGTCGGCCAGCGGCGAAATGAATTTGCGCGGGTTACTGAACACGCTGCGGGTGTCCCACTCCACCACCATTTTTGCCGGGCGGTCGCTGCGGCTCCAGATCATCGCGCGGTCGCCCAGCAGGTCGCCGGACTGCACCCCATCGGTGAGTTGCGGCCGGTCCTTGACCGACGCGATCACAGCCGGAGCGAGGCCCGGCAGCAACAGGCCAGCGCCGACGGCTTGCATCACGCGGCGACGGCCGAGGTCGAAGTGGCTCATGCAGGTGCCCTCTGAATATTCAAAAGGGCAACTTAACCATGCCCGGATGAAGCGGTTATGACAGCCCCAGTGTGGGATGCAGCCGTCAACGCATTACTCGGCGACGAAGACTGCCGATCCTCACCGATGGGCAACTGCGATCACCCAGGCTCAGCTACCACGCCGTAATCCCATTGCCGGTTCGCGCCGTCAGGTCGGTACGGCCGCCAGCTCGACGGCTTCCGGGCGCTTGATCAGCGCGTACACCAACCCCGTCAACAGGCTGCCGGCAACGATTGCCAGCAAGTACAGCAACGCATGGTTCATGGCATTCGGGATCACCAACACAAACAAACCGCCGTGGGGCGCTGCCAGCTTGCAGCCAAAGTACATCGACAGCGCGCCGGTCAAGGCGCCACCGGCGATGCTGGCCGGGATCACGCGCAGCGGGTCTTTGGCCGCAAACGGAATCGCGCCTTCGGAGATAAAGCACAGGCCCAGAATCATCGCGGCCTTGCCGGCTTCGCGCTCGGTCTGGGCGAACTTGCGCCGTGCCAGGAACGTGGCGATGCCCATGCCAATCGGCGGCACCATGCCAGCGGCCATGGTCGCGGCCATCGGCGCACCGCTGGAAGCCGCCAGCAAGCCGACGGAAAACGCATACGCCGCCTTGTTGATCGGCCCGCCCAAATCGACGCACATCATGCCGCCCAACAGGATGCCCAGTAGCACCGCATTGGTGGTGCCCATGGTGCTGAGAAAGTCCGTCAGGCTAGTGAGCAGCCGCGCGACCGGCGGCCCAACCAGATAGATCATCGCAAGACCGGTGAACAAACTCGCCAGTAACGGAATGATCAGAATCGGCTTGAGCGCCTCCAGGCTCTGCGGCAACTTCACCGCACGGGTGATCAGCTTCACGCAATAACCGGCGAGGAAACCGGCGAGGATGCCGCCGATAAAACCCGCGCCCAGAGTACCCGCCAACAACCCGCCAATCATGCCTGGCGCCAGGCCAGGACGGTCGGCAATCGAGTAGGCGATGTAGCCCGCCAGCAGCGGCACCATCAGCATGAAGGCCTGGTCGCCGACGGTCTTAAGGGCGGCGGCCAAGGTGCCTTTTTCTTCAAAGGCATGAATACCGAACACAAACGACAAGGCGATCAACAAACCGCCCGCCACCACCATCGGCAACATGAACGACACGCCGGTGAGCAGGTGTTTGTACACACCGTTTTTTTCTGACTTCTTGGCGACCGCGCCGCTGGCGGCACTTTCCACCGTACCTTCGGCCAAGGCCTTGTTGAGCGTGACCTCGGATTGCTTGAGGGCAATGCCGGTGCCGCAGCGATAAATCTTCTTGCCGGCGAAGCGCTCGGTGGCGACTTCGATGTCGGCGGCCAGCAACACCACGTCGGCATTGGCGATGGCCTCCGGGCTTAAAGGCGTGCGCGCGCCCACCGAGCCTTGTGTCTCGACCTGTAAGTCGTAGCCCAGGCGCTTGGCGGTTTGCTGCAAGGCTTCGGCAGCCATAAAGGTGTGGGCCACGCCCGTCGGGCAGGCAGTGATTGCAACGATACGCGGCGCGTTTTTAGCGGTTTGCGCAGTCGCCACATAGACCGCGGCCTCTTCGGCGCCGCGACGCAATACCGCGTCCACATCCGCCAGCGCCTGGGCCGGCGTGCTCTGGAACACGCGCTTGCCGACAAACCGCTGCATATCCACCGGCGTGCTGCTGACCAGCAACACCCACTCGGCCTCATCGATCGTGGCCTGGGACAACTGGCGTTCCGGGCGCTGCACGTCCACCACTTCGACGCTGGTGCGCAAGCCTTGGCGCTGCGCGGCAGCGTCCAACAAGCGGGCGCACAGCACACTGGTGACCATGCCGTTCGGGCAGGCGGTAACAATGGCTAACTTCATCACAAACCCTCTTATTGTTCTGTCAGCGCGCGCACGTGGACGCCGCTTTCGAGACGCGCCAACTGCGCGTGATCGCTGATGCCAAACCCGATCTGCGTGACCGCCATCGCCGCAATCGCCGTGGCGCGCCGCAGGGTGGTTTCCGGCAGATCAACACTGAGCAAACCGTGCAGCATCCCGGCCAGCAGCGAGTCGCCCGCGCCCACCGTGCTGGCGACGCTGACCTTAGGCGGTGTGGCGTGCAGCGCAGTGCCCGGGCTGAACCAGTTCACACCGTCGGCGCCGTGGGAGATCACCACATGCTCCACGCCTTGGGCGTGCAGGCGTTCGGCGGCCAGGGCCTGTTGCGCGAGGGAATCGATGGAGCAGTCGAGCGCTTCAGCTAATTCTTCAGTATTGGGTTTGATCAACCACGGGCCAGCCTTGAGGCCTGCACGCAAGGCTTCGCCGCTGGTGTCGAGGGCGACTTTCAAACCGAGGCTTTTCAGGTGCTCCAGCAAGCCTTGAAACCACTGCGCGCTGATGCCACGCGGCAAGCTACCGGCGACCACCACCGCATCGTGACCCGGCGCGATCAGCGTCAGTTGATTGAGCAACGCCTGCTGGGCCTGCTCAGTGACCTGCGGCCCTGGCGCATTGATGTCGGTGACCCGACCGTCCTGCTCGGCGATCTTGATATTGCTGCGGGTTTCACCCGGCACGCGGATGAACGCATCGGCAAAACCACGCCGGGCGATCAGCGCCTCAAAGGCTTGTGGATTGTCTTCGCCGAGAAAGCCGCCGACGGTGACTTGATGGCCGAGGTCCGCCAGCACTTGGGCGACATTCACACCCTTGCCAGCGGCATGGGTCAGCAGGGTTTCGCTGCGGTTGACTTCACCCGGTGCCAGGTGCGCCAGGCGCACCGTGAGGTCCAACGCCGGGTTCAGCGTCAGGGTCAGAATCTTCGCCATTTACACGGCCTCCACTAGGGCTCGCACTTGCGCAGGCGAACCTACCGCAAGGGCTTTTTGCGCCAGGCCCTGGGCCTCGCTCAGACTGAATTCACGTACCCGCGCTTTCACCTCGGGAATGCTACGGGCAGACACACTCAACTCATCCACACCCAGGCCGATCAGCACCGGCACCGCCAGTGGGTCCGCCGCCAGTTCGCCACACACGCCGACCCATTTGCCATGGGCATGGGCGGCGCGCACGGTGATGTCGATCAGTTGCAGCACCGCCGGGTGCAGGCCGTCGGCTTGGGCCGACAAGGTCGGGTGGCCACGGTCGATGGCCAGAGTGTACTGGGTCAGGTCGTTGGTGCCGACGCTGAAAAAGTCGACTTCCTTGGCGAGTACCGGCGCCAGCAACGCGGCGGACGGCACTTCGATCATGATGCCCAGCTGCAAGTCGGCCACCGGGATTTCCAGGCGCAGGCGCTCGGTCATGTCACGGGCGGCGCGCCATTCATCCACGCTGCCGACCATGGGGAACATGATGCGCAACGGCCGGTTATCCGCCGAGCGCAGCAGTGCACGCAATTGCGCTTCCATGATCTGCGGGCGTTGCAACGTCAGACGAATACCGCGCACGCCGAGGAAAGGATTCTCTTCCCTGGCAATCGGCCAATACGGCAAGGGTTTGTCGCCGCCCACATCAAGGGTACGCACCACCAACGGGCGACCGCCGAGGCCGTCGAGTACGCGACGGTATTCGGCTTCCTGGGTGGCCTCATCCGGCGCTTGCGGGTGGGCCATGAAAATCAGCTCGGTACGCAGCAGGCCAATGCCTTCGGCGCCCTGCTCCACCGCAGCGGCGACGCCGGCGCTTTCGCCGATATTGGCGAACACTTCCACGGCGTGGCCGTCGCGGGTCAGGGCCGGCTCATGGCGCTGGGCCGAGGCGGCTTGCAGGCGTTGTTCGCGGGTGTCGCGTTCGACCGTGGCGCGTTGCAAGGTGGCGGCGTCGGGGGCGACGTGCAGGCGACCGCGTTGGCCATCAAGCAACAACGGCGTGCCGGACGCCAGCAGCAACACCGCCGCGCCCGCGCCAACCAAGGCGGGAATGCCCAAGGCGCGCGCGACGATGGCGCTGTGCGCCGTGGCGCCGCCACGGGCGGTGAGAATGCCGGCAACGCGGGCCGGGTCCAAACGGGCGACGTCGGAGGGGCCGACTTCGTCCATCACCAGGATGTAGGGTTCATTCGGCTCCTGGGCGGTGTCGAGGCCACACAGTTGCGACAGCACCCGGCGGCCAATGTCACGCAAATCGGCAGCGCGCTCGGCGAGCAAGGCATCCTGCAACGACTCCTGCTGCTTGGCGGCGGCTTCGATCACGCTCATCCACGCGGCTTCAGCGCTTTCGCCTTGCTTGAGCCGGGTGTCGACTTCGTCGGTCAGTTCCGGGTCGTCGAGCATTTCCTGGTGGGTGATGAAAATTTCGCGAATGGCTTTAGATTGACTGCGCTCGATCAAGCCTTGGATATCAGCGCGCACATCGCTGAGCGCGGCGTGCAAGCGCTGGCGTTCAACCGCTGAGGATTCGCCGCGCAGTGGGTAGTCGAAGACTTGCTGAACCTGGATATGCGCAGGGCCAATGGCGATGCCCGGTGCGGCGGCGATGGCCTGGACCTGGCTGCCGGCCTGCGGCGCGCTGATCACCGGTTCAATATCGAATGTTGCCGGTTGGGCACTGAAGGTCGGCAGCGCTTCGACCTCTTCACCAAGGCCTTCTTCGACCGCCGCCAGCAACGCCGGCAGTGCATCGCCGGCAATCGTCGGCTCAGCGACAAACTCCAGCACCTGGCCGCGACGCGCGCCAAGGCTCAGCAGCTTGCTCAGGCTTTTCACCGACACGGCGCCCACCGGGCCATCTATGACGCGCACGCGGATATCGCCGTCAAAATTTTTCGCCAATTGCGCAAGGATCTTCGCCGGCCGGGCATGCAGGCCGTGGGCGTTGGCCAGGGTGATGCGCGCACTCGGCCAGTCCGGCGGCAGTTCGCCGCCGAGCACTTCGAGCACCGCACGGCTGCTGGTGGCGCGGCCGAGTTCCTGACCGCGCCCTTCAATCAGCAACGCGCATAGGCGTTCCAGCAAGGTCTGGTGCGCTTCGCCGAGGCTGGCCAGGCAGAACAAGCCATTGAGTGGCTGGCCGAGGTAGCGCATCGGTTTGTCCGGCGTCACGAACGCAAGGCCCGGGCGCTTCACGGTCTGCTCGCTGTGCAACCACCACAGGCCATCGCCCAGCGGCAGCGCGTCAACTTGTTGCAACACGGCGGCAAAGCCGTTGCTCACACAGTCAGCCTGGCGCAGCAGGCGTGCACCTCGCCAGACCAGCTCTTCAAAATCATCGGCGGACACGCCGAGGCTGATCATCTGTGCATCCAGCGCCAGTTCCTGCGGCGCACCTTGCAGCAGTTTCAGCAAGGCTTCGGCGGAACTGGCACGTCGCAGCGCCTGGCCCAGGTCGGTCTCGCCGAGGGCGCGGGTCAGCAATTGCAGCAGGCGCAGGTGTTCATCGGATTTGGCCGCGATGCCAATGGCCAGGTAGACGATCTGGCCGTCGCCCCAGTCCACCCCTTCGGGGAACTGCAGCAGGCGCACGCCGGTAGAAAACACTTGGTCGCGGGTTTGCGGGGTGCCATGGGGGATGGCAATACCTTGGCCGAGAAAGGTCGAGCCTTGGGCTTCACGGGCTTGCAAGCCACTGAGGTAACCCTCGGCGACCAGGCCATCGGCCACCAATTTGTCAGCAAGCAGGTGCAAGGCAGCAGATTTATCCACAGCCACCTGGCCCATGGATATCTGCTCTACAGTGAGCTCAAGCATGCCGTTCTCCTAGTTAGTGCGGTGTGCGCACTAGGTATTGTTTTGAATAAATCAGCGTACGGGCGTTCATAAATAACTGACTAAGTGGTCAATTGGCAGTAGCCACTCAGCGGCGAACATCGTAAAAATACGCCTGCTGAAACGTTTAATCTAGAATTTATGGCAGATTACGCGTTAATTGCGCAAGCTTGAAGGACCACTCGGCACTTGAGCTCAGACAATAGTCGTGTGCAGTAATCGGTTACGATCGGACAAAATGTCGGGGCAGGCTCTAAAAAACAAGGAAATCCCGGTTTGAAACTCAGTGATATCGCACGTCTGGCCGGTGTGTCCGTTACCACCGCAAGCTACGTCATCAATTGCAAGGCCGCACAGCAACGCATCAGCCCCACAACCGTGGAGCGGGTGCGGGCGGTGGTCGACGCTCATGGTTTTACTCCAAACCCCCAGGCGGCCGGGCTGCGCAGCCGGCATACACGCACCTTGGGCTTTATCCTGCCCGACCTGGAAAACCCCAGTTACGCACGGATCGCCAAGCTGTTGGAACAAGGCGCGCGAGCACGCGGCTATCAATTGCTGATTGCCAGCTCCGATGATGAAGCCGACAGCGAGCGTCAGTTGCTGCAACTGTTCCGCGCGCGGCGCTGCGATGCGTTGTTCGTCGCCAGCTGCCTGCCGGCCAGCGATGACAGCTACCGCGAGCTGCAAGCCAAAGGCCTGCCGGTGATTGCCATCGACCGGGTGATGGAGCCGGGGCAATTCTGCTCGGTGGTCAGCGACGACCGCCAGGCCTGCCAGCAATTGACCAGCAGCCTGCTGCAACCGGTGCCCAAGGAGATCGCATTAATAGGTGCACGGCCCGAGCTAAGCATCAGCCAGGAGCGTGCCGCCGGTTTCCGCGAAGCCCTGCAGGGGTTCACCGGTGACGTCATCATCGAAGAGGGTGAAGCCTTCAGCCGTGATTGCGGCCGACAGCTGATGGAGCAACTTCTCCAGCAACTGGGGCATTTGCCTGACGCACTGGTGACCACCTCCTACGTGCTGCTGCAAGGCGTGTTTGACGCGTTGCACGACTTCCCGCTCAAATCCCGACCGCTGCGCCTGGGCACCTTTGGTGACACCCAATTGCTGGACTTTCTGCCGTTGCCGGTCAACGCCATGGCCCAGCAACATCAGCTGATTGCCGACACCGCGCTGCGTCTGGCCCTGGCCGCCATCGAAGAAGAACAGTACCAACCGGGCGTGCACGCCATCGGCCGGACCTTCAAGCAGCGTATTCACGAGGCTTGAGCGTGGAACTGATCGACACCCACACCCACCTGGACTTCCCGGACTTCGACATTGATCGCCGGGAAGTGCTGGCGCACAGCCGCCAACTCGGCGTGCAGCGCATGGTGGTGTTGGGGGTGTATCAGCAAAATTGGCAACGGCTGTGGGACCTGGTGCAAGCAGATGAAGGCTTGTTCGCCGCCTTCGGCCTGCATCCGGTGTACCTCGATGAGCATCGCCCCGCCGACCTGACCGCGCTGGGCGAATGGCTTACCCGCCTGCACGGCCACCGCCAACTGTGCGCCGTCGGCGAGATCGGCCTGGATTACTTTCTCGAACAGCTGGACCGCGAGCGCCAGCAAAGCCTGTTTGAAGCCCAGTTGAAACTGGCGGTGGACTTCCAGCTTCCGGCCTTGCTGCACGTACGCCGCAGCCACGCAGCAGTGATCGCGACCCTCAAGCGCATCCGCCTGCCACGCGGCGGCATCATTCATGCGTTCGCCGGCAGTGTTGAGGAGGCTCGCGAGTACATCAAGCTCGGCTTCAAGCTGGGCCTGGGCGGCGCGGCCACCTGGCCCCAGGCGCTGCGCATGCACAAAGTACTGGCCCAACTGCCCCTGGAAGCCGTGGTGCTGGAAACCGATTCGCCGGACATGGCGCCCGCCATGTACCCGGGCCAGCGCAATAGCCCGCAACACTTGCCGGACATCTGCACCGCCCTGGCTGAACACATGGGCATCAGCCCTTTATTGTTGGCCGAGTCGAGTACGCGCAACGCGTGCGAGCTGTTCAATTGGTAGCGTGTTGACCGCCTGCAAGTCCAACGTCAGCCGTTGCCGGTGACGGGCATAACGCAGCACCAGAAAGTGCACCAGCACCACTACCAATGAAATATTCAGCTGCCCGATCACACTGATCAGCCCTACCCACTCGGCCACCAGCGCCACGACCATCACCACGCAAGTCAGCACGATCATGCTCGGGCGCACCATCGCCCAGTGGTCCAACGACTTGAACTGGCGCTGTTGTTTGGGGCAGTTCAACTGCAAGATGCGCTGACAGTACGGGCATCCAAAGGGCTCATGGATAGCAATGGCGTTCAGTTGCCAAGGCTTGAGTGAAAACGTGATGTCGCAATGGGCGCAGTGCCCTTTGACGCCGATAACAGCGGTCATCGCCGTGCCTCCCTTGGTCTGTGACTGGTTGAAACAAACTCTCACCCCTTCACGCACTCAGAAAAGATCCACAGGCAAATCAGGACGGGCACCACACCACACAAGGATAAATTCCTACGCCCCGGACCTACACGCGAAACGCCCCAATCAGTTGCTTCAACTCGATGACCTGTATTGATAGCAGTCGGCTGGCGGCCTCGGTCTGATGCGCACCTTCGGCCGCATGCTCGCCGGCACGATTGATTTCGACGATGTTCTGATCGATATCGTGGGCGACGGCGGTTTGCTGCTCCACGGCCGCGGCAATCTGCTGGTTCTGATCGACGATCATGCCGACGGCACCGGGCTTTTGGCGCTGTGTCTGTATAGCTCAATTTGAAAGGGAGTTTTGTAACGTAAGGTTAACGACTTTAAACAACGGTGGGAGCGACGGTGCGAGTCGAATCCTCGCACCGCCGCTCCCACATTTTTGACCGCGTTCGCTTAATTACGGCAACACAGTCCAGATAGCAAACCCGGCATACCACAGCACCGCCGCACGCAGCAGCAACTCCCACAGCCGATCCAGGCTATTGATACCGTCAGCCCCCACCACTGGCGCCGGAATTTCAGCGGCCACCAGGCCAACCTTCTCCACCAGTTGTGCGGCGCTGATGTCCCAGCTCAGCAGCTCATGCAGCATCACCCGACCGACCGCAACAAAATTACCCACCAGCGCAAAACTTGCCGCCAGCAGGCGCACCGGCAGCCAGTCAAACGCGTGGCGCAACTGCCCGGCACGTTCGGCGACCAAGGGGTTCTGACTATGCTCGCTGGCCAACGCCAGCAGTCGATAGGCCAGTGCGGCGATCGGGCCCAACAGGAAATACCAAAAAATCACCGCGAAAAAGCTTTGATAGGCCTGCCACAGCAGATGGCCCTGCACCCGCTCCAGCAGCTGCTCGCCACTGTCGGCCGCCACCTTCAGGTCGCGCTCGGCCACGTGTTCGGCGGCCTGCAGATCGCCGCGCCGCCAGGCATCGCGAAACGGTCCAAGCCCGGCCAATAGATCGCCACGCCCCAGGCTATAAATCACCACCAGCAAGTGCACCGGCAGCGCCAACAGGCCATAAGCCACCGGCTCCAGCACCATCAGCAACAGGGCTAGCAAGGCCACCGGCAACAACACCAGCAGTACTAAAATCAACCAGGGCCGCTTGCCCATGCGCGCGCTAGATTCCAGCTTGGCCAGCTCACGCAGCCATCCACCGTCACGCTGCAACCGCCGACGCAGGGCCGAAAACTTCTCGATCCAGACCGCCAGCACTAACACCAGGAAACTCATCGTGCGTGTCCTCCATCCTGCAGGGCGCTGCGAAAGCGCGTCCAATCAAAAGCCTGGCCCGGGTCAGTCTTGCGTCCCGGGGCGATATCACTGTGGCCACAAATACGCTGCTGGGTAATGTCCGGATACGCCACCAGCAGCTGGCGGGCCAGGTCGATCAGGGATGCATATTGGGCCTCGGTAAACGGTAGCTCATCGGTCCCTTCCAGCTCGATGCCTAAAGAGAAGTCGTTGCAGACTTCACGCCCCCCAAAGCTGGATATCCCGGCATGCCAGGCGCGGTCCAGGCACGATACAAATTGCGTCACGGTACCGTCGCGTTCAATCAGAAAATGCGCAGATACCCGTAGGTCGGCAATGCCTTCAAAGTAGGGATGTTCCGTGACATCCAGGCGATTCTGGAAAAACTCATGCACCTTGCCGGTGGCAAACTGCGCCGGTGGCAAACTGATGTTATGCACCACCAACAGTGAGATTTCGCCTGCGGGGCGCTCGTTGTGGTTGGGCGAAGGGCAATGACGAATGCCCTGGCACCAACCGCTGGTGGGGTCCAACTGCATACAGGTTCCTTGAATGAGACGAGGTATCACCAGTATGCCGCGTTCAGCCCTGCGGTTGCGATCACTTGCCGCGATTGAGTTGACGCAGGTTACCCACTACGCACGCCAACGCGCGGTCGAACAGCAACCCATCGTCCAAGGTGCGCAGCGCGCCGCGCTTGAACGCCATGGCCAATTGGCCGGCGGTTTTGTCCAGGACTTTGAGCCCGGTACGGCTGACAAAAATATAGCGGTTGGCCGGTGCCATGATCGCCGTCAGCTTGCATCGCAGGGTGGCGACTGCCTCTTGCTGGAACTCAACCCAGCCGCCAATGCGCAGTTGATGAGCCTTGAGCAGGTCCGGGTCATCGCTGGGCAGGCCTTCCATGGCGTCAGGCAACACGGCACCGAATGAAAACGGCTCACGCACCTTGATCAGCACATCAAGGGGCTCGCCTTCGCACGATTGAACATGCATGGCCTGCAAGCGCACAAAAAACTCACGGGTGCTGAAGGAATCGAACGCCGCGCGGGTCAAGCCGTTGCGCAACGCCGTGAGCAACCCAGGCAGTTGCTCCAGCAGGTGCCGCCCGGCCTCGGTGTCTTTCTGCAGGCCCACACTCCAGATCAGCTCGTCCATGGTCCGTACTGCCGACTGCCACTGCACCGACTGTTCGCCTTGCTTGAGGCTGGCCAACAACAGCACCTGGCTCCAGGCCTGCTGCAGAAACTCCACCACGGATTGCGGCAACACCTTGCCGAGCAAGCGCCGGTTAAGCAGGTCAGCCACACGCTCACGGGCGGCTTGCGTGCGCACACGCCCTTCTTCGGCTTCGCGGGTGTGCTGTTCAAGCAGCTCGCTACGGCGGCGTTCATCCAAGGTAAACGCACTGAACTGCGCCAGCAGTTGGGAAAAAATCGCCAGGTCTTCGACGAAGTCATTCAGCAAGCACTGCACCACTTGCTCGATCTGCAGGTACAGGCCGTCACGCTGATAGTCCGCGTGCGGGCTCCAACCCATGGCGGCAGCCGCGATCTCGTTGAGCAACCGCCGCGCTGGGTGATTGCTACGGCTGAGGAAACTTTTGTCCAGCACCGCGACTTTCAGCATCGGGATCTGCAAGCGGGCAATCAAGCCCTTGAAGGCATCCGGCACGGTACGGTCGTTAAGGATGAAATCGAACAGCAGCGCGATCAGGTTGATCACATCCTCATCGGCGTCTTCCACAACACGGGATTTGCCACTCTTGACGCTGACCCGGGTCAACAACTGCCCAAGCTGGTTGCGCAGGTCAAAGTCGTCTTCGGCCTCGGGTTCCGGCACGTATTGTTGCAAATGGGAGAGCAGGCGCAGCAGGTCGCGGGTGGCAATGGGTTGCGGCTCGGCGCAGGCCTCAAGGGTGGGCGCTACACTGCCACGTACCGCCGCCAGCAACTTTTGCAACGCGGCGAAGGCTTCCTGGCCGTTTTCATCCAGCGGCGGGTCGATGCTGGGCAGGCTGCCTTCTTGCTGTTGTTCGCGCGCCGCACGCCCGCCGGGCCGACGTGACGGCACCGCCTTGAGTTCAGGCAGCACCCCGGTGGCAACCAGCAACTGGTTGGCTTCGCCGAACAGTTGATCGGCGTCGCTGAGCACGTACTTTTCAAACAGCTTGAGCATGATCAGCTTGACGCGGATCTCCACCCCCAAGCTGCGCCCCGCGCGCAAAAAGAACTCACAAAGCAGCGCCGGGCCCAATGGGTTATCTCGCTCGTCCAGGGGCTTGCCGAGCACCGTGCCCAAGCGTGCAGTCAGTTGCCCCAGCGCCAGGCCATCGCGGTGCCGCACCCGGCCCAGCATGGCCTCCAGTGCAACGGCTTTTTCCAGGGCATCGCTGGACGTGCCGGGCGCCGCCTCGTAGGACACTACCGGCACCAGGTGCGGCTCGCCCGGCCCGCTGGGGCCCAGATTGGCGAAGGCGGCGAACAGTTGCTCCATGAATACGCGTTCGAAGTTCTTACGCTTGAGGCGCAAGTCGCGCATGGCTTCAAAGAAAATGTGATGGTCAACATTACTGCGGGCCTTGTCGGCCATTTCGAACAGGGTGTCGTCGGCGTTATCGAACAGCTCCTGCAAGCCTTGCTGCAACTGTTGGGCAGCCTTGTCGCGAACCTGCATCAACACCACCGGCAGGCGCGCGAGCGGGGATGGCGTGGCCTGTGCCTTGTTGATAGGCACCACCTTTCCGTCAATGTGCATCCTGGCCTCCTGAAACGGCGATGTTGGGGTGGGGAAAAATCGGCGACAGGTCCAATTGGGCTGCAAAAGCCGGTTACCACCAAGACGTCAAAGCTATGACGCCAATTGCAAGGCGCGAGATTATCTTGCAAACGAGGGTAGTTGCGCCAGCAAACTCTGCCATTGCGGTGTAAATGAGTGGGGAGCCTGGGTTCAAAGGCGCACAGCCCCTATAATCGAGGCACCTTGTTTGTGGAGCCTGTTATGCCGAATCTCCGTCTTGCCGACCTTACCGCCGAAATCGAAGCCAACGTGCGCCGTGCACTGCTGGAAGACATCGGCAGCGGCGATATCACTGCGCAATTGATCCCCGCCGAACGACTGGCCAAGGCCACGATCATTACTCGTGATGCCGCCGTTATCGCCGGTACTGCCTGGGTGGACGCCGTCTTCCGCCAGCTCGACCCTCGGGTCGCGGTGCATTGGCAGGTGGCCGACGGTGAGCGCGTCAGCCCCAACCAGGCGCTGTTCCATCTGGAAGGCCCGGCCCGTTCGCTGCTGAGTGGCGAACGCTGCGCACTGAATTTTCTGCAGATGCTGTCAGGCGTCGCCACCCGCGCCCACTACTTGGCGGATTTTGTCGCCACGACCCAGGTCAAGTTGCTGGACACCCGCAAAACCCTGCCAGGCCTGCGCCTAGCGCAGAAGTACGCAGTCACCTGCGGCGGCTGCCACAACCATCGCATCGGTTTGTATGACGCGTTCCTGATCAAGGAAAACCATATCGCCGCCTGTGGCGGTATTGCCCAGGCGATTTCGGCCGCCCACAAAATCGCCCCGGGCAAGCCGGTGGAAATCGAAGTGGAAAGCCTGGATGAACTGCGCGAAGCACTGGCGGCGGGTGCCGATATCATCATGCTCGACGAGTTGAGCCTGGATGACATGCGTGAGGCCGTGCGCCTGAACGCCGGCAAGGCCAAGCTGGAAGCAAGCGGCGGGATCAATGAAACCACCCTGCTGCCCATCGCTGAAACCGGGGTGGATTACATCTCCATCGGTGCGATGACCAAGGATGTGAAGGCGGTGGATTTGTCGATGCGCCTCAGTATCTGAGGCGCATGACCGAAATTTGCGGCCTCCACAACAAGCTCGTTGCAGGCTTAGTGCTTAGATCGCGAGATTATTCATCCCGCAATACTCGTTCCAGTCGACACCCAGCACCTCGGCAGCCTCCTTGTGCAAGGCCAGTCGCGCCGCCTCGAACTCTTCAGGGGTGGAGGTGTACTTGAGGCTCAGCTCCCATGGCTGCAGGCCCTGGGCCTCAGCCTCATCCTCAAATGCCCATTTGATCTGGTCCTTTTGATCATCGGCGCTCAGGTCCTTGATCTCATGCAGCAGTTCCGGCGACTCCGCGACGTACTTTTTGAGGGCTGCTTCGTGCCGCGCTTCCTGGGTCATCTCTGATGTGGTCATGTTGTTCTCTTAGATCGAGGAATGGGGATGCATCTGGGTCATCAAGGTTGCGCAGATACGAAAGAGCGGGCACGAATGCCGGCTCGTCTGGCCTTCAGAACCATTCTGGGATCATCTGAAAACGTTGCCTTTGAAACAGTGTTGCCTTTGTGCCCGAGACAGGAATCGAACCTGCGACCTTCGCGTTACGAGTGCGCTGCTCTACCGGCTGAGCTACACGGGCAGTGGGCTAAAGCTAGCACCGCATTGGGCGGGCAGCAACTAACTCGCATGCCGCCCAGCAGCCGCTAGGCCCCGTCGGCGCCGCAGCCCTTGGCGATGTATTGCGCATCAGCCGTAGTGGCACACTTCCAGCCCGTGGTGGCGCTGCGCGTCAAGGTGATGGTCTTGCCTTGCACGGGCGCCGGTGCATCGAGGATTTCACAGCTGATGGAACCGACGCCAGTCGCCACATCGCCTGCCACGTCAATCTTGCAATTGGCGGTGGGGCTGGTGCCACCGATCAAGGCCAGGGTCGGCACAGTGCCTTGGTTGAAGGTATCTTCGAAACCGGCCTTCAACGCGGAGATTTCAGCCAACCCCGCCGTGAACTTGGCCTTGGCCTGGTTATTGGTGTACATGGGCAAACCGATGGTTGCCAAAATGCCGATGATTGCCACGACGATCAACAACTCGATCAAGGTAAAGCCTTTCTGACGCATCACATTCACTCTCCAGATATAGAACCCATACCAAGGCGCGTCCTGCGCCTCGCGTTGTGCAACGGCGCCAGTGTACTCATCCGTGGGCAACCAATCGCGTGCAAGACGCACAATCTGACATTTTATCCTTCGCCACCGGCCTGTCCGAATCCATGACCTGACTAAGCTATAAATCTTCAACCACCCGCGTGCGGAAACGTGACATGAATGACGCTGCAACGATCTACGCCTGGGAAGGCATCAACCGCAAAGGGCGCAGGGTGTCCGGGCAAACCGTCGGCCATGACCTGGCGCTGATCAAGGCGCAGTTGCGCCAACAAGGAATCTTCCCCGGCCGCGTGCGCAAGAAAACCACGCGCCTGCCGAGCTTCGCCCCGCCGATAAAACCCGCCGATATTGCGCTGTTCACTCGCCAACTGGCGACTTTGCTGAAGGCTGGCATACCGCTGCTGCAAGCCTTCGACATTATCCGCGAAGGCTTCGACAACCGCCTGATGCGCGAACTGGTAAAGGGTTTGAAACAGGAAATCGCTGCCGGCAACAACCTGGCGGCGGCACTGCGCAAGCAACCGCGTTACTTCGATGACCTGTATTGCAACCTGGTGGCTGCCGGGGAACAAGCCGGCGCCCTGGAAACCCTGCTGGAGCGGGTGGCGGTGCACCTGGAAAAAAGCCAACAGCTCAAGGCGCGAATCAAAAAGGCCATGACCTACCCCATCGCGGTGATCGTGGTCGCGTGCGTGGTCAGCAGCATCCTGCTGATTCATGTAGTGCCGCAGTTCCAGATCCTGTTTGCCGGGGTCGACGGCAAACTCCCCGGGTTTACCTTGGCCGTCATCGTCCTGTCCGAATTCCTGCAGCAGGCCTGGTGGATGCTCGTGCTGGGCCTGGGCGCTACATTTGCAAGCTTGCGCCAGGCCTACCGAGCCTCTCCTGGTTTTCGCCACTGGTTGGACGCAGGTTTGTTGAACACGCCCCTGGCAGGCACACTGCTGAAAAAAACCGCCGTCGCCCGTTATGCCCGCACACTCTCGACCACCTTCGCAGCAGGTGTGCCTTTGGTGCAGGCGCTGGACTCGGTAGCAGGCGCGGTGGGCAATGGGTTGTTCAAACAGGCGATCGAGCATATGCGTCACGATGTATCCACAGGCATGCAGTTGCATCAATCCATGGCCGGCAGCGGGCTGTTTCCCAGTATGGCGATCCAGATGACCGCGATCGGTGAAGAGTCGGGCACGCTGGACCGCATGCTGGAAAAAGTCGCCAATCACTTTGAGTCCGACGTGGAAAATCTGGTCGACAACCTCACCAGCCTGATGGAGCCACTGATCATGGTGGTACTGGGCGGCATTGTCGGCGCGTTAGTCATCGCCATGTACCTGCCGGTGTTCCAATTGGGGTCGGCATTTTGAGCCTGCTGCTGAGCGAGCAACCTTGGGTCTTCGTTGGGATGGCGCTGGTACTGGGCTTGATCGTCGGCAGTTTCCTCAACGTGCTGGTGTGGCGCCTGCCGAAGATGCTCGAGCGCGAATGGCGCGCCCAGGCCCAAGAGGTGCTCGGCTTACCTGCCGACCCGGCGGGCCCGACTTACAACTTGATGCACCCCAATTCCTGCTGCCCGCAATGCAAACAGCCGATTCGCCCGTGGGAAAATATCCCGCTGCTCAGCTATCTGCTGCTCAGAGGGCGCTGCGCCCAGTGTCGTGAGCCGATCGGTGCGCGCTACCCCTTCACGGAGCTTGCCTGCGCGCTGATCTCGGCGACGGTCGCCTGGCATTTCGGCTTCGGCTGGCAAGCAGGTGCGGTGATGTTGCTGAGCTGGGGGTTGCTGGCGATGAGCCTGATCGATGTGGATCATCAACTGCTGCCCGACGTTCTGGTGCTGCCGCTGTTATGGCTGGGGTTGATCCTCAACAGTGCCGACATGCTGGCGACGCTGCCCGATGCGCTATGGGGCGCGGTGATCGGCTATATGAGCCTGTGGACGGTGTTCTGGCTGTTCAAGATGATCACCGGCAAGGACGGCATGGGCTATGGCGACTTCAAGTTATTGGCCCTGCTCGGCGCCTGGGGTGGTTGGCAGATCCTGCCGATGACGCTGCTGATGTCATCGCTGCTCGGGGTGCTCGCCGGGTTGACCCTGATGCGCTTGCGCAAGCCCCAGGCGTCGTTACCGATGCCGTTTGGTCCGTGCCTGGCGATTGCCGGCTGGATTGCATTGCTCTGGGGTGGTCAAATAACCGACTTCTATTTGCAGTCTGTCGGTTTCAGATGACCACTTCTGTTGCAACACCTTGGATTCTTGGCCTCACCGGCGGCATCGGCAGCGGTAAAAGCGCGGCCGCCCAGCACTTTGTCGACCTGGGCATTGACCTGGTCGACGCCGACCATGCCGCCCGCTGGGTGGTCGAACCCGGCCGGCCGGCCCTGGCGCGCATCGCTGAGCACTTCGGTGCAGGCGTGCTGCTGCCCGACGGCCAATTGGACCGCGCGGCGTTGCGCAACCTGATCTTTGAGGTGCCCGAAGAGCGCCGCTGGCTGGAAGCCCTGCTGCACCCGCTGATCGGTGAGGAAATTCGCAGCCACCTGGCCCGCGCTCGGTCGCCTTACGCGATCCTGGTATCACCGCTGCTGATCGAATCCGGCCAGAACAGCATGACCCAGCGCATCCTGGTGATCGACGTGCCGCAATCACTGCAGATTCAGCGTACCCTGCAGCGCGACGGCATCAGCGAACAGCAGGTGCAGGCGATTCTGAAGGCTCAGTCCAGCCGTGAAGACCGCCTGAACCATGCCGATGACGTGCTGGTCAATGACCAGGACCTTGCCTGGCTGCACAGCGAGGTCGAGCGACTGCACCACTTTTACCTTACTTTGCGTGGAGGCCGATCATGAGCCAACCTAAGACCGTCGACTGCCCAACCTGCGGTGCACCCGTGGAATGGAAAACAGACAACGCCAACCGGCCGTTCTGCTCGGACCGTTGCAAACTTATCGACCTGGGCGCCTGGGCGTCGGAAGAGCACAAGATTCCGGTCAGCCCGGATGCCGAGGACGACCTGTTCTCCGAAGACCTGCCGCCGCGCCACTAAGGCCGCATAAAGGCGTATTCCTGCTGGTCGTCGAGGTTCTCTGCAAGGTATTGCAGCTCGTCGGCCAAGTCTTCAAAACTGCGTACGCCCTTGCTCTGCTGCACCACCGCACTGAGCATGGCGCGCAGGGTCAAGCCTGGGTCAAAACCGATTTCCTGTGCAGCGTCCTGACTTCTGCGCAACTCCTGCCGTGCCCATTCGTACACACTCATGCCTAAAGCCCCTTCAAGATTTTCGCAAAGCATGGGCCTGCGCAGGTGCCCGGGATTTGATCTGGATCAACGCCGCGAATCGTCATCCTTCCACGGCGCCGACAAGTAGCGCGTGCGGTTAAAGGTCTCCAACCATTCAGGGCAGAACACCACCAGGGCGCTGACGACCATGCCGTTGATAAAGGCTTCGGGGAAGATGATCAGCCACAGGTAACCGACAAAATCCTCCAGCCATTCCGGCATTGCGAAACGGCCGTCGAACCACAGCAGGCCCAATGCGGCCAACAGGCAGAGCAGCGCCGACAGCGCGGCGGCAAAAAAACCCGAGCAGAAGATATACACAAAGGGATTGCGTGGTTGCGCCCGCTCAACCAGCACTGCGCAGGCCTCCGTGACCAGCACCGGCAACACAATCAGCAGCAGGCCATTGACGCCAACGGCGGCCAAGTCCTAGCGCCCCAGCAGCACCAGACCGAACTGCGCAGCCAACCCGCCGACGATTGCCAGAGGCCAATCGAGCAGCAGGGTCACAGCGGTCATGCCAATAAAATGGTAAGAAACGCCCGTATCAAAATCCCGCCGCACCAGCCACAACATGAACAGCGCAAACACCGTACCGAACAGCAGATGCTGGCGCCGTCGGTCGGCAAACAGCTCAACCCAGGGTGAGCGCAGGATTGCCCACATCACCACCGGCGCATACAACAGCCAGCCGACGCTGAGGGTTTCCGGCGCCAGCACGGCGGCGCTGATCACGGCTTCACCTGCTCCAGGGCCTGGCGCAGTTCAGCGGCTGCAGTAAAGGCTTAGAAACAGCACTGCGAAAAACTTCACTGCTTACTCCTTGGTTTGGATGATGGTCGAGTAGCCAGTCTACACCGGCCTTTTAAAGCAAGACTTCCTGCGGTCATCATTTGAACGCTAAGCTGCAAATATGGATGACTCAGATTATTTGCGCCTGCTCACCGTAGCGGCCGAACAAGCCAATGCGTTCCTGTCCAATGCCCGCAAATGGGAGCGTGAGCGTTGGGTCTGCCAGCGCCTGCTGCAAGGCTTGAATGTGCCCTACCGCGCCGAAGAGTTTCATGCCGCCGGTCAAGAGCCGCCGGATGTGCTGTTTCGCGACGCCAGTTTTGAGGTGTTTTTCGTGCTGGATGAAGGCCGACGCCTGAACGACGAATGGCGCGATGAACTGCTGCGCCGACGCAGTGCGTTTTCCCTGAGCCAACTGGTACGCCGCGAGGCCAAGCCGCGGCGCATTCCGGCCCATGAGTTCCTACTGCGCCTGGCACCGACGCTGCGCAAAAAAGCGCATAACTACAAAGAGCGCGGTATGGACCTGGGCGAGTTGGACCTCATCGCCTTCACCAGCCTCAAACGCGAAGTGCTGGACCTCAACAGCCACTTCCCGCCCCCCACCGAATACCTGCGCCAGGGCTGGCGCTCGTTGTCCCTGGTAGGGCCGACCTTTGCCCGGGTACTGTTCGCCCACCCCGACGCACCGGATTTCTTGCGCAACAACCTGGGGCGCAGCATAGTATTCGACGTGGGCATCAGCTTGTGACTCGGGTACAGGCTACGCTTGTGGCAATACCGCCAACCCCCTGACTGTAACGTGGCGCCCTTTTGCAACGTCTATCTGACGAGGCCTTTATGACCAGCCGCCTGAACCCCGATGACCAACAGCATGTCGAAGAGTACCTGCAACTCTCCCAGAACCAAGTCGAGCGCAAGCCTTTCCGGCCGTGGCTGCTCCTTGGTGTGGTGCTGGTAGTGGTGATCGGGCTCGGTCTGCTGAGCCGCCTTTTGAGTTACCTGACGCTATGAGCTGCCTGGCGCTCGCGGGGGTAACTGCTCCGATTTCTTTTAGCCTTGCGAGATATCCCCATGACCCATCGTATTATTATCGTCGGCGGCGGCGCCGGCGGCCTGGAGTTGGCTACCCGCCTGGGTAAGACTCTGGGCAAGCGCGGCACCGCCAGCATCACGCTGGTGGACGCCAACCTGACCCATATCTGGAAGCCGCTGCTGCATGAAGTGGCGGCCGGTTCGCTGAATTCTTCGGAAGACGAACTCAATTATGTCGCCCAAGCCAAATGGAACCACTTCGAGTTCCAGCTGGGGCGCATGAGCGGGCTTGACCGTGAACAGAAGAAAATCCAGCTGGCCGCCACCCTTGATGAAGAAGGCCGCGAACTGGTGCCTGCGCGCGTGCTGGGCTACGACAGCCTGGTGATCGCGGTCGGTAGCACCACCAATGACTTCGGCACCGAAGGCGCGGCGCAACACTGCCTGTTCCTCGACACGCGCAAACAAGCCGAGCGCTTTCACCAGCAGTTGCTCAACCACTATCTGCGCGCCCATGCCGGGCAGACCGATACCATTGAGCAGATCAGCGTCGCCATCGTCGGTGCCGGTGCCACCGGTGTTGAACTTGCCGCCGAGCTGCATAACGCCGCCCATGAGCTGGCGGCGTATGGCCTGGACCGGATCAAACCGGAAAACATGCACATCACCCTGATCGAGGCTGGCCCACGGGTATTGCCTGCGCTGCCGGAGCGAATTGGCGGGCCGGTGCATAAAACCCTGGAGAAACTCGGCGTCACCGTGCTGACCAACTCAGCGGTCAGCGAAGTGACCGCCGACGCGCTGATCACCAGCAGCGGCCAGGTCATCCCTGCCAGCCTGAAGGTGTGGGCCGCAGGGATTCGCGCGCCAGGTTTCCTCAAGGATATCGATGGCCTGGAAACCAACCGCATCAACCAGCTTCAAGTGCTCCCAACGCTGCAGACCACTCGCGACGAGAACATCTTCGCCTTTGGCGACTGCGCCGCCTGCCCGCAACCGGGCACCGACCGCAATGTGCCACCACGCGCCCAGGCCGCTCACCAGCAGGCTTCGTTGCTGGCCAAGTCGCTGAAGCTGCGCATTGAAGGCAAGGACCTGCCGTCCTACAAGTACACCGACTACGGTTCGCTGATCTCGCTGTCGCGGTTCTCCGCGGTGGGTAACTTGATGGGCAATTTGACTGGCAGCGTGATGCTCGAAGGCTGGCTGGCGCGGATGTTCTATGTGTCGCTGTACCGCATGCACCAGATGGCGCTGTACGGTTTTTTCCGCACGGCGATGCTGATGCTGGGCAGCAAGATTGGGCGCGGGACTGAGCCTCGGCTCAAGCTGCACTGATCGACTGAATGGCCACAAAAAAATCCCCCTATCGAGCGATAGGGGGATTTTTTTGACTTTGCACCAACGCACTAATCAGCACAATATTTGTTTGGAATTCGCACAAGCAGGCCAACCAACGGGCAAAAAAAATCCCCGTATCTTTCGATACGAGGATTTTTAATATGGTCGGGGTAAGGGGATTCGAACTCCTGACATCCTGCTCCCAAAGCAGGCGCGCTACCGGACTGCGCTATACCCCGGTAAAAAAAAGGCGACCTTTCAGTCGCCTTCTTCGATCAGTGCTTTTGGCCTCTGATCTTAAGATTCGATTCCAGCGTTAACTGGTCTCAAAAATGGTGGGTCGTGTGGGATTCGAACCTACGACCAATTGGTTAAAAGCCAACTGCTCTACCAACTGAGCTAACGACCCAAAAATGGTCGGGGTAAGGGGATTCGAACTCCTGACATCCTGCTCCCAAAGCAGGCGCGCTACCGGACTGCGCTATACCCCGGTTTTGAAATTGGCTCCGTGACCAGGACTCGAACCTGGGACCCAATGATTAACAGTCATTTGCTCTACCGACTGAGCTATCACGGAACTACATATTTCAAATGTACAACTTTTACCGCTTTGTAACCTTCTCTTCGACCCGTCCGTATCGCTACGTTCATGTCTCTGAGGCGCGCTATTCTACAATCTTAAAAACCCCTGTCAACCCTTTAAATTGCTTTTAAGACAATGATTTGCGCTTCTTTCTGATTTCTTCTTGGGGAGAAGAAACCCGTGGGCTGACGTTGCTGCGGGGCGCACTTTACAAGCCTTTGCCTTACAGTTCAACGCCCTATCGAAAAAAAAGGCCCCGCAATGCGGGGCCTCCTCTTATCGCCATACAGGCTGGGCTCAGTGGAAGACGATTTCGTCGTTTTCCACCGTGGCCGCGACGCTGGTCCCCGGCATGAAGCTGCCCGACAAGATCAACTGCGCCAGCGGGTTCTCTATCCAGCGCTGAATCGCACGTTTGAGAGGCCGTGCGCCATACACCGGGTCGTAACCCACCGCGATCAGCTTGTCCAACGCCTCGCTGCTCAGCTCCAGGTCGAGTTCGCGCTCGGCCAGGCGGCTGCGCAGGCGGCCCAACTGGATCTCGGTGATGCCCGCGATCTGATCCCGCGCCAAAGGCTCGAAGATCACCACTTCATCGACCCGGTTGATAAATTCCGGGCGGAAGTGCGAGGTCAGCGCATCCATGACCGCAGCACGCTGCGCCTCACGATCGCCGACCAGTTCCTGGATTTGCGAGGAGCCCAGGTTGGAGGTCATCACGATCACCGTGTTGCGAAAATCCACGGTACGCCCGTGGCTGTCCGTCAAGCGGCCATCTTCCAGCACCTGCAGCAAGATGTTGAACACATCCGGGTGGGCCTTCTCGACCTCGTCCAGCAAGATCACCGAGTAAGGCTTGCGCCGCACGGCTTCGGTCAGGTAACCGCCCTCCTCGTAGCCCACATAGCCTGGTGGGGCACCAATCAAGCGCGCCACCGAGTGTTTCTCCATGAATTCGGACATATCGATCCGCACCATGGCCTCTTCGGTATCAAAGAGGAACTCGGCCAAGGCCTTGCACAGCTCGGTCTTACCCACGCCGGTCGGGCCGAGGAACATGAACGAGCCGCTCGGACGGTTCGGGTCGGACAAGCCGGCCCGGGAACGGCGTACCGCGTTGGACACCGCCACCACCGCCTCTTCCTGGCCAATAACGCGCTGGTGCAACAGGCTTTCCATTTTCAGCAGTTTGTCGCGCTCACCTTCGAGCATTTTCGACACGGGGATGCCGGTCCACTTCGAGACGACTTCGGCGATTTCTTCCTCCGTCACCTTGCTGCGCAGCAACTGGTTCTCGCTTTTACCGTGCTGATCGACCATTTGCAGGCTGCGCTCCAGGTCCGGGATAACCCCGTACTGCAACTCAGCCATGCGGTTCAGGTCGCCTTTACGGCGTGCCGCTTCCAGTTCCTGACGGGACTGCTCGATTTTTTGCTGGATCTGCGCAGAACCCTGCACTTCGGCTTTTTCCGAGGTCCAGATCTCCTCGAGGTCTGAATACTCACGCTCCAAGCGCAGGATTTCTTCCTGGAGTTTTTCCAGGCGTTTCTTCGCCGCCTCGTCCTCTTCCTTCTTCAGTGCCTGGGATTCGACTTTCAGTTGAATCAGGCGCCGATCCAGGCGGTCGAGCACTTCCGGCTTGGAGTCGATCTCCATGCGAATGCGGCTGGCCGCTTCGTCGATCAGGTCAATGGCCTTGTCCGGCAACTGACGGTCAGTGATATAGCGATGGCTCAATTTGGCCGCCGCAATGATCGCGCCGTCAGTGATCGCCACCTTATGGTGGACCTCATAGCGTTCTTTCAGGCCACGCAGGATCGCGATGGTGTCTTCTTCACTCGGTTCTTCCACCAGTACTTTCTGGAAACGACGCTCAAGGGCTGCGTCCTTTTCAATGTACTGGCGGTATTCGTTGAGCGTGGTCGCACCAACGCAATGCAACTCACCCCGAGCCAGGGCTGGCTTGAGCATGTTGCCCGCGTCCATCGAGCCTTCGCCCTTACCGGCGCCGACCATGGTGTGCAGTTCGTCGATAAACAGAATGATCTGCCCGTCCTGCTTCGACAGCTCATTGAGCAGGGATTTCAGGCGCTCTTCGAACTCGCCACGGAACTTGGCACCGGCGATCAGCGAGCCCATGTCCAAAGACAGCAGGCGCTTGCCTTTAAGGCCGTCCGGCACTTCACCATTAATGATGCGTTGGGCCAAGCCTTCGGCAATCGCGGTTTTACCCACGCCAGGTTCACCGATCAGCACCGGGTTGTTCTTGGTGCGGCGTTGCAGCACTTGGATAGTGCGACGAATTTCGTCGTCACGGCCAATCACCGGGTCAAGCTTGCCTTCTTCGGCGCGCTTGGTCAGGTCGACGGTGTATTTATCCAGGGCCTGGCGCGACTCCTCATGGTTGGGGTCATTCACCGCTTCGCCGCCACGCAGGTTGTTGATGGCGTTTTCCAAGGCTTTCTTACTCACGCCCTGGCCCAGCAACAATTTGCCAAGCTTGCTGTTGTCGTCCATCGCGGCGAGCAGCACCAGTTCGCTGGAGATGAACTGGTCACCTTTCTGCTGGGCCAGACGATCCGCCTGGTTAAGCAGGCGCGCCAAGTCCTGCGACATGTTCACGTCGCCGGTAGGGTTTTGGATTTTCGGCAGTTGGTCGAGCTCTTTGCTCAACTCCTTGCGCAGGCTGTTGACGTCAAAGCCCACCTGCATCAGCAAGGGCTTGATAGAACCACCTTGCTGCTCCAGAAGCGCCTGCATCAAGTGCGCAGGCTCGATGGCCGGGTGGTCAAGGCCCACCGCCAAGGATTGAGAGTCAGATAAAGCCAACTGCAATTTGCTGGTTAAACGATCAATACGCATTAGTCACCTTCCTTTTGAGCAGGCCGGAGCTATAAACACATCCTGAATGAAGAAACCTGCCAGATACCCCTATAGATGGGGTGGATTCTGGAAGATTCAAGCGATCAATGGTCGATATGGACCAGGGTTGACCCAGATCAAGAGAGTCTAGCGGTCAAGCCAGATTAGGGAGGCAAACCGACCGGTGCGAGGGCTGCGGCGGTAAGAAAAGAAGCGCGGATCGGTCACGGTGCAGAAACCGCCACCATATATAGCGGTGATACCGCGCGCGGCCAGGCGCAGGCGTGCCAACTGGTAGATGTCGGCCAAGTACTTACCGGGGTTGTGGCTTGGAACGAAGGCTTCGGCGGTAATCGGCAGTTGCTCCATGAAGGCTTCACGCACTTCCGGGCCAACTTCAAAGGCTTGCGGCCCGATTGCCGGGCCCAGCCAGACCAACACTTCGCCGGGTTCGGTGTTCAAGCTTTCAAAGGCTGCTTCCAATACGCCTGCTGCCAGCCCGCGCCAACCGGCATGGGCGGCCGCCACGCGAGTGCCGGCACGGTTGCAGAACAACGCGGGCAGGCAATCGGCGGTCATTGCTGTGCAGGCAATCCCAGGCGTGCTGGTCCAGCTGCCATCGGCTTCGGCGATGCGCGACGGGTCAGCCTCGACCACGGTTGTCCCGTGGACTTGGCGCAGCCACGCAGGCTGAATATCAAAGGCATCGGTCAGACGACGGCGATTCTCAAGGACGGCCTCAAGGCTGTCTTCGACATGATCGCCCAGGTTAAGGCTGTCGAACGGCGCCAGACTGACGCCGCCCGCTCGGGTGGTAACGCAGGCTTTCACCCCGGCCGGCGCGGGCCAGTCAGGAATCAGCCAGTCACTCATCCGATAAACGCCTCACGATCCTGCTTGAGCAGCGACAACAACCAGACCAGATCGTCCGGAAGAGGCGATTCCCAGCTCATCCGCTTACCGCTCGTCGGATGGTCCAGTTCCAAGAACCGGGCATGCAGTGCCTGGCGCGGGAAGGACTTCAGCGATTCAACCATGGTCTGACTCGCCGCCGGCGGAATACGGAAGCGACCGCCGTAGGCCGGATCTCCGACCAACGGGAAGTTAATGTGCGCCATGTGCACGCGAATCTGGTGCGTACGACCGGTTTCCAGCTTGACCCGCACGTGAGTGTGGGACCGGAAACGCTCGAGTACACGGTAGTGGCTGACGGCCTGCTTGCCGCCCTCCATGACCGCCATACGCTGGCGCTGCTGGCCGTGTCGGCCGATAGGGGCGTTGATCTTGCCACCCGCTACCACCACGCCGATCACGATGCATTCGTAGATGCGGCTGACGCTACGGCTCTGCAATTGTGTGACCAACTGCGTCTGGGCCTGGATAGTCTTGGCCACCACCATCAAGCCGGTGGTGTCCTTGTCCAGGCGGTGCACGATGCCGCAGCGCGGGACATTGATGATGTCCGGCACGTGGTGCAACAGGGCATTGAGCAAGGTGCCATCAGCGTGCCCGGCCGCCGGGTGAACCACCAGGCCTGCGGGTTTATTGATGACCAGGATGTCGTCGTCTTCATAGACGATATCCAGCTCGATGTCCTGGGCGACCCATTCTCCCTGGGCTTCCTGCTCGGCAGTCAGCTCAAGAATCGCACCACCATGAACTATGTCTCGCGGGCGGATAACCGCTCCATCCACAGTCAGGCGGCCGTCTTTGATCCAGGCGGAAAGGCGCGAGCGCGAGTGCTCAGCGAATAATTGTGCGGCGACTTGATCGAGGCGTTGGCCGCCCAATTCGGACGGCACCTCTGCGCGAAGTTCAATTTTATCGGACATGCTCAGACTAGGCGTGGCACAGCCTTTGGTTTCGGCTGCGCGCTTGTGGTTAAATACGGCGTCTTTTGCCCCGAGGCTTTCAACGGGGCGCTCATCATAACAGGACGGCCCCGCCCAAGACAGCGGCCGTCATAGGGACGCAAGCCGCCATGCAAGTGAAACACCTGCTGCTGATCGCCATCCTCGCCATGACTGCTGCTTGCTCGTCAACAAAGGAAGTCGTCGACGAAAACCTGAGCGAAGTCGAGCTGTACCAACAAGCTCAAAAAGACTTGGACAATAATAGCTACACCAGCGCCACAGCGAAGCTGAAGGCCCTGGAGTCGCGCTATCCGTTCGGGCGCTACGCCGACCAGGCACAGCTCGAGCTGATCTACGCCAACTACAAGAACGCCGAGCCTGAGGCTGCCAAGTCTGCCGCCGAGCGTTTTATCCGGTTGCACCCGCAGCACCCGAACGTGGACTACGCCTACTACTTGAAGGGCCTGACCTCGTTCGACCAGGACGTTGGCTTGCTGGCGCGCTTCCTGCCGCTGGACATGACCAAGCGTGACCCGGGCGCTGCCCGCGACTCCTACAACGAGTTCGCCCAGCTGACCAGCCGCTACCCTAACAGCCGCTACGCGCCGGACGCCAAGCAGCGCATGATCTACCTGCGCAACCTGCTGGCGTCCTACGAGATTCACGTGGCCCACTACTACCTGACCCGTCAGGCGTACGTCGCTGCCGCCAACCGTGGCCGCTATGTAGTGGAAAACTTCCAGGAAACCCCATCCGTGGGTGACGGCCTGGCAGTGATGACCGAGGCTTACCAGCGCCTGCACCTGGACGCCCTGGCGACCACCAGCCTGGAAACCCTGAAACTCAACTACCCGGATCACCCAAGCCTGAAGGACGGCCAGTTCGTGCCTCAGGTTGCTGAAGCGGACAACCGTTCGTGGCTGAGCAAGTACACCTTGGGCCTGATCGAATCCCGTCCACCGCTGCCGCCGGGCGAAACCCGCGCCAACCAGGACGTGATGAAGCAGTTCCAGGATGCCAAGGAATCGATTCCTTCGGAGCTCAAGCCGCATGACGAAAACGGTGACGTGATCGAAGAGCAAGAGCCACAGGCCCTTGGCAACAACGAAGATCGCTCGTGGTTCAGCTACATGACGTTCGGCGTGTTTGACTGATTGCACCCGGCGTCATCAAGAAGGAGCCTTTCGAGGCTCCTTTTTTATTGCCGAGCATTATTGCGCTGTGCGCCTGCCACCACCTTGGCTAAACTGGCACATTCCCTGTCGAGAAACTGCCCATCATGCTCCGTCTACTGTTCTGGATTGCCGTCATTGCTGCCGCAGTATGGTTCTGGCGCAAATTCAAAAGCCCAGCCGCCAAACAGCAACGCGCCAGCGAGCCCGACGCCGCCTTGATGGTGCGCTGCGCCCACTGCGGCGTACACCTGCCGCAGAATCGCGCACTGAGCTCACGCCAAGAGTGGTATTGCACCCAGGCGCACCTGGAGCAAGGGCCGAAGTCTATCCAGCGTTGATCCGACCGGCGGGCGCATAGGGCGCCGGGTCGATGATCGGTGTACGCCCCAGCAACAAGTCGACAAACAACTGGCAGGATGCCGGGGCGAGCACCAGACCATTGCGGTAATGCCCGCAATTGAGCCACAGCCCTTTCACGCCAGGGACCTCGCCGATATAAGGAATACCTTCCGGCGAACCGGGCCGCAAACCGGCCCAGTGGCCCACAACCTCGGCGTCCGCCAACGCGGGAATCAACTCCACAGCTGACGCTTTGAGGCTTTCCAGCGCCGATTCGGTCGGGGTCTTGTCGAACCCTTCATGCTCCAGCGTGCTGCCGATCAGAATGTGCCCATCCCGCCGCGGGATCGCATAGCGACCTTTGGCCAACACCATGCTCGATAAGAAATCCGACGCGCATTTGTACAAAATCATTTGGCCTTTGACCGGTTCTACGGGCAGTGACAAACCCAACGTGCCCAGCAACTCCCCGCTCCAGGCACCGGCAGCCAGTACGACCTGATCGCCAAGAACCTGCCCCGCAGCCGTGTTCACACCCACTACGTCTTCACCCTCAAGAACAAACCCAGCCACTTCGCACTGCTCATGGATGGTCACGCCGGGCAGCGCCAACAACGCCGACTTGAGGGATTTAACCAGGCGCGGGTTGCGCACATTGGCCACCTCCGCCATGTAGATCGCCTGGGAATACCCCCCGCCCAGCACCGGCACCGCATCATGGGCGGCCGACACATCAACTTTGCTCAGTGGTCGGCCTTCGCGTGCAGCCCAAGCCAGTGCCTCGGCCTCATCATCCAGGTCCAGCCAGTACAAGCCTGTGGTATGAACCTCTGGATCAATACCGGTGGCGGCGAACAATCGCTGCGCCAGTTGCGGGTAAAAATCCTGCGACCAGTGGGCCAGAGCAGTGACCGCCGGGCTGTAGCGCCACGGATACAGTGGCGAAACAATTCCGCCACCCGCCCAAGAAGACTCCTGACCGAGGCCCGAACGCTCCAGCAGCACGACGGCCTGCCCTTGGGTGGCCAGGTTGTATGCCGTCAACAACCCGATTACTCCACCACCGACAATCACCACTTGCTGTTGCTTAGCCATCATTTGATCCAGCCGATAAAAAGGGAAAAGCGCACACGGCGCCCAATCATCCAGCACTCTCATCATTGCCCCCAGCACGCCTTGCGCGACATTTCAGGTGCCGCGCCCGGGTTGCTGCGCACACCCGAGCTGGTCAGGCTAAAGGCACCGCAAGGGTCGCCCACCATGACCGAGTCGACAACAGGCGTTGCCACCAGGCGAAATTCCTGGGGGTTTAATGCAGCGCTGATTCTATAGCGATCATTGCCCGCACTGACGCCGCGTGCATCAATAAAAGTGCCGTTGCGCGTGTAAAAACGCTCCAGGTAGTGCACTTGCTCGGACAACAACGCGACGATTTCTGCGCGATAGGCTTTTTTTACATGGCCGGTGTACACGGGGTAAGCAATCCCGGCCAAAACCGCGATGATCGCTACAGCGATCAGTAACTCGATCAGGGTAAAACCTTGGCAATCCTTGCCCATTGATACGTACCTCATTGAAGTTGTCGCCATAAAACCCGACGAAATCGCGGGCCTGCCTCTTCGTTCACCTGGGCATACACCGTTTCCAAGACCGTGCGCGATTGGCCACTGAGCCCAACCGCCGTCACGCGGTACAACGCTGCAGCCGTTTGCGGCGGTAAACCCGCCAGCCCTATGCTCTGCCCCAGCGATTGAATGCCATACAAGCCGCCAGTCAAGGCAAACCAGCTGACCGCTGAAACAGGATTCGCCCCAACGCCCATTACCGAAAACGACTCCCCCGGCGGTGCGCAGGTACTGATCGACTTGCACAACGGCAGCACCACCCCTACGCGCCGGACAATCGACTCCCCAAGCCGCAAGCCGCTTTCGGCACTTTGAAATGATTGGTTGCGATGCCAGACGCCGCTGGCGATCTTTTGCTGGGACACGGCCCCTTGCATCGAGGCCAGGCCGATCAGTGACAACACCAACAAAAACACCAGACTAATTAGCAGGACCATGCCCGTCTGTCGCCGATAGAAGCAGTGATAACTGTGCATGGTCGCCCTACCCCAACCGATTACGCAGCGCCGCCACGACGCTGTAAGCCTGATCCTGAGCACGCCCGGTCGGGTCTTGCAGCGTCATCTGTATGCGTACGCTACGTATCAGCGACTCGTCAGCCGGGCTAGGGTCATAGCGCACGACCTGAGTCGAACCGGGTTTGGCCGCCACACCAAAACTGATGTCGAGCGCCTGTACGTTATCGACCAGCACCGTCCTGGCGGGCGTTGCGGGCGTGCTGATCTTCAATTGCCCTGCTTCAAAGGTGTAGGTGAGCTGGCGTATCGCAAACCGAATTTGGCCGGGTGCTGGCGGCGGCGAGCTGCCCGCATAGGCTTGGGCGGCGCTGGTGCAGTCGGAGAGTACCGTCCAGTCAGGCTTGCCACCCTCACTTGCTGCATCGGCGGTGACCACCGTCAATGACTTGGAGCTGCCTGTGGCACTCCACCCAACCGGTCGATCAAAGACCGCTGGCGCGTTATCGATGTAGGCCGTCGCCAAGCAGCCAAACATGCCCGCCTGGCGAATATCCTGAATCATCTTGCCTAGCACAAAGCGCGCATCATCCTGCAGCAGCATGGCGGCCTGCTGACTGGCGTGGGTAATCCGGGCACTGATGGCTACTTGGCTGAAACCGAGTATCAGCACCAACCCGACTGCCAGCGCCAGCAACAGCTCCACCAGGCTGAAGCCCCGCGAAAGGCGACTCATTGCGTCACCCCCAACTCGCCGGCAATGCGACTGGTGAGGGTGAAGGTTTCTCGCGCTCCACCGGTGTTCGCGCTTCTGGCGTCATCCCAGGTAATGCTGACGGTTACCTCGCTGCCGCTGACCACCACGGAACCTTTGGCGCTGGCCCCAGCGAACCCGACGATATTGGCTTCGAAATCATGCAGGTCCACGTCACGCACGCTGGCGCTGGAGGTAATGGGCGGTGCACCTTCAGTTCGGCCCCATGAGTAATTGACACCCGAGTTGGCGCGAACCCGGTCCAGCATGTCGTAGGCAATGAAACTGGCCTGGCTGATCATCCTTGCACCGTCGGTGTACTTGAGCGCATTGAGCTGAATCACCGCCGCACCCAGCAGGCCAACCGCGAGAATCAGTACCGCCACCAGCACCTCGATCAACGTCATGCCGGATTGGAGCCTGGGTAAAACACAGGCAGCGTGTGTGTTCGGGTAAGCAAGCATTACCGTCGTCATCCCTGTCGAAGGCCGAAAAAAGCAGGAAAACCCTGCTGTGCGACCCAAGACTAGCGCCGGTTTTTGACTCGTGCTGCTTCCGGAATAAAGGGAAATACTTTGGACATAAAGGCCATCATCCACCACCAGGACCGAGAGGCTATACCTATGCCTGTCACCGGCAACACTGACCACGTCCACGGAGGGACGGCACATGAGACAACACGGATTCACCCTGATCGAACTGCTGCTCAGCCTGGTTCTGAGTGGCATCCTGGCGAACCTGGCAATACCCGGTTTTAAAGGTTTACTTGAATCGCAGCAGCGACAAACTGCTGCGCAGGCCTTGGCCGGCGGGCTGCGCTACGCACGCACCGAGGCCATTGCACGCAATCGTGCGGTGGTCATTTATGCGCGGGATGAGGACTGGAGCCAGGGATGGCGGGTGATACTGGACGAAAGCGGGCGCGGCAACCTGGACGACGACAACCCAGTACTGCTGGAGCGACAGGACAGCGGGCGAATACCGATCGTGGGCAATGGGCCGGTGAAAAGCCAAGTGCGCTTCAGCGGGTTGGGCGAGCCGATATTTTCAGCAGGAGGTTTCCGCGCGGGCACCGTGCATGTGTGCGACGCGGACAAGGCGCAAAGCCTGTTTCAGGTGGTGCTCGCGCCCAGTGGACGCATCAGCCTGCGCAGTGAGGCCACCGAGCAGGCGTTGTGCCGGAATGATTCCGGCACCTTTGCACTCACAGCAGCGAGCGAACCCGCAGTTCCTTGGGCATGGAGAACGTGATGTTCTCTTCACGACCGGCCAATTCATCGGCACCGGTGGCGCCCCAAGCCTGCAGTTGCTGGATCACACCACGCACCAAGACTTCCGGAGCCGAAGCGCCGGCCGTAATGCCGATACGCTCAACACCGTCGAACCAACTGCGCTGCATGTCTTCGGCGCCGTCGATCAGGTACGCCGGTGTGGCCATGCGCTCAGCCAACTCGCGCAAACGATTGGAGTTGGAGCTGTTAGGGCTGCCGACCACCAGCACTACATCGCATTCATCGGCCAGTTGCTTGACCGCGTCTTGACGGTTTTGCGTGGCGTAGCAGATGTCATCTTTGCGCGGGCCGCCGATGGCTGGGAAGCGCGTGCGCAGGGCATCGATCACACGGCTGGTGTCGTCCATCGACAACGTGGTCTGCGTGACAAAGGCCAACCGCTCGGGGTTTTGCACCTGCAAGTTGGCGACGTCTTTTTCGTCTTCCACCAGGTAGATGGCGCCGCCATTGCTGGCGTCGTATTGGCCCATGGTGCCTTCGACTTCCGGGTGGCCGGCGTGGCCGATCAGGATGCATTCACGGCCGTCGCGACTGTAACGTGCGACTTCGATGTGCACCTTGGTCACCAGTGGGCAGGTGGCGTCGAATACTTTCAGGCCACGGCCGGCAGCTTCGGTACGCACGGCCTGGGAAACGCCGTGGGCGCTGAAGATGACGATAACGTCGTCCGGCACCTGGTCGAGTTCTTCGACAAAAATGGCACCGCGTGCGCGCAGGTCTTCAACCACGAATTTGTTGTGGACAACTTCATGGCGCACGTAAATCGGCGGCCCGAAGACTTCCAAGGCGCGATTGACGATTTCGATCGCCCGGTCCACACCGGCGCAAAAGCCACGGGGGTTGGCGAGTTTGATTTGCATGCTGTGCCTCGTGTCTTGCAGGGCAAGAAATTGGATCATTGCAACCGCAGGCGCGGCTGGTCTCTATTTAACAACACGAATCAAATGTGGGAGCGGGTGCCGTGTCCTCAGCATTCGCGAGCAAGCCCGCTCCCACACTTGCTATGTTTCGTCAGTTAGAGCGCTTTAACGTCGAAGATTTCAACGTCAAACGTCAAGGTTTTACCGGCCAGCGGGTGATTGAAGTCGATGGTCACTTGCGCGTCATCAAAGGTTTTCACCACACCGGGCAGCTCGGTATTCGCCGCATCGTTGAAGATCACCAGCAAGCCTTCCGACAGGTCCATGTCTTGGAACTGCGAACGCGGGATGATCTGCACGTTTTGCGGGTTGGGCTGGCCAAAGGCGTTTTCCGGCTGGATCTGCAGGGTACGCTTGTCGCCGGCCTTGAAACCGAACAGGGCCGCTTCAAAACCCGGCAGCAGGTTGCCATCGCCGACCTTGAAGGTCGCCGGTGCTTTGTCGAACGTACTGTCGACCGTGTCGCCATTCTCCAGGCGCAGTGCAAAATGCAAAGTGACTTCCGTGTTCTGGCCGATGCGTTGCTCAGCCAATACCTGATCAGTCATTGACGGTCTCTCCGGTTTTCTTACTTTTGAACATGTCCAACGCCAGCATAATTGCACCGACGGTGATGGCGCTGTCGGCAAAGTTGAACGCCGGGAAATACCAGCGGTTCTGCCAATGCACCAGGATAAAGTCGATCACATGGCCCAAGGCAATGCGGTCGTACAGGTTGCCCAGCGCGCCGCCCAGCACCAGGGCCAAGGCGATAGCCAGCCAGGTGTCATCGCGGCCCAAGCGTTTGAGCCAGACTACCAACACCGCACTGACCACCACGGCGATCACGGCGAACAGCCATCGCTGCCAGCCACCGCCATCAGCGAGGAAGCTGAAGGCGGCGCCGGTGTTGTAGGCCAGGGTCCAGCTGAAGTAGTCAGGAATGACCACGATCTGCTGGTACATCTGTAAGGCGCCTTCGAAATGAGCCTTGCTGAGCTGGTCGATAACCAGCACCAGCACGCTCAGTACGAGCCAGCCCAGACGTCCGAAACGGCTGGCTTTAGGCATAATGGCGAACCTCGCCGGCACCGCTGATGTTGTCGACGCAACGACCGCAGATTTCCGGATGCTCAGGGTTCATGCCAACGTCTTCACGGCAGTGCCAGCAACGCGCGCACTTAGGGAAGGCCGACTTGACCACTTGAAGCTTGAGACCAGGCACTTCGGTAGCCACGGCGTCCGCTGGCGCCTGGGCAAACGGTGCAAGGCTGGCGGTCGAGGTGATCAACACGAAGCGCAGTTCGTTGCTCAGTTTGGCCAGGTCGGCGGTCAGGCCTTCCTCGGCAAACAGGGTGACTTCGGCCTGCAAGTTGCCGCCAACGGCCTTGGCCGCGCGCTGCACTTCCAGCTCCTTGTTCACCGCAACCTTGACGGCCATCACGCCTTCCCAGTACTCGCGGCCCAGTTCGAAGTCTGCCGGCAGTTCGGTCAAGCCTTCGTACCAGGTGTTGAGCATCACCGATTCGTTACGCTCGCCCGGCAGGTATTCCCACAGCTCATCGGCGGTGAAGGCCAGGATCGGCGCGATCCAACGCACCAGCGCTTCAGAGATGTGATACAGCGCGGTCTGCGCCGAACGGCGCGCCTTGCTGTTGGCGCCGGTGGTGTACTGGCGATCCTTGATGATGTCGAGGTAGAAACCACCCAGCTCCTGCACGCAGAAGTTGTGGATCTTGGAATACACGTTCCAGAAGCGGTATTCGCCGTAGTGCTCCTGCAACTCACGCTGCAGCAACAGGGTACGATCCACGGCCCAACGGTCCAAGGCGAGCATTTCCTCGGCTGGCAGGATGTCGGTGGCCGGATTGAAACCGGTCAGGTTCGACAGCATGAAGCGTGCGGTATTGCGGATACGGCGGTAGGCATCGGCGCTACGGGCCAGGATCTGGTCCGACACGGCGATTTCGCCCGAGTAATCGGTCGAGGCCACCCACAGACGCATAATGTCGGCGCCCAAGGTGTCGTTGATCTTTTTCGGCTCGATCACGTTCTTCAGCGACTTGGACATCTTGCGGCCCGTCTCGTCGACGGTGAAGCCGTGGGTCAGCAGTTCGCGGTACGGCGCGTGGTTGTCGATGGCGCAACCGGTCAGCAACGACGAGTGGAACCAGCCACGGTGTTGGTCCGAGCCTTCCAGGTACAGGTCGGCACGCGGGCCGGTCTCGTGGCCCATCGGGTGCGAACCGCGCAGCACGTGCCAGTGAGTGGTGCCGGAGTCGAACCACACATCGAGGGTGTCGCTGATCTTGTCGTACAGCGGCGCTTCGTCGCCCAGCAGTTCGGCGGCGTCCAGTTTGAACCAGGCTTCGATGCCTTCCTGTTCAACGCGCAGGGCCACTGCTTCCATCAGTTCGACGGTGCGTGGGTGCAGTTCGCCGCTTTCCTTATTCAGGAAGAACGGGATCGGCACGCCCCAGTTACGCTGACGGGAGATACACCAGTCCGGACGGTTGGCGATCATCGAGTGCAGGCGCGCCTGGCCCCAGGCCGGTACGAATTGGGTGTCTTCGATGGCTTTCAGCGAGCGCACACGCAGGGTGTCACCGCTGACCGGCTCTTTGTCCATGCCGATGAACCACTGCGCGGTGGCGCGGTAGATCAGCGGGCTCTTGTGACGCCAGCAGTGCATGTAGCTGTGCTTGATGGTTTCGGTTTGCATCAGCGCACCGACTTCACGCAGCTTGTCGATGATCGGCTGGTCGGCCTTGAAAATGAACTGGCCGCCGAAGAACTCCAGCGAAGGCGCATAAACGCCGTTGCTTTGCACCGGGTTGATGATGTCATCGTTGACCATGCCGTACTTCTTGCAGATCACAAAGTCGTCCACGCCATAGGCGGGCGAGCAGTGAACCACACCAGTACCCGAACCCAGCTCAACGTAGTCAGCCAGGTACACCGGCGACAGACGGTCATAGAACGGGTGACGGAAGTTGATCAGTTCCAGCGCGGTGCCGGTAGTGGTGGCGATCACCGAACCTTGCAGCTCGTAGCGAGCCAGGCAGGCCTCCACCATTTCCTCGGCCAGCACTAGCAGGCGATCACCGACGTCCACCAGGGCGTAGGTGAATTCCGGGTGCACGTTAAGCGCTTGGTTGGCCGGGATGGTCCACGGGGTGGTGGTCCAGATCACGATGGCAGCCGGCTTGCTCAGGCTCGCCAGGCCAAAAGCCCCGGCCAGCTTGGCGTCGTCGGCGATCGGGAAGGCCACGTCGATAGTCGAGGACTTCTTCTCTTCGTACTCGACTTCCGCTTCGGCCAGGGCCGAACCGCAGTCAAAGCACCAGTTCACGGGCTTGAGGCCCTTGAACACGAAACCGCCCTTGACGATTTCGGCCAAGGCGCGGATTTCCCCGGCCTCGTTCTTGAAGTTCATGGTCTTGTACGGGTTGTCCCACTCGCCCAATACGCCCAGGCGGATGAATTCGGACTTCTGCCCTTCGATTTGCTCGGTGGCGTAGGCACGGCACAATTCGCGGGTTTTATCCGCGCCCAGGTTCTTGCCGTAGGTCACTTCGACTTTGTGTTCGATCGGCAGGCCGTGGCAGTCCCAGCCCGGGACATAAGGTGCGTCAAAACCCGAAAGGGTTTTGGAGCGCAAGATCATGTCCTTGAGAATTTTGTTCAGCGCATGACCGATGTGAATCGTGCCGTTGGCATAAGGAGGGCCGTCGTGCAGGACGAATTTCGGACGATCCTTGCCAATTTCGCGCAACTTTCCGTACAGGCCAATACTGTCCCAGCGCTGCAGGATCTGCGGTTCGCGCTGTGGCAGGCCGGCCTTCATTGGGAAGGCGGTGTCCGGAAGGTTTAGCGTGGCTTTATAGTCGGTCATTTAAGGCTCTTCGGTTAGCGATGGGCGCTAGGTGCGGCTAGTGCACGGGCGGCGGCGACATCCGCATTGATCGCCGTTTTCAACGCCTCAAGTGAGGCGAAACGCTGCTCTTCACGCAGCTTCTGGTGGAAAACCACCGTCAAACGCCGGTCATACAAATCACCGGCAAAATCCAAAAGGTGAACTTCCAGGTGGGCCTTGCCATCACCTGCAACCGTGGGCCTGACGCCTATGTTGGCGACTCCCGGCCACGATTGGCCGTCGATGTCGACACTCACCAGATAAACCCCGGTGAGCGGTACACGACGGCGCTTGAGTTGCACGTTGGCGGTTGGCGTGCCCAGTTGGCGCGCCAGCTTCTGGCCGTGCAGTACCCGCCCGGCAATGCGGAACGGGCGACCGAGCAAACGCTCAGCCAAGGCGAAGTCGGCAGCGGCCAGGGCGTTACGCACCTGGGTACTGCTCACGCGCAGGCCGTCCAGTTCGACGGTTTGCGCGGCTTCGACGGTAAAACCTTGAATCACACCAGCGTGCTGCAGGAAATCGAAATCGCCGACGCGGTCGCAACCGAAGCGGAAGTCGTCGCCGACTTCCAGGTGCTGCACGCCCAGGCCGTCCACCAGGATACGGTCGACGAACTCGGCGGCGCTGAGGCTTTGCAAGCGCTGGTTGAAAGCCAGGCAAAGCACACGGTCCACGCCCTCTTCGGCCAGCAACTGCAACTTGTCGCGCAAGCGGGCCAGACGTGCCGGCGCCGTTTCCGGGGTGAAGAATTCCCGTGGCTGTGGCTCAAAAATCACCACGCAGCTGGGCACGCCCAACTCGACCGCACGTTCACGCAGCCGGCCCAGGATAGCCTGGTGGCCACGGTGAACACCGTCAAAGTTGCCAATAGTGGCGACGCAGCCCCGATGCTCGGGGCGCAGGTTGTGGAGACCTCGAACCAGCTGCATAACGCGCTTCTTGCTCATAAAGTGGTCGATTATAACCACACCCAGCCCCGGACGACAGGCAACAGCGCAGGCCAAATGGATCGAATCGATAAAACAACCGTTTTATCGCCGGAAAGTCTCTAGCTCAGCGACTTGCGATTGAAATCCCGCAGGCGAAAACCCTGCAGCAGCAACATCCCGAAGTACACCACCACACCGGCGACCACCAATACACCCAGGCGCAGGAAGCGCTCCAGCATATGGCCTTGGTCCCAGGCCGGCATAAAGTGCATCAGGCCAAGCAATACTGCCGACATGACTGCCACCGCCACCACCAGCTTGAGCGCAAACATGCCCCAGCCTGGCTGCGGTTGGAACATCTGCTGCTTGCGCAGTTGATAAAACAGCAGGCCGGCATTGATGCAGGCACCGACGCTGATGGCCAGGGCCAAGCCGGCATGGGCCAGCGGGCCGATAAACACCAGGTTGAGCAGTTGCGTGACGATCAGGGTGAAAATCGCGATTTTGACCGGCGTGCGGATGTTTTGCTGGGCGTAGAAGCCCGGAGCCAGCACCTTGATCACAATAATGCCGAGCAGGCCGACGGAATAAGCCACCAGCGCGTGCTGGGTCATCAATGCATCATGTGCGTCGAATTGGCCGTATTGGAACAACGCGACGGTCAGCGGCTCGGCCAGGATCCCCAGCGCCAGGGAGCACGGCAGCACCAGCATAAAGCACAGGCGCAAGCCCCAATCGAGGATGCGCGAGTACTCCTGGCGGTCCTTGCTGGCATAGGTGCGCGCCAGGGTCGGCAGCAAAATCGTGCCCAAGGCCACGCCGAGCACACCGGACGGTAACTCCATCAGGCGATCGGCGTAATACATCCACGACACGGAGCCTGAGACCAACAACGAGGCGAACGCGGTGTTGATGATCAGGGAGATCTGACTGACGGAAACCCCGAGGATCGCCGGCAGCATGTTGCGCATCACGCGCCATACGCCGGTGTCTTTGAGGTTCAGGCGCGGCAGCACGAGCATGCCGATCCTTTTAAGGTGCGGCAGCTGGTAGAGCAACTGCGCCAGGCCGCCGGCCAGCACGGCCCAGCCCAGGGCCATCACCGGCGGGTCGAAGTACGGCGTGAGGAACAGCGCAAAAATAATCATGCTGACGTTCAGCAAGGTCGGCACGAAGGCCGGCACCGAAAAGCGGTTCCAGGTGTTGAGGATCGCCCCGGCCAGGGACGACAGGGAAATCAGCAATATATAAGGAAAGGTCACCCGCAACAGATCAGTGGTCAGCGCGAATTTTTCCGGGGTGTTGGCAAAACCTGGCGCCGTGGCCCAGATCACCCAGGGCGCGGCGAGCATGCCGGCGATGGTCACCAGCATCAGCACCAGGGTCAGCAGGCCCGAAACGTACGCAATAAAAGTGCGGGTCGCCTCTTCGCCCTGCTGGGTCTTGTATTCGGCCAGGATCGGCACGAAAGCTTGGGAAAAAGCCCCCTCGGCGAAGATCCGCCGCAGCAGGTTGGGCAGTTTAAAGGCAATAAAGAACGCATCCGTGGCCATGCTGGCGCCAAAAATACGCGCCAGCAGGGTGTCACGCACGAACCCTAATACCCGGGAAATCATCGTGATAGAGCTGACGGCAGCCAACGACTTGAGCAGATTCATTGAAAGAGTTTGCGCCTATAGATAAAGAGCAGGCGAACTAAGCGCCCACTTATGCGATACTGCGCGCCTGCAACAGCACAGAGCCAAAGCTCGCGAGTTTACAGGTCAAGCGCCGGAAATAAATCACCCGCCTCTTCAGATCGACCACTCAGCAGTTCGCATCAGCCGCCCTTGACAACCCATCAAGTCATCGGCATGATTCGCGGCCTATTTTGTTTGCTATTTCCTAAAAAGTCTTTCGAGGAGCTCGACGGTGGCCAACACACCTTCCGCCAAAAAACGTGCAAAACAGGCTGAGAAGCGTCGCAGCCACAACGCCAGCCTGCGATCCATGGTTCGTACCTACATCAAGAATGTAGTTAAAGCCATCGACACCAAAGACGCTGAAAAAGCCCAAGCTGCTTACGTTCTGGCCGTGCCAGTTATCGACCGTATGGCCGATAAAGGCATCATCCACAAGAACAAGGCCGCTCGTCATAAGAGCCGCCTGAATGGCCACATCAAGGCTCTGAACGTCGCTGCAGCAGCCTAAGTGGTAATAACTGCCGCGTAGCCTAGGTTACGTAACAGTTAAGAAATGCCCCGTACCGAAAGGTCCGGGGCATTTTTGTTTGTGCCTTATATAGACGGCGCGCGCAGTTCAAAATGTGGGAGCGGGCTTGCCCGCGATAGCGGTGGGTCAGTGACATATAAGGTGGCTGACACGCCTCCATCGCGGGCAAGCCCGCTCCCACATGTGGGCCGCGGGGTGTGAGATAGATATTTTCAAACAAAAAAAACGCCCCGAACCAGTCGGGGCGTTTTTGCTAGCAACTGATTAAACCATCAATCAGTGCTGGTGACCGCCTTCACCGTGAACGTGGCCGTGAGCAACTTCTTCTTGGGAGGCGTCGCGGATCGCAACGATCTTCACTTGGAAGTTCAGACGCTGGCCAGCCAGTGGGTGGTTACCGTCGACAGTCACGTCGTCGCCGTCCAGGTCGCGGATGGTGACGATCTGCATTTGGCCGTCCGGCGCGGAAGCGTGGAACTGCATGCCCACTTCCAGTTCGTCAACGCCTTCGAACATGCTGCGGCTCAAGGTGCTAACCAGTTCGGCGGAATATTCGCCGTAAGCCTCTTCAGGTTCTACGGCGACGGTCAGTTCGTCACCGACGTTCTTGCCTTCCAGAGCCTTTTCCAGGCCCGGGATGATGTTACCTGCGCCTTGCAGGTAGACCAGCGGCGCGCCGCCGGCGGAGCTGTCGATGACCTCACCAGCGTCGTTGGTCAGGGTATAGTCGATGGAGACAGCCTTGTTAGCGGCGATCGTCATGGGGCGAGACCTTTTGCATAAGAATGAAGAACGGACAAGTCTAAACAAGGATTTGCCCGAAAGCGAACACAACCCGGACAGACGGGGTCGATCAACGGCATCCTTCATCATCGGCTTTCGCCAGGATGACGACCAGCACTGGGTTGCCGAGCTGTCCTGCGGCCACACCCAACACCTGCGCCATCTGCCGCCCTGGCAGTCCCGCGCCTGGGTACTCGACCCCGCGCAACGCGTTAAAAAAATAGGCCAACCCTTTGCGTGCGGCTGGTGTGCGCAAGAGCACGAATAACGATAACCTTGGTGCCTGATTCCCGGTAGGCGCTCAACCATAGAGCGCCACCGAAGCCATGCACCTCCAGAGAATTCGCATGCAGACTTTTTTTATCGCGCCCACCGATTTTGGTGTGGGTCTGACCTCCATCAGCCTTGGGCTGGTGCGCACCCTTGAACGGGCCGGGCTGAAAGTCGGCTTTTTCAAACCGATTGCCCAGCCACACCCTGGCGACACCGGCCCCGAGCGCTCCACTGAGCTGGTGGCCCGCACCCACGGTCTGAAACCGCCGCAACCGCTGGGCCTGGCCCACGTGGAGCGCATGCTCGGCGACGGCCAGCTCGACGAGCTGCTCGAAGAAATCATCACCCTGTATCAGCAAGCCGCTGTGGGCAAGGACGTGCTGATTGTCGAAGGCATGGTACCGACCCGCAGCGCCAGCTATGCGGCACGGGTCAACCTGCACTTGGCCAAGAGCCTCGACGCGGAAGTGATCCTGGTGTCGGCGCCGGAAAACGAAGTGCTCACCGAGCTCTCCGGCCGCGTGGAATTGCAGGCCCAGCTGTTCGGCGGCCCGAAAGACCCGAAAGTGCTGGGCGTGATCCTCAACAAAGTGCGCACCGACGAAAGCATGGAAGCGTTCTCGGCGCGCCTCAAAGAGCATTCGCCGCTGTTGCGCAGCGGTGAATTCCGCCTGCTCGGCTGCATCCCCTACCAGCCCGAACTCAACGCACCGCGCACCCGCGACGTGGCCGACCTGATGGGCGCGCAGATCCTCAACGCCGGCGACTATGAAAGCCGGCGCATGACCAAGATCATCATCTGCGCGCGCACCATGCGTAACACCGTGGAATTGCTCAAGCCCGGCGTGCTGGTGGTAACCCCGGGCGACCGCGATGACATCATCCTCGCCGTCAGCCTGGCCGCGATCAACGGCGTGCCGCTGGCTGGGCTGCTGCTGACCAGCGACACACTGCCCGACCCGCGTATTATGGATTTGTGCCGTGGTGCGTTCCAGGCCGGGCTGCCGGTGCTGTCGGTGAGCACGGGCTCCTACGATACGGCGAACCAACTCAACAGCCTCAACAAAGAAATCCCGATTGATGACCGCGAGCGCGCAGAAATCATCACCGATTTCGTCGCCAGCCACCTCGATGCGCGCTGGCTGCACCAACGCTGCGGCACGCCACGGGAGATGCGCCTCTCGCCGGCCGTGTTCCGCTACCAGTTAATCCAGCGCGCCCAAGCCGCCAACAAGCGCATCGTGTTGCCCGAAGGCAGCGAGCCACTGACCGTGCAAGCCGCCGCCATCTGTCAGGCGCGCGGCATTGCGCGTTGCGTGCTGCTGGCTAAACCTGCGGATGTGGAAGCGGTCGCCCGCGCCCACGGCATTGAGTTGCCTGAAGGCCTGGAGATTCTCGACCCTGACCTGATTCGCCAGCGTTATGTAGAACCGATGGTCGCGCTGCGCAAGAGCAAGAGCCTCAACGCGCCGATGGCCGAGCAGCAACTGGAAGACACAGTGGTGATCGCCACCATGATGCTCGCGCTGGATGAAGTGGACGGCCTGGTTTCCGGGGTTATCCACTCCACCGCCAACACCATCCGCCCTGCCCTGCAGCTGATTAAAACCGCGCCCGGCTGCACGTTGGTCTCATCGGTGTTCTTCATGCTGTTCCCGGAGCAGGTGCTGGTCTACGGCGACTGCGTGATGAACCCGCACCCAAGCGCCGCAGAACTGGCGGAAATCGCCCTGCAAAGTGCCGACTCGGCGGCCGCGTTCGGCATCACCCCGCGCGTGGCGATGATCAGCTACTCCAGCGGCGATTCGGCCAGCGGTGAGGAGGTCGAAAAAGTCCGTGAAGCCACCCTGCTCGCCCACGAACAACAAAGCTCGCTGCTGATCGACGGGCCATTGCAGTACGACGCCGCCGCCAACGAAACCGTGGCCCGGCAGTTGGCGCCCAACAGCCTGGTCGCCGGCAAAGCCACGGTGTTTGTGTTCCCGGACCTGAACACCGGCAACACCACGCACAAGGCGGTGCAACGCAGCGCCGATTGCGTGAGCCTGGGGCCAATGCTGCAAGGCCTGCGCAAACCGGTAAACGATCTGCCGCGCGGTGCCCAAGTGGATGACATCGTGTACACCATCGCACTCACTGCGATTCAAGCCGCCAACCGACCTATGGATATCTAAATGCTGGATTTTCTACCTGCCGCCGTGCGCGGGGTGATCGCGTCCTTATTGTTGGCGCTGAACACGATCCTGCTGTGCTCGTTTCTGTTTATCGTCGCGCTGTTCAAAGCGCTGCCGTTTGCCAAGCGCTTCAGCGAATGGCTGATGAACCACACCCACGAAGCTTGGGTGACCAACAATAAGGGCTGGATGAACCTGGTACGGCGCACGCGCTGGCACCTGACCGGCCTTGAAGGGCTGGACTATGAGCACTCCTACCTGGTGACCAGCAACCACCAGAGCTGGGTCGACATCATGGTGTTGCAATACGTGCTCAATCGCCGGATTCGCCCGCTGAAGTTCTTCCTCAAGCAGGAACTGATCTGGGTGCCGGTGATAGGCCTGGCGTGGTGGGCGTTGGGCTTTCCGTTCATGAAGCGCTACACCAAGGCCTACCTGGAGAAGCACCCGGAGAAGAAAGGCAAAGACCTGGAAACCACCCGCAAGACCTGTGCGAAGTTTCGTGACAACCCGGTGGGCATTTTCAACTTTGCCGAAGGCACACGCTTTACGCCAGGCAAGCATGCCCAGCAGAAGTCGCCGTTTCGCTATTTGCTCAAGCCTAAGGCGGGCGGGATTGCGTTTGTGCTGGATGCCATGGGTGAGCAGCTGAAGTCATTGGTCAACGTGACCATTCACTACCCTGGCGGGCGCCCAGGGTATTGGGATTTGCTGTGTGGGAATGTGAAGGATGTGGTGGTGCACTTTGAAGAGGTGCAGATTCCAGCCGGGTTTATCGGCAAGAATTATGAGCAGGATGGCGAGTATCGGTTGGCGTTTCAGGGGTGGATTAACCAGCTGTGGGAAGACAAAGACCAACTGCTCGCCAAACTGCACACAGATTTCCCAGACCGCCACTGATCAACATGTGGATGCAATTTAATGTGGGCACTGGCTTGCCTGCGATAGCGGTGGGTCAGCCAAGTAAAACTAAACTGACCGTCCGCCATCGCAGGCAGCCAGCGATGCATTCCCACGCAGAGCGTTGGAACGATCAGCCCGCCACCGAGTGCTCGGTGGCGGGCTTTTTTGTGGCGGCGAGGTTTAGATCGCGCCGCGCTGACGCAACAGTTCCAGCACTTGCTTGACGCTGTCTTCCAGCGACAGGGCCTGGGTGTCGATCACCAGATCGGCATTCAACGGCACGTCGTACGGGAAGGATTCGCCCGGGATGTTATCCCCACCAGCGGCGTACAGGCCTTGCGGATCACGCTCGGCGCACACCAGTGGCGAGGCCTGGACGTAAACCGTCAGCAGGCGATCGGCGCCAATCAGCGCCTTGGCCTGTTCGCGGCCTTCGGCATCCGGGGCAACGAAGGCGGCCAGGGTCAGCAGGCCTGCTTCGTTGAACTGGCGCGCGACGTGAGCGGCACGACGCCAGTTTTCAGTACGCCCGGCACGGTCCTGCGGCAAGCCTTTGTTCAGGTCATGACGCAGGTTCTGGCCGTCCAGTACGAACACCGCACGGCCCATGTCGAACAGCTTGCGCTCAACCGCGTAGGCCAAGGTACTTTTGCCCGCGCCCGACAGGCCGCTAAACAACACGGTGGCCGGCTGCTGGCCGAAGCGCAGGGCGCGTTCTTCGGTGGCGACATGAGCGAGACTGCCGTGTTGCGCAGAACCGCCATGATTGACCGGCGGCGCGATGATCATGCCTGCGGCCACAGTGCCATTGGTCAAACGGTCGATGACGATAAACGCACCGGTGGTGCGGTTGCTGTCGTAACCGTCCAGCGCGATGGCGGCGTCGAGGCTGACCTTGACCCGGCCGATCTCGTTCAACTGCAGCGAACTCGCCGGGCCTTCGGCCAGGGTGTTCACGTCCACGCGGTGCACGATGCTGGTGATGGAACCCGGCACGTAGCTGGTCGCGCGCTTGATGTCGTATTTCTTGCCCGGCAGCATCGGCTCTTCGGCCATCCACACCAACATGGCGTCGAAGGCGTCAGTCACTTGCGGCACGTTGTCGGCATGCACCAGCAGGTCGCCACGGGAGATGTCGATCTCGTCTTCCATGGTCAGGGTCACGGCCTGGCCTGGGCCGGCGTGCTCCAGCTCACCTTCGAAGGTGACGATGGATTTGACGCGGCTGCTCTTGCCCGACGGCAGCACTACAACCTCGTCGCCCTTGTGCACGATGCCGCTGGCTAACGTGCCGGCGAAACCACGGAAGTTCAGGTTCGGACGGTTGACGTACTGCACCGGGAAACGCAGGTCGGTGTAGTTGCGGTCGTTGGCGATCTCGACAGTTTCGAGAATCTCCATCAGCGACTGGCCGGTGTACCAAGGCGAATGCTCGCTCTTGTTCACCACGTTGTCGCCCTTGAGCGCCGACATCGGCACGAAGGCCATGGTGCTTGGCTTGAAAGCAATACCGTCGGCGAACTTCAGGTAATCGGCCTTGATCGACTCGAAGATGCTTTGGTCAAAGCCATTGATGTCCATCTTGTTGACGGCGATCACGATGTGCTTGATGCCCAGCAACGAGGCGATATAGCTGTGGCGACGGGTCTGGGTCTGCACGCCGTAGCGGGCGTCGATCAGGATAATCGCCAGGTCACAGGTGGATGCACCGGTGGCCATGTTGCGCGTGTACTGCTCATGGCCGGGGGTGTCGGCGATGATGAATTTGCGTTTGGCGGTGGAGAAGTAGCGGTAGGCGACATCGATGGTGATGCCCTGCTCACGCTCGGCCTGAAGGCCGTCGACCAGCAAGGCCAGGTCGATATCGTCGCCAGTGGTGCCGGATTTCTTCGAATCGCGGGTGATGGCTTCCAAGTGATCTTCGTAGATCATCTTGGAGTCGTGCAGCAGGCGCCCGATCAGGGTGCTCTTGCCGTCGTCGACGTTGCCGCAGGTCAGGAAGCGCAACATTTCCTTGCGCTCGTGCTGGCCCAGGTAGGCGAGGATGTCCTCGCTGATCAAATCAGATTGATGGCTCATTGCATAAGCTCAGTACCCTGACGTTTTTTATCTTCCATCGAGCCTGCGCCATCGTGATCGATGACCCGGCCCTGGCGCTCGGAAGTTCGCGTCAGGAGCATTTCCTGAATGATGTCCGTCAGCGTTTCGGCTTCGGACTCCACCGCGCCCGTCAACGGGTAGCAGCCAAGGGTACGGAAACGTACTTTCTTTTTGACGATTCGGGCTTTGTCTTCGTCGGACAAGTGCTCGAGGATGCGGTCGTCGTCGATCATGATCAATGTGCCGTTCTTCTCGATCACGTCGCGCTCGGCGGCGAAGTACAGCGGCACAATCGGGATGCCTTCCAGGTAGATGTACTGCCAGATGTCCAGCTCGGTCCAGTTGGACAGCGGGAACACGCGGATCGACTCACCCTTGTTGACGTTGCCGTTATAAACGTTCCACAGCTCCGGGCGCTGGTTCTTCGGGTCCCAGCGGTGTTTGCTGTCGCGGAATGAGTACACGCGCTCTTTGGCGCGGGATTTCTCTTCATCACGACGGGCACCGCCGAACGCTGCGTCGAAACCATGCTTGTCCAAGGCCTGCTTGAGGCCTTCGGTTTTCATGATGTCGGTGTGCTTGGCGCTGCCGTGGGTGAACGGGTTGATGCCCTGCGCCACACCATCGGGGTTGACGTGGGTGATCAGGTCCAGGCCAAGCTCTTCGACCATTTTGTCGCGAAACTTGTACATCTCCTGGAATTTCCAGCGGGTGTCGACGTGCATCACCGGGAACGGCAGCTTGCCCGGGAAGAAAGCCTTGCGCGCCAGGTGCAGCATCACGGCGGAGTCTTTACCGATCGAGTAGAGCATCACCGGGTTGTCGAACTCGGCGGCGACCTCGCGGATGATGTGGATGCTTTCCGCCTCCAGCTGTTTCAGATGCGTCAGTTTGTCGACCATGGCTACTCACGGAAAAACGATCTTATGGACGGCCAGCGGGCCGTGTTCGAGCGGGGCATGCTAGCACAGCGCCTACTTCTATTCAGGGCGCCAGCTAGATCGAAACGGTATATGAATATGCCGCGAGGTTTGGCCCAACTCGGTCGAATGTGGGAGCGGGTTTGTGTGGGAGCGGCTCCCTGTTGTCCCTCGCCGAGGTTAGATCGGGTTCGGGCAATCGATGAACAAATGCTCCAGGGCAAACCGCCGAGCCAGGTAATCGCCCAGCGCTTGGACGCCGTAGCGCTCAGTGGCGTGATGCCCGGCAGCAATAAAGCTGATGTCGTTTTCCCGCGCACAGTGGAAGGTTTGCTCGGAGGCTTCACCGCTCAGGTACAGGTCGACACCGGCGGCAATCGCCTGGTCGATATAGCCCTGGCCACCACCGGTGCACCAGCCGACGCGGCGGATCATCTCGCTGCCTTCGATCAACAGCGGCTCACGGCCCATCACATCCTGCACACGACGCGCGAAGTCGCGGGGCGACAATGGCTCGGCGAGAGAACCGACCAGCCCGACGATTTTCGGATTGCTCGGGTCCAGCGGGCCCTCGACAGTGATGTCCAGCTGACGGGCAAGTTGCACGTTGTTGCCCACGTCCGGATGCAGATCCAGCGGCAGGTGGTAGGCCAATAAACTGATGTCATGCTTGAGCAGGGTTTTCAGGCGGCGCTGCTTCATGCCGGTGATGCACGGGTTTTCGCCCTTCCAGAAATAACCGTGGTGCACCAGCACCAAATCAGCTTGGGCTTCGACGGCGGCATCCAGCAGGGCTTGGCTTGCGGTCACGCCGCTGACGATGCGCATCACCTGCGGGCGGCCCTCGACCTGCAGGCCATTGGGGCAATAATCGGCAATTTTTGCACTGCCAAGGTAGCGGTCCGCTTCCTCGACGAGGGTGGTAAGGGGGACGGCCATAAAAGACTCCTAAATATCCCGTTCCGAGGCGCTCGCAGCCTCGTATAATGCGCGACATTATGGGCGCTCTCCCGCCCCCTGCAACCTGTCAGGACTTACTTGATGCTCAAGGCACTGCGTTTTTTTGGATGGCCATTGTTGGCTGGCGTGCTGATCGCGATGATGATTATTCAGCGTTACCCCCAATGGGTGGGCTTACCCAGCCTTGATGTGAACCTGCAACAGGCCCCGCAGACCAACTCGGTGGTGCAAGGCCCGGTGACCTATGCCGACGCCGTGGTCATCGCCGCGCCCGCCGTGGTTAACCTGTACACCACCAAGGTCATCAACAAACCGGCGCATCCGTTATTTGAAGACCCGCAGTTTCGGCGCTATTTCGGCGACAACGGGCCCAAGCAGCGCCGGATGGAATCCAGCCTCGGTTCCGGGGTGATCATGAGCCCGGAAGGCTACATCCTCACCAACAACCATGTGACCACCGGCGCCGACCAGATTGTGGTGGCCCTGCGTGACGGCCGCGAAACCCTGGCCCGCGTGGTCGGCAGCGACCCGGAAACTGACCTTGCGGTGCTGAAGATCGACCTCAAGAACCTGCCCTCGATCACCATTGGCCGCTCCGAAGGGCTGCGCGTCGGTGACGTCGCGCTGGCCATCGGCAATCCGTTCGGCGTCGGCCAGACCGTGACCATGGGCATCATCAGCGCCACCGGGCGTAACCAGTTGGGGCTCAACAGCTACGAAGACTTTATCCAAACTGACGCGGCGATCAACCCGGGCAACTCCGGCGGCGCATTGGTGGATGCCAATGGCAACCTGACCGGCATCAACACGGCGATTTTCTCCAAGTCCGGCGGCTCTCAGGGCATCGGCTTTGCGATCCCGGTGAAGCTGGCGATGGAAGTGATGAAATCGATCATCGAGCACGGCCAGGTGATTCGCGGCTGGCTGGGCATCGAAGTACAGCCGCTGACCAAGGACCTGGCCGCGTCGTCCGGCTTGACCGGGCGCCCAGGCATCGTCGTCGCCGGTATCTTCCGCGACGGCCCGGCGCAGAAAGCCGGCCTGCAATTGGGCGATGTGATCCTGAACATCGACGGCGAACCCGCCGGTGATGGCCGCAAGTCGATGAACCAAGTCGCGCGGATCAAGCCGACCGACAAGGTGTCGATCCTGGTAATGCGCAACGGCAAAGAGATCAAGCTGTCGGCAGAGATCGGTCTGCGCCCACCACCTGCCCCGGTGAAAGAAGAGGAATGACAGCTGCGGGAGCCCGTTCGCGGGCTCCTGTTACCTAATATTTCAAAAGAAATTCATTCTCATCGGTCATGTTATATTGTTTCAATATCGCTATTGGAACGCTCTATCATGCCGTCTCGAAGATTCGCCCCCGTGGCTGGCCTGGCCTTGGGTTTGCTGCTCGACCCCGCCTACGCCGACGACGACACTGTAGAACTGGACACTATCAACGTCACCAGCGACGCCTATGAATCCGCCACCGACCCGGTCACAGGTTATCGCGCCACCCGTTCCGCCAGCGCCACCAAGACGGACACCGCACTGCGCGACATCCCACAATCAATCAGCGTGATTCCCGCCACGGTGCTCAAAGACCTGGGCAGCACCAGCGTGGAACGCGCCCTGGAGTTTGCCGGCGGCGTGTCCAAGCAGAACAACTTCGGCGGCCTGACGCTTTACGAATACAGCGTGCGCGGCTTCACCACATCGGAGTTCTACCAGGACGGTTTCAGCGCCAACCGTGGCTACCCGAGCACGCCGGACGCGGCCAACATCGAGCGCATTGAAGTGCTCAAAGGCCCCGCTGCCAGCCTTTACGGGCGCGGCGACCCCGGCGGCACGGTGAATATCGTCACCAAAAAACCCCAGCCGCAAGCCTTCACCACCGTGCAAACCAGTGCCGGCAGTTGGGACCGCTATCGCACCGCGCTGGATGTGAACACCCCGCTGGACAGCGAAGGCCGCCTACTGTCGCGCGTGAACCTGGCGGTGGAAGACAACCACAGCTTCCGTGATCACGTCGACGCCAAGCGTGTATTCGTCGCGCCGTCGTTCAGCTGGCATTTGGACCCGGACACCAGCCTTCTCGTAGAAAGCGAGTTCGTGCGCCACAGCTCCACCTTCGACCGAGGCATCGTCGCCAACCATGGCATGTCCCGCTCCACCTTCCTCGGCGAGCCCAACGACGGCAATATCCGCAACCACAACAACCGCATCCAGGCCGCGTTGGAGCATCACCTTAATGACGCCTGGAAACTGCGCCTGGCCAGCCACTACAAACAAGGCAGCCTGTGGGGTGACGCCTCGGAAAGTCGTGCGCTGAATGCCGACGGCCATACCGTCAACCGCCGCTACCGCGAACGCTCCACCGGTTGGCACGACAGCATCACCCAGCTGGAACTGCGCGGCCTGTTCGACATTGGCAGCTGGCAGCACGAACTGTTGATCGGCAGCGAATACGAGGACTACCGCAAGAAGGAGCGCGTGTCGGCGATTGCCGGCAGCCTCTACCCCATCGACATCTATAAACCGATCTACGGCCAGACCAAACCCAATGGCGCACGCACCGGCACCAACGCCTTCGAACAGACGAAAAGCCAGGCGCTGAACCTGCAAGACCAGATCGTCTTCACCGACCGCCTGCGCGGCATGCTCGGTGCGCGCTTCGAACACGTCGAGCAAAGCACCGTCGACTTCACCCGCAACCACGCCAAGAGCCGGCAAACCCACGACGCCCTCACCCAACGCGCCGGTTTGCTCTACCAACTCACGCCGCAAGTCGGTGTGTTCGCCAACGCGTCAACCTCGTTCAAACCCAACAACGGCTTGGACGCCGGCGGCAAATCCTTCACGCCGGAAGAAGGCGTGGGGTATGAAGTGGGGATCAAGAGCGAGCTGTTCGACGACCGCCTGAGCACCACCCTCGCCGCCTTCCATATCGAAAAGGAAAATGTCCTGGCCTTGGACCCGGCCACCATCAACAACAGCCGCGCCATAGGCAAGGCGCGCAGCCAGGGCTTTGACCTGCAACTGAGCGGGCAAGTGACTGACGCGGTAAGGGTCATCGGCGCCTTCGCCTACATCGACGCCGAAGTGACCAAGGGCGACAAAGCCATCCCCACCGGCAGCCGGATTCTCGGCGTGGCCAAGCGCAGCGGCAGCCTGCTGGGCGTGTATGAATTCCAGGATGGCGCGCTACGCGGCTCGGACCTCGGCGCGGCGTTCACCTACGTCGGTGATCGCTCCGGCGAAGCCGGCAGCCAGTTCGAACTGCCCGCCTACCACACCGTCGACCTGCTGGCGCATTACAAGGCCAGCGACAACGTCACCGTGGGCCTGAACCTCAACAACCTATTCGACGAAAAGTACTACGAGCGCTCCTACAGCAACTACTGGGTCACGCCCGGCGAGCCGCGCAACTTCACCGTCAGCCTGACCCTCAACCTGTAAAAGGACGCCCCCATGCAAGCCTTCAAATCCTTGGCCGTGATCGGCCTGCTGTTTGCCAGCCAAGTCTCGGCCCACGGCCTGTGGACCGAACAACGGCGCGGCAATATCGAAGTGATCTACGGCCACGGCGCCGAAGACAATGCCTTCAAGGCACAGAAAATCAGCGGTGCCTGGGCGTATGACGCCAGCGGCAAGATGATCCCGGTCACCGTGGAGCGCCTCGCCGACCACGCACGCCTCAAGCCGCTCAAATCGCCCGCCGTTTTAGCCGTGGCGTTGGATAACGGGATGTGGTCGCAGACGCCGGACAAGAAGTGGATCAACCAGGGCCGTAGCCAAGTGCCTGGCGCGATTGAGTCGACCCAAACCTTCAAATACAGCCTGGCGATTTACCAGCCGGGGGCGAAATTGCCGAAGCTGGATCAGATCAAGCTGCTGATCCTGCCGGAAGTTGATCCGCTGACCGTAGGACCGGGCAGGTCACTGCCGGTGCGGGTGCTGCTGGATGGCAAGCCGGCGGCGGGGATCAAGTTGGTGGGCGATTATCGCAATGCGCCGAACACCTTGAGCACCGAGACCGACAAGGATGGCCGAGCCGAGGTGCTGGTGCGTAATGAAGGGTTGAATGTGATTACGGCGCAGGTGGAGCTGCCGCTAAAAGATGCTGATGTGGCAACGCGCGGGTTGTTCACTTCGCTGACGTTCCTCGGTGAACCGCATCACGAATAACACAGTGGGGAGCTGGCTTGCCTGCGATAGCATCACCGCGGACTGTTTGATCGATCGCGGTGCCTGCATCGCGGGCAAGCCCTAATGCCGTTCAGTTAAGCGAACGCAATGCCCAAAGCAGCGAAAATTAAATGTGGGAGCGGGCTTGCCCGCGATGACGTCGGCCCAGCAAACATGGATGTTGACTGACCCACCGCTTTCGCGGGCAAGTCGAATCGTCGCACCGCCGCTCCCACAGGGGATTGCGCTGCTGACACACTGCCTTCGCGAGCAAGCCCGCTCCCACATTTAGTCCTCACTCGGCTGCGCTAGAGTGCCAACGGCGCCCGTTCGCACAAGGTGTTCAGCGCCGCCGCCCACTGCGGGTCATCATTCAAGCACGGCACCAACACCAACTCCTCGCCACCCGCTTCGCGGAACTGCTCCAACCCGCGGTCACCAATCTCTTCCAGCGTCTCAATGCAGTCCGCGACAAACGCCGGGCACATCACCAGCAGCGTTTTCACGCCTTGCTGGGCCAACGCCTCAAGGCGGGCTTCGGTGTAGGGTTCGATCCACTTCGCCCGGCCCAGGCGCGATTGGAACGCCACCGACCACTTGCCCTCCGGCAAGCCCATGCGCGCGGCAAAGTTCCGTGCAACGCTGAAGCATTGGGCGCGATAACAGGTAGCAAGCACCTCAGGCGAGGCGTTCTGGCAGCAGTCGGCATCCTTGAAACAATGCCCGCCGGTAGGGTCGAGCTTTTTCAGATGGCGCTCAGGCAAGCCGTGAAAACTCAGCAGTAAATGATCGTAATCCTGTTCTACGTACGGCCGGGCGCTCGCGACCAGCGCATCGAGGTATTCCGGCTGATCGTAGAAAGGTTGCAGGATCGAGAACTGCACCTTGAGATTTTTCTCACGCACCACGCGCCTGGCTTCTTCAATCACCGTGGTCACGGTGCTGTCGGCAAATTGCGGGTACAACGGCGCCAGGGTGACTTTCTCAATGCCCTGGGCCGCGAGGCGCGTCAACGTCGTTTCAAGCGATGGCTCGCCATAACGCATCGCCAGCTCCACCGGGCCCTGAGTCCATTGCGCGGTCATTTGCTGTTGCAGCCGGCGGCTCAGGACTACAAGCGGCGAGCCCTCGTCCCACCAGATCGACGCGTAGGCATGCGCCGACTGCTCGGGGCGCTTGATCAGGATCAGCGACACCAGCAAACGCCGCACCGGCCACGGCAGGTCGATCACGTAAGGGTCCATCAGGAACTGATTGAGGTAGCTGCGCACATCGGCCACCGAAGTGGACGCCGGTGAACCCAGGTTGACCAGTAACAACGCGTGATCCGTCATGCAACATCCTATGGCTAGAGGCGGCTGGACAAGTCTTCCAGGGCCGCATGCAACTCAGTGAACTGAAAAGTGAAACCGGCAGCCAGCAGCCGTTCGGGAACGGCCCTCTGCCCGCCCAGCAACAACCCGGACAATTCGCCCAGCAAGACCTTCAAGGCCAATGCCGGCATCGGCATGAACGCAGGGCGGTGCAGCACCCGGCCCAAGGTCTTGGCAAACTCGCGGTTACGCACCGGGTGTGGCGCGCAGGCATTATAAGGACCGCTGGCATCCTCCTTGTGCAGAAGAAAATCAATCAGGGCGATTTGATCTTTGATATGCACCCACGGCATCCACTGCCGACCATTGCCGATAGGCCCGCCCAGCGCCAGTTTGAACGGCAGCAGCAGCCGCGACAAAAAGCCGCCCTGCGCCGCCAACACCAGGCCGGTGCGCACCAGCACCACGCGGATGCCCATGGCTTCGGCGCGCAGGGCGGTTTCTTCCCAGGCGATACACAACTGGCTGGGGAAGTCGTCCTGCACCGGGCCGCTGGCCTCGGTCAATTCACGTTCGCCACCGTCGCCGTACCAGCCCACCGCCGAACCTGAAATCAGTACCGCCGGTTTTTGCGCCAGCCCGTCCATCCACGCCAGCAGGGTTTCGGTGAGGCTGATGCGGCTGCTCCACAGTAACGCCTTGCGCTTTTTGGTCCACGGGTGATCGGCGATGGGTGCACCGGCCAGGTTGACCACCGCATCCACGTTGCCGATTACGTCTTGCAAGCGGCCGACACCCAACACCTCAGGGCCGCACCAATTGGCGACGGTGTCCGGTTCGCGGCTCCACACGGTCAGGCGATGCCCTTGGGCAAGCCAACGTTGGCAGAGCTGACGACCGATCAAGCCTGTACCGCCGGTCAGCAAAATGTGCATGGAACACTCCTCATGTAACGTTCGCCGCCGATCACTGGTCTATTTTATAAGCAGGGATCATTTGTAGTACGGCGCGGCTTTTGGTTTAAGCCCACGCTTTAACCATAGGCCACGCCGTAAGAACAGGTACGCCAAAACTTATACCAAAAAACAATATTGTACAGCTATTGGTGTCGGCGTAGTCTGTACCCAACGGTAAAACGAGGCCTCCCATGACTGTTCCCATCGCGATCATCGGCACCGGCATCGCCGGTCTCTCCGCCGCCCGAGCGTTGCAAGACGCGGGGCACGTCGTACAACTCTTCGATAAAAGCCGCGGCAGCGGTGGCCGCATGTCCAGCAAGCGCAGCGACGCTGGCGCACTGGACATGGGCGCGCAGTACTTCACCGCCCGCGACCGGCGCTTCGTCAACGAAGTGCAGCGCTGGCAAAGCCACGGCTGGGCCGAGCAGTGGAAGCCGCAGCTGTACAACTTCAAGTCCGGGCAACTCACGCCCTCCCCCGATGAGCAAATACGTTGGGTCGGCACGCCGCGCATGAGCGCGATCACCCGCGCATTGCTCGACGACTTGCCGGTGGAGTTCGGTTGCCGCATCACCGAAGTGTTCCAAGGCAAACAGCACTGGAACCTGCTCGACGCCGACGGCGGCAATCACGGCCCCTTCAGCCATGTGGTCATCGCCACGCCGGCGCCCCAGGCCACCGCCCTGCTGGCCGCCGCGCCCAAGCTGGCGAGTGCCGCCGCCGGGGTAAAAATGGACCCGACCTGGGCCATCGCCCTGACCTTCGACAAACCCTTGGAGACACCGATGGAAGGCTGCTTCGTGCAAGACAGCCCCCTCGATTGGCTGGCGCGCAACCGCAGCAAACCTGGGCGCGACACCACCCTCGACACTTGGGTACTGCATGCCACCAGCACCTGGAGCAAGGCGCACCTGGACCTGCCCAAGGAAGCCGTGATCGAACACCTGCACGGTGCCTTCGCCGAATTGCTGCACAGCGCCATGCCCGCGCCGTCGTTCAGCCTGGCGCATCGCTGGCTCTACGCCCGACCGTCCAGCGCCCATGAATTCGGGGTGCTGGCCGACGCCGACCTGGGCTTGTATGTATGCGGCGACTGGTGCCTGTCCGGGCGCGTCGAAGGCGCTTGGCTCAGCGGTCAGGAAGCTGCGCGCCGCTTGATCGAGCACCTGCAATGAACCGCATCAATCCCGCTAAATTGCTGCTGTCGAAGTGGACAGCAGCGCGCCCGCGCAATAAGGAAAAACACTTTCTGGTCACCGAACTGTTTCGGGATGAAGAAGGCACCGTGCTCGAAATCGAGCTGCAAGCTGTCATGACCCGCCGTGCGGAACGCCTGACCTGGCAAACCCTGCAGAACGCTGAGGACTGGCGAATCGGCTGGAAATAGCTCAGCCGAAAATACTTATACAAACTATTTGACTTGTACAGCTTCGAATCTATGATGAGATTTCGTTGTACAAGTTTTATAGCGTGTACAGGAATTATGCAGAGGTTCGGCCATGTCCAGCACCGTCAAACCAAAGATTGCCATCAGCGCCTGCTTGCTGGGCGAGAACGTGCGCTTTAACGGCGGACACAAACAATCCCTGCTGTGCAGCCAAACCCTCGCCGACTACTTCGACTTTGTGCCGCTGTGCCCCGAAGTCGCGATCGGCCTGGGCATCCCCCGCGAACCGATTCGCCTGGTAGGCGACCCGGCCCGGCCGCAGGCCGTCGGCACGGTGCGCCGTGAGCTGAATGTCACCCAGCCGCTGGACGATTACGGCCAGCAGATGGCCCAGGAACACACTGACCTGTGTGGTTACATCTTCATGCAGAAATCGCCGTCGTGCGGCCTGGAGCGGGTCAAGGTTTACCGCGACAACGGCACGCCCGTCGACGGCGGCGGGCGTGGCATTTACGCCCAGGCGTTTTGCGCGCGCCACCCCAACCTGCCGGTGGAAGAAGACGGCCGACTGAATGACCCAGTGTTACGGGAAAACTTCCTGACCCGGGTCTTCGTCTACGCCAGCTGGCAGCAACTGCTGGCTGAGGGCCTGACCCGCCACCGCCTGTTGGCCTTTCACTCACGCTACAAATACTTGCTGATGGCCCACAGCCCGGTGCATTACAAAAGCCTCGGCCACCTTCTCGGCAGCATGGGCAAGGCCACTGATCTGGACGCGCTAGCCGCCAACTATTTCAGCGAGCTGATGACCGGCCTGAAAAAGTGCGCCACCCGTGGCACCCATACCAATGTGCTGCAACACATCAGCGGCTACCTCAAGCAGGCCATCAGCGCTGACGACAAGCAGGAAATGCAAACCGTCATCAGCCAATACCGCAGCGGCATCGTGCCGTTGGTGGTGCCGCTGACCCTGCTCAAACACCACTTTCGCCAACACCCTGATCGCTACATTGCGCAGCAGGCCTACCTGCAGCCGCACCCGGAAAACCTCAGCCTGCGTAATGCGATCTGACCCATGAAAAGACCATCATGAAAGCAGCCCCCCAAGACGAACCCGGCGTAGACATCGCCCAAGCCCTCCAAGACGGCTGGCTGCCAATACGCGAAGTGGCGCGCCAGACCGGCGTCAACGCCGTAACGCTGCGCGCCTGGGAACGCCGCTATGGCCTGATCGTGCCGCAGCGCACGCCCAAGGGTCATCGGCTGTTCAGTGCCGAACATGTACAACGCATCCACACCATCCTCACCTGGCTCAACCGCGGTGTACCGGTCAGCCAGGTGAAAAGCCTGATCGACTCAGCCCAAGCCAGCCCCGACACCGTCGAAAACGAATGGCACGCCCTGCGCCAGAACCTGCTGAATGCGATCAGCGAGTTGGCCGAACGCAGGGTCGACGACGCCTTCAACCAAGCCATGGCGTTGTACCCGCCGCGTACCTTATGCGGGCAATTGATGCTGCCGCTGCTCAAGGCGCTGGAGCAACGCTGGCAAGGCCAGTTCGGCGCGCAGATGGAGCGGGTGTTTTTCCTGTCCTGGCTGCGCAGCAAGTTTGGCGCGCGCATCTACCACAACAACCGCCAACTGCAAGGCGCCCCGTTGCTGTTGGTCAACCACTCCGACCTGCCGCTGGAGCCGCACCTGTGGCTCAGCGCCTGGCTGGCCAGCAGCGCCGACTGCCCGGTGGAAGTCTTCGACTGGCCATTGCCGGCGGGCGAACTGGCCCTGGCGGTGGAACACCTGCAACCGCGCGCCGTGCTGCTGTATTCGAGCAAGGCTATCCATGTGCCGGCACTCAGTAAACTTTTGGGCGGTGTCCGCTGCCCAACCTTGATTGCCGGACCAACGGTATGCATCCACCAGGCAGAGTTGGCCGTATTAACCCGTGACACCCCTGAATTGTTCGTGGCCGAAGACCCGTTGTCGGCCCACCAGATACTGATCCAGCGTGGAATTGTTTAAATGCACTTGATCTGGCTGCGCACCGACCTGCGCCTACACGACAACACCGCCCTCGCCGCCGCAAGCCAGCGAGGCCCCGTTGCAGCCGTGTACCTGATCACCCCCGAACAATGGCGGGCCCACGATGACGCGCCGTGCAAAGTCGACTTCTGGCTGCGCAACCTGCGGCACCTGAGCCAGGCGCTCGGCGAGCTGAACATTCCCTTGCTGATCCGCACCACCGCGACCTGGGACCAGGTACCCGGCGTATTGAGTACGCTGTGCCGGGAACTGTCGGTTGAATCGGTGCACGTCAACGAGGAGTACGGCATCCACGAAAGCCGTCGCGACACCGCCGTGGCCCAGGCGCTGGAAGCCGATGGCGTGACGTTCCACCGTTACCTGGACCAACTGTTCTTCCAACCCGGCAGTGTGCTGACCAAGACCGGCACTTATTTCCAGGTGTTCAGCCAGTTCCGCAAGGTTTGCTACAACCGCCTGCACAGCGCCCTCCCACGTCAGGTGGCAACCCCGAACGCCCAGGCGCCCACCGAGCTGAAAAGCGACCCGGTCCCTGAGCAGGTCGAAGGGTTCGCGCCACCCAGCGAAAGCTTGCGCGCCCTCTGGCCGGCCGGTGAAGACGAAGCGCGCCGCCGCCTCGATGCCTTCGCCGATCAACAAATCAGCTACTACAAAGACGAGCGCGACTTCCCGGCCAAACCCGGCACCAGCCAGCTTTCGGCTTACCTCGCCGCCGGTGTAGTTTCGCCGCGCCAGTGCCTGCATGCCGCCTTGCAAGCCAACCAGGGCGAGTTCGAAAGCGGCGACATCGGCGCGATCACCTGGATCAACGAGCTGCTGTGGCGCGAATTCTACAAACACATCCTCGTAGGCTACCCACGGGTGTCCCGCCACCGCGCCTTTCGCCCCGAGACCGAAGCGGTGGCGTGGCGCGATGCGCCCAAAGACCTCGCCGCCTGGCAGGAAGCGCGCACCGGCCTGCCGATCATCGACGCCGCCATGCGCCAGTTGCTCGAAACCGGTTGGATGCACAACCGCCTGCGCATGGTGGTGGCAATGTTTTTGACCAAGAACCTGCTGATCGACTGGCGCGAAGGCGAGCGTTTCTTTATGCGCCACTTGATCGACGGCGACCTGGCGGCCAACAACGGCGGCTGGCAGTGGAGTTCTTCCACCGGCACCGATTCGGCCCCGTACTTCCGGATTTTCAGCCCATTGAGCCAATCGGAGAAATTCGACAGCGAAGGCGTGTTCATCAAGCACTGGCTGCCAGAGCTGGCCGCGCTGAATAAAAAGGAAGTGCACAACCCCGAGGCAGTCGGCGGCCTGTTTGGCGTGGCGGACTATCCGCGTGCGATTGTCGACCTGAAAAAATCCCGCGAACGCGCGTTGGCAGCCTTCCGCAGCCTGCCTTCACGTCAGGAGGTTGCCGAGCATGAGTGACTTCCTGCCCAGGTTCGCCCAGGCCTTTGCGACCCTGGACAAGCACAACCTGCACCGGCTCGACAGCCTGTACAGCAAGGACATCACCTTCACCGACCCGCTGCATGAAGTGCACGGGTTGCCCGCGCTGCGCCGCTACTTCGCCGAGATGTACGGCAATGTCAGCCAGCTACGCTTCGACTTCCACGGTTTCGACCAAGTGGCCGAAGGTGAAGGCTATTTGCGCTGGAAAATGAGCTTCTGCCACCCACGGCTCAACAGCGGCAAGCTGATCCGCGTGGAAGGCTGCTCGCACCTGCTGTGGCGCGACAAGGTCTACCGCCATCGCGATTATTTCGATGCCGGCGCTCTGCTCTACGAACACCTGCCAGTACTCGGCCGCGTAGTCAGTTGGCTGAAAAGGAGAATGGGATGAGCCTTACACCACCCCGCCGTTATTGGCTGACCGGCGCCAGCAGTGGCATCGGTGCTTCGCTGGCCGTGGAGTTGCTCAACAGCGGCGCCCATGTGGCACTCAGCTCGCGAACCAAAGGCCCACTGGAAGCACTCGCCCACCGTTACCCGGGGCAAGTATTGGTGGTAGCCGGCGACCTGACCAACAGCCAGACCGTGCGTGAGATCGGCGAGCATATCGGTGTGGTCTGGGGCTCACTCGACACGGTGATCCTGAATGCCGGCACCTGTGAATACGTGGACGCTCGGCAGTTTGACGCCTCTATCGTCGAGCACGTGGTACGCACCAACCTGCTGGCGAGCAGCTATTGCATCGAAGCGGCGCTGCCGTTGTTGCGCAAAGGGCTCACCCCACACTTGGTCGGTGTGGCCAGCGCCGTAACCTACCTGCCGATGCCACGCGCTGAAGCTTATGGCGCCTCCAAGGCCGGGCTGCGCTACCTGTTTGAATCCCTGCGCATCAGCCTGTCGCCCGAGAACATCGACGTCACGGTGATCAGCCCGGGCTTTGTCGACACGCCGCTGACCGAACGCAATGACTTCCCGATGCCCTTGAGCTGGTCGGCCGACAAGGCCGCGCGGCATATCTTCGCCAAGCTGGACAAGCGCCCGCTGGAGATTGCCTTCCCCGCTATGTTTATCGCCACCTTGTGGCCGTTGTCGAAGCTGCCCAACCGCGCGCAACTGTTCATCGGCAAGCGCATGTTGCGCAGCCCGCCGCCGCAGAAGGACAACCTGTGAAAATCGCCATTATCGGCAGCGGCATCGCCGGGCTGACCAGCGCCTACCTGCTCAGCCGCCGCCACGACATCACCGTGTTCGAAGCCGGCGTGCGCATCGGCGGGCATACCCACACGGTCAACGTGACGGTCGAGAGTAAAAGCTATGCGGTGGACACCGGTTTTATCGTGTTCAACGACTGGACCTACCCCAACTTCATTCGCCTGCTGGGGCAAATTGGCGTGAAGTTCAAACCCACCGAGATGAGCTTTTCGGTGTGCGACCAGAACGAAGGCTTCGAGTACAACGGCAATAACCTCAACAGCCTGTTTGCCCAGCGCAGCAATATCCTGTCGCCGGGGTTCTGGGGCATGTTGCGCGACATTCTGCGCTTCAACCGCCAGGCGCCGCTGGACCTGCAAGAACAGCGCATCAGCGCCGACATGACCCTGGGCGATTACCTCGAAGCCGGGGGTTACGGCCCGCGGTTTATCCGGCATTACATCGTGCCGATGGGCGCGGCGATCTGGTCGATGTCCCTGGCGGACATGCTCGGTTTTCCATTGCAATTTTTTGTAAGGTTCTTCAAGAACCACGGTTTGCTCTCTGTGAACAACCGGCCGCAGTGGTGCGTGATCGAAGGCGGGTCGAGCAGCTACATCGAGCCGCTGACGCGCAGCTTTCGCGAACAGGTGCGCCTCAATTGCCCTGTGCATAACGTCGAGCGCACCGACGACGGCGTAGTTATCCACAGCGCCGCCGGCAGCGAGACATTTGATCGGGTGGTGTTTGCCTGTCACAGCGATCAGGCCCTGGCCTTACTGGCCGACCCAAGCCAGGCCGAACAGGAGATCCTCGGCGCCCTGCCTTACGCCGACAACGACGTGGTGCTGCACACCGACACGCGCCTGCTGCCCGACCGCAAACTCGCCTGGGCCAGCTGGAACTACCGGCTGACCGGCACCGCGCAGACCCAGGCCGCCGTCACTTACGACATGAACATCCTGCAAGGTATCGACAGCGCCACGACCTTTTGCGTGAGCCTTAACCAGACGTCGATGATCAACCCGATGAAGGTCCTCGCGCGCTACACCTACGCACATCCGCAATACAGCCTCGCGGCGGTAGCTGCCCAAGCGCGCTGGGAAGAATTGGCCGGCGCACGCAACACCTTTTATTGCGGCGCCTACTGGGCCAACGGTTTCCATGAAGATGGCGTGGTCAGCGCATTGCGCGTGGCCCAGGCCTTTGGAGAAACCTTGTGAACAGCGCCCTGTACAGCGGCTGGATCGCCCATCGCCGGTTTGCGCCCAAGGCCCACGCCTTTCGCTACCGCATCGGCCTGCTGTACCTGGATTTGAGCGAACAAGACGAAGTGCTCGGGCTCTCGCCCCTGGCCGGCGCAGGCCGCCTGGCACCCTTCGGCTTTCGCCAGCAGGATTACCTGCGTGAATTCACGCGCCACGGCATGAGCTTGAGCGATGCCGTGCGCCAGGAAGTTGGCAAGGCGCTGGGGCGTGAGCCCCAGGGCGTTATCTGCCTACTGACCCAGGCCCGCAGTTGGGGCCTGGCTTTTAACCCGGTGAGTTTCTTCTACTGCTTCGAGGCCGATGGGCAACTGGCCGCGATCCTGTGTGAAGTGACCAACACCCCGTGGCGTGAGCGCTATCACTACGTGCTGCCGGCCCAGGCCCTTGGCGCCGACGAGCATCAGCACTTCGCCGTGGCCAAGGCCTTCCATGTGTCGCCGTTTTTGCCGCGCGACCTGGAATACCGCATGAGCTTCAGCCCGCCCGCCGCCAAGCTCGGCGTGCACATGGCCGACTGGCAGGGCGAGGTGAAAGTCTTTGACGCCACCTTGAGCCTGCACAGAGAAGCGCTCAGCCGCGCCAGCCTGCATCGCTACTTGTGGCGCTTCCCGTGGATGACCGCCAAGACTTGCCTGGCGATCTACTGGCAGGCCATGCGCTTGTTGCTCAAACGCACTCCGATTTTTTCCCATCAGGCCGCCGATGGCGCCTCTCGCACCGCAGTCGGGTATACCAAGGATCGCCGCCATGAAATCCCCTAGCTTATCGGTCAAAACCAGCCGCCTGAATGTCAATGGCATGACCAGCGCATTGCTGCGCAAGGCCGTGCTGCGCCAACTCAGCCAACTGCGCCACGGCCAACTGGTGGTGATCGAGGATGGCGAACGCCAAGTGTTCGGCGCACGCGAAGCGCACCTGCTGGGGGAGATCCAGATCCTCGATTCGGCGGTGTGGGGCCTGGTGGCGGCCAACGGTTCGATCGGCGCCGGCGAGGCGTTTATCCACGGTTATTGGACCAGCCCGGACCTGACCGCGGTAGTGCGGGTGATGGTCAGCAACCTGGAGGTGCTCGATGCCATGGAAGGTGGCCTGGCGCGCCTGGCACGCCCGTTCACCCAAGGCCTGCATTGGCTCAACCGCAATACGCGCAAAGGCTCGCAGAAAAACATCGCCGCCCACTACGACCTGGGCAACGACCTGTTCGAAGAATTCCTCGACCCGACCATGATGTATTCGGCGGCGCAGTTCCTGACGCCCGACGACACCCTGGAACAGGCACAGTTGAACAAACTGGAGCGCATCTGCCAGAAACTCGCGCTCAAGCCTACCGACCACCTGCTGGAAATCGGCACCGGCTGGGGCAGCATGGCGCTGTATGCGGCGCAGCATTACGGCTGCAAGGTCACCACCACCACCTTGTCCAAAGAGCAGTTTGCCTATACCGAAAAACGCATCGAGGCGCTGGGGCTCAAGGACCAAGTGACGTTGTTGCTGCAAGATTACCGCGACCTGAGCGGCCAATACGACAAGCTGGTGTCCATCGAGATGATCGAAGCGGTGGGCCATCGCTTTCTGCCGACCTACTTCAAGCAGTGCGCGCACTTGCTCAAGAGCGACGGCCTGATGCTGCTGCAAGCCATCACGATTCGTGACCAGCGTTTTGAGCAGGCGAAGAACAGCGTCGACTTTATCCAGCGCTACATCTTCCCCGGTGGCGCTCTGCCCTGTATGCAGAACATGCTGCACATCGTCAGCCGCGACACCGACATGAACCTGCTGCACATGGAGGACTTCGGCCTGCATTACGCGAAAACCCTGCGCCTGTGGCACGAGAACTTCCGCCGCGCCCATGGCCGTCTTGCAGAGTTGGGCTACGATGAGTACTTCCTGCGCTTGTGGGAATTCTACTTGTGCTACTGCGAAGGTGGCTTCATGGAACGTACGATTGGTACCGCGCAGCTACTACTGGCCAAGCCGGCGGCAATCAACCCGCCGTTGCTCGGGCGTTTCAATGCTTAAACCGCTGGCCAATGCCGTACTGTTCCAGTGCGGCTGGTTTGCCTGCGTGCTCGGTGGCGACAGCCGCTGGCTGCTGGTGGCCGCCGCCGTACTGGCCATCCACCTGCTGTGGATAAGTTCATGGTCTGCCGAAGGGCAAGTGATCCTCGCCGTGACCTTGCTGGGCACAGTGGTCGACACTTCGTTGCGCACCTTCGGCGTGTTTCATTTCAGCGTTCCGGGGCCGCTGATTCCGTTCTGGCTGATGCTGCTGTGGGCGTTGCTCGCCACCACGCTGCGCCATTGCCTGGCCTGGAGCGCACAGCCCTGGTGGCGCGCCAGCGTATTAGGTGCAGTCGGCGGGCCAGTGTCTTATTACGCCGGCAGCCAATTGGCCGGCGTGAGTTTCGGTTATGGCACAGTGCCGACGATGATCGGCTTGGCGCTGCTGTGGGCGCTGCTGTTCCCCATGCTGCATTGGATCGCCCGGCAACTGGGGCACTGACGTCTGTCAGAGTGTTCACACCTACCCGACGTGCTTGCCTTACACTGCGCGCCTATGACCAACATCCCCCACACTCAAATCACCGAACCCGCCGTGACCTGTTCAACGTGCGCGGCCTGCTGCTGCCAACTGGAAGTCATGCTGATCACCGACACCGGCGTGCCGGAACGCTATATCGATACGGACGACTGGGGCGGCGAAGTGATGCTGCGCCTGGACGACGGTTGGTGCGCGGCGCTGGATCGGGACACGATGATGTGCACGATTTACGAGCGACGACCGCTGATCTGCCGGGAGTTCGAGATGGGCGCGCCAGAGTGCTTGACCGAGCGTGAAGGGATTGCGACGGCGTATCGCTGAACCTGAGGGTGGCGCTAATCAACTGTGGGAGCTGGCTTGCCTGCGATGCATATACCTCGGTCTGTCGGTTACACCGAGTTTCCCGAAGTGATGCTATCGCAGGCAAGCCAGCTCCCACATTAGTCAGCAGGTGCCTGATGGCTTACAACGGGTAGGTGTAGTGCAACGAGTAACTCTCTACCCCGTCGTTATTGCTGCTGATGCCCGCATTGGAATAGTGCGTGGCACGAATGCCCACTTCATGCCCACCGGTAAAGCGCAAACCAAAGCCCAGGCGGTCTTCGAACTGGAAGGCCTGGCCGATATTGTTGTCTTCAACCCGCGTGCGTGAGAACACCGCCACGCCGATCCCCGCTTCGATGTAAGGCTTTACCGACTCACCGGCAAACTCATACACAAACACCGGCGAGAACGACAGGCTGCTGACACTGGCGCGCTTGTCGCCATCCCAATAGGTGTAGGCCCCGCTCCAGTAGCCGGTCAGTCGACCTACGTCGCTCTGCCACCAGCTTTTATCCCAATCCGACGTCAGCCCCAACCGATAGGTCATGGTCGAATCGCCGGTGCTCCCCACACCCAGTTCCAGGCCGGCGGCCTGGGCCGAAACAGAGTGTCCTACCACCACGGCCGCAAACGCAGCCAAACAGAACAAGCGCTTCATAAGAAACAGTCCTTTGAGAACGAGGTTGTATGTTTTTGCACAGACTAACTCGCTATAGAAGCCGACGTAGAGTCAGAAGTTCAGCGTCTTATTGCGTTATTTCACAAAATTTTCACACGTCGAAGCTTCGCACAACTCCAGGATGTTTCCATAGTGTCGGTAGGATACTTCTCAGGTGGTCGACGTGACCGCTGGTCCAGAACTGGGCAGGTTCAGGATTGCCGGTGGCCAACAGGTCGCGCTCGCCCAATAGACGTTTGAGCTGACGCGCCACGGCGGCGCCGGTGTCGATCAGGATGATGCTCGGGGGGAGCATGTGCGCCAGGAGCGGCTTGAGGAAGGGATAGTGGGTGCAGCCGAGAATAATCGTGTCGCAACCGGCGCTGAGCAGCGGTTCGACATAGCCGTGCAACATCTGGCGCAGTTCGGGGCTATTGAGATCGCCGCTTTCAATCAACTCCACCAGGCCCGGGCAGGGCTGGGTGATCACGCGCACATCGGTGGCAAAGCGGTCGAGCAAGGCGGCGAACTTGGCGCTTTGCAGGGTGCCGGTGGTGGCGAGTACACCGACCACGCCGCTGCGGGTGGCGGCGGCGGCGGGTTTGACGGCGGGTTCCATGCCTACGAGCGGCCAGTCGGGATAGTCCTGGCGCAAGTCGGCAACAGCCGCGACGGTCGCCGTATTGCAGGCAATCACAAAGGCCTTGGCGCCTTGCTCGCGGAAAAACTCGGCGACGCGCCGGGAGCGGTCAAGAATGAACGCCGGGGTTTTCTCGCCGTAAGGGATATGCCCGCCATCGGCCACGTACAGCAGCGACTCATGGGGCAATAACTGCTGAATTTCGTCCAGCACGGTCAAGCCGCCGATACCGGAGTCGAACACACCGATGGGCGCGCTCTTAACCATGCTGCGTCCCGCAGACACTGCAGCCAGGATCACGCTTGACCCGCAATTCACGAAAACGCGTGGTCAACGCATCGATCAGCAACAAGCGGCCGACCAATGGCTCACCGAAACCGGCCAGCAGTTTCAGGGCTTCCAGCGCTTGCAGGCTGCCGACCAGGCCCACCAATGGGCCAACGACGCCGGCTTCGCTGCAGGTCAGTTCGGTGTCGCTGCCGTGACCGTATAAACAGTGGTAGCACGGGCTGTCGACGCGGCGCGGGTCGAACACCGACAACTGGCCCTCAAGGCGGATCGCCGCGCCGCTGATCAATGGCTTGGCGGCGGCGACACAGGCGGCATTGACGGCTTCACGGGTGGCGAAGTTGTCGCTGCAGTCGAGCACCACGTCGACCGCTGCCACTGCCACCGCGAGTGAGTCCGCATCCAGGGCCGTGCGATGGGCGAGTAAGGTGACTTCGGGGTTGATCGCGGTCAGACGGCGCATGGCCGAGTCGACCTTGGTCTGCCCGACGCTGTCGGTGTCGTGGATGATCTGGCGTTGCAGGTTGGTGAGGTCGACGGTATCGAAATCGGCCAGGTGCAACTCGCCGACGCCGGCGGCGGCCAGATACAGCGCGACTGGCGCGCCCAGCCCACCGAGGCCGACGATCAACGCACGGCCGTTTTTCAGGCGCAATTGGCCGTCGATGTCGACATGTTGCAACAGAATCTGTCGGCTATAGCGCAACAGTTCCTGATCGCTCAGCACGGGCGACGTCCCAGTGTGATGCGCTCGTGGCCACCGAGGTCGATGCGGCTGTGTACGTCTTCAAAGCCTGCGCCAAGCAACAGGTCACGCACGGCCGCAGCCTGATCGTAGCCGTGCTCGAGCAACAGCCAGCCAGCCGAATTCAAGTGGGCTGGCGAGTCGGCAATGATCAGCCGCAAGTCGTCCAGGCCATCATGCCCCGCCACCAGCGCACTGGCCGGTTCAAAACGCACGTCACCGGCCACCAGATGGGGATCGTTATCGGCGATGTAAGGCGGGTTGCTGATGATCAGGTCGAACGTTTGGCCTTGCAGGGCGCTGAACCAGTGGCTGTTCAACACCGTGGCGTTTTTCAGGTGCAGGCGCTGGCGATTACGTTCGGCCAGGGCCACGGCTTCCAGCACGCGGTCGACCGCCGTGACCTGCCAGGCCGGGCGTTCGCTGGCCAGGGCCAGGGCGATAGCGCCGCTGCCGGTGCCCAGGTCGAGGACCTTGGCCGGCGTGGCAGGCAACAATTCCAAAGCGGCTTCCACCAGCAGCTCGGTTTCCGGACGCGGGATCAGCGTGTGAGGCGCGACCTCCAGGTCCAGTTTCCAGAAGCCTTGCTGACCGAGGATATACGCCACTGGCTCACCGCCACGGCGGCGTTGCAGGTAGTCGGCAAAGGTCAGCGCAGCTTCGCTGCTGACGATTTTTTCCGGCCAGGTGTGCAGGTAGCTGCGCGATTTGCCCAAGGCAGCGGCCAGCAACAGTTCCACATCCAGGCGCGCAGTAGGCGAGTCAGGCAGGTCGGCGGCGCGCAGCAGGCTGGCAATGATGGTCATTTATTCACCTATCGCCGCCAATTGGTCGGCCTGATATTCGGCGAGCAACGGCTCGATTACCGCGTCGACGCCACCGGCGAGAATCTCGTCGAGGGAATAAAGCGTGAGGTTGACCCGATGGTCGGTGACCCGGCCCTGGGCAAAATTGTAGGTGCGGATGCGCTCGGAGCGGTCGCCCGACCCCACCAGCAATTTGCGCTCGCTGGCAATCGCGTTGGCGGCGGCGCTGGTCTGCTGGTCGTTGAGTTTGGCCGACAGCCAGGACATGGCCCGCGCACGGTTCTTGTGCTGGGAACGTTCTTCCTGGCACTCCACCACGATGCCCGACGGCAAGTGCGTAATACGGATCGCCGAGTCAGTCTTGTTGACGTGCTGACCACCGGCGCCCGATGAGCGGTAGGTGTCGACACGCAAGTCCGCCGGGTTGATCTCGATAGCTTCCTGCTCGTCTGGCTCGGGCAATACGGCCACGGTGCATGCCGAGGTGTGGATACGGCCCTGAGATTCAGTCGCCGGCACCCGCTGCACGCGATGCACGCCGGATTCGAACTTGAGCTTGCCGTAGACGTTGTCGCCTTCAACCCGGGCGATGACTTCTTTATAGCCGCCGTGTTCACCGATGTTCTCGGACAAAATCTCGACACGCCAACCGCGACGCTCGGCAAAACGCGAATACATGCGGAACAGGTCGCCGGAGAAGATCGCCGCCTCGTCGCCACCGGTGCCGGCGCGGATTTCGAGAAACACGTTACGCCCATCGTTAGGGTCTTTGGGCAGCAACATGCGTTGCAGGTCGCCTTCCAGCTCAGCCAGTTTTTCCTTGGCTTCGCGGACTTCTTCCACGGCCATTTCGCGCATGTCCGGGTCGCTGTCCTTGAGCAGCGCCTGGGCGCCTTCGAGGTCGGCCTGCACCTTGGTCAGGTGCTTGTAGGTGGCCACAATCGGCTCAACTTCGGCGTATTCCTTGGAATAGGCGCGGAATTTGGTTTGATCGGAGATGACCTCGCCATCGCCGAGCAAGGCGGTCAGTTCTTCGAAACGGTCCTGGAGCACGTCCAGTTTATTGAGCAGTGACGCTTTCATTGCGGTTTTTTATCCGAAGAGCTATCTGACGCGCCCTCACCGAGGGCAAAGAGTTCCTGGGCCATGGCCAGCGCATCGAGGCGGCCTTCGGCGGTAAGCTTTTTCAACTGAACGCTGGGGGCGTGGAGCAACTTGTTGGTCAAGCCACGGGCCAGTTGCATCAGCACTTCTTCGGCGCTGCTGCCGTTGGCCAGCAAACGCTGGGCCTTGATCAACTCTTCGTCACGCAGGCGTTCGCCCTGCTGACGATACGCCTTGAGCACGTCGACCGCCGCCAATTCACGCAGGCGCACCATAAAGTCTTCGGCGCCGACGCTGACCATTTCCTCAGCGGCCTGGGCTGCGCCCTGGCGACTCTTAAGGTTTTCGGCGACCACTTCGTGCAAATCATCGACGCTATAGAGGTAAACGTCGTCCAAATCGCCGACTTCCGGCTCGATATCCCGAGGAACGGCGATATCTACCATGAAAATCGGTTTGTGCTTACGCAGCTTCAGCGCGCTCTCGACCGCGCCCTTGCCGAGGATCGGCAACTGGCTGGCGGTGGAGCTGATGACGATATCACTGCGCACCAGTTCGGCCGGAATATCCGACAGCAACACGGCGTGAGCGCCGAACTGCTCGGCCAGGATGCTCGCGCGCTCCAGGGTACGGTTGGCGACCACAATACGTTTCACGCCCAACTCATGCAGATGACGGGCGACCAAGGTGATGGTTTCACCGGCACCGATCAGCAGCGCCTGGCTGCGCTGCAAGTCGCTGAAAATCTGTTTGGCCAGGCTGACGGCGGCAAACGCGACGGACACCGGGTTTTCACCGATGGCCGTGTCGGTACGCACCTGCTTGGCGGAATTGAACGTGGCCTGGAACAGCCGGCCCAGCAGCGGCCCTACGGTTCCGGCCTCACGCGCGACGGCGTAGGCAGATTTCATCTGGCCGAGGATCTGCGGCTCGCCCAACACCAGCGAGTCGAGCCCTGCGGCGACGCGCATCATGTGACGAACTGCCGCATCCTCTTCGTGCACATACGCACTGGCGCGCAGGTCATCGAGGTCCAAATGGTGGTAATCGGCCAGCCAGCGCAGTACCACATCCGCGCAAAGATGTTCCTGCTCTATATAAAGCTCACTGCGATTGCAGGTCGAAAGGATCGCAGCTTCGCGGCTGTCGGTGAGCCGGCAGAGCTGCTGCAAGGCCTCAACCAACTGCTCTGGCGTAAACGCCACGCGCTCGCGCACGTCTACGGATGCAGTCTTGTGGTTAATACCGAGTGCAAGGAAGGCCATTCAATATCGCTGATGATGTCGGGAAGCCGACAATTGTCCTACTTCGAAAGACCCAGAACAACCACCGTCGTCTATTGTCCTAGTAGCTTATGCCTATAAAGGCGCCAACTGAGACTCGGTTATGCTTGGCCGAAGGCTTGTGTCATGATGATCCGACCGCAGGTTAGTCGTCCTCTTCCTATATGAATAGATCTTCCGCGTTGCTCCTTGCTTTTGTCTTCCTCAGCGGCTGCCAGGCCTTGGCACCCGTGTCGCCGGACGGTACGCCGCCGGTCGAAGACAGCACCCCCGCCCCTGAAAAGCCCAAGGTTTATTCCTCGTTCAATGAAGAAACGATCTACAGCCTGCTGACCGCGGAACTCGCTGGCCAGCGCAATCGTTTCGATATTGCTCTGGATAACTACGTGACCCAGGCCATCAATACCCAGGACCCGGGCATTTCGGAACGCGCGTTTCGCATCGCCGAATACCTGGGCGCCGACCAGGCAGCGCTGGACACCTCGCTGATCTGGGCGAAAAACGCGCCGGACGACTTGGAAGCGCAGCGGGCCGCAGCCATTCAGCTGGCGCGCGCGGGGCGCTATGATGACTCCATGGTTTATATGGAGAGAGTCCTGCAGGGCAAGGGCGACACGCATTTCGACTTCCTCGCGCTGTCGGCCGCCGACACCGATCAGGACACGCGCAATGGCCTGATGAAGAGTTTCGACCGCCTGCTGCAAAAGCACCCAAAGAACAGCCAGTTGATTTTCGGCAAAGCGTTGCTGCTGCAACAGGATGACGAAGCTGACGCCGCATTGAAGCTGTTGGAGCAGAACCCACCGGACGACGGCGAGATCGCGCCGATTTTGCTGCGCGCACGCTTGCTGCAGACCCTTAATCGCGGCAAGGAAGCGATTCCGTTGCTGGAAAAAAGCATCAAGAAGTATCCGGACGATAAGCGCCTGCGCCTGACGTATGCGCGCACGCTGGTTGAGCAGGACCGCATGGAAGACGCCAAAGTGCAGTTCGCCAACCTGGTCCAGCAATACCCGGAAGACGATGAATTGCGCTATTCCCTGGCACTGGTGTGCCTGGAGGCCAAGGCCTGGGACGAGGCCAAGGGTTATCTGGAAGAGCTGATTCAGCGCGAAAGCCATGTGGATTCGGCCCACCTGAACCTCGGTCGTATCGCTGAAGAGCACAACGACCCGCAGGCCGCCCTGCTTGAATACGCCCAGGTCGGCCCCGGCAATGACTACCTGCCTGCCCAATTGCGCCAAGCTGACATCCTGATGAGCAATGGCCGCACCGACGAGGCGGAAAAACGCCTGGCGGCTGCGCGCGCTGCCGAACCGGACTACGCGATTCAGCTGTACCTGATCCAGGCTGAGACCTTGTCAGCCAACAAACAGGGCGAACGCGCCTGGAAACTGCTGCAACAGGCCTTGCTGCAGTACCCCGATGATTTGAACCTGCTGTACACCCGCGCCATGCAGGCGGAAAAACGCAATGACCTGGCGCAGATGGAAAAAGACCTGCGCCTGATCATCAAGCGCGACCCGGACAATGCCATGGCGCTGAACGCCTTGGGCTACACCCTGTCTGACCGTACAACGCGTTACGCCGAAGCCAAGGTGCTGATCGAACAAGCCCACAAGCTCAACCCGGAAGACCCGGCGGTGCTCGACAGCCTGGGCTGGGTGAATTACCGCCTGGGCAACCTGGACGAAGCCGAACGCTTGCTGCGCCAGGCACTGGAACGCTTTCCCGACCAGGAAGTGGCCGCCCACCTGGGTGAAGTGCTCTGGGCCAACGGCAAACAGCGCGAAGCGCGACAAATCTGGGAAAAATTCCTCAAGGAACAACCCGAAAGCCCCATCCTGCGCGGCACCATCAAGCGCCTGACCGGATCCGAGACCCTTTAAGCTTATGTTCTTGCGCCACGTTATTGTTTTCAGCCTCATCGCCTTGCTCGCCGGTTGCGCGGGCATAGGCAGCCGCGAATCCGTTGAAGGCCAGGGCACCCCGGCGCAATGGAAACAGCACAAGGACCAGCTCAGCAGCATCGACGGCTGGCAGATCGAAGGCAAGGTCGGGGTTCGCGCGCCGAAAGATTCCGGCAGCGGCACCTTGTTCTGGCTGCAACGCCAGGACTATTACGACATTCGCTTGTCTGGCCCATTGGGCCGAGGCGCCGCGCGCCTGACCGGCCGACCGGGCCAAGTGAGCCTGGAAGCGGCCAACCAGGGACGCTATGAAGCGGCGTCGCCGGAAGAACTGCTGGAACAGCAGATGGGCTGGAAGCTGCCGGTTTCGCACTTGGTGTGGTGGGTTCGCGGTTTGCCTGCGCCAGGCAGCAAAAGCCGCCTGAGCCTCAATGGCGACAGCCGTTTGGCCACCCTTGAACAGGATGGCTGGCAGGTCGAGTACCTCAGCTACGTACAACAAAGCGGTTATTGGCTGCCCGAACGCATCAAGCTGCACGGCACCGACCTTGATGTCACGCTGGTGATCAAGGACTGGCAACCGCGCAAGCTGGGGCAATAACCGTGTCTTTTTCAGAAACTCGCACGCTGTCTCTGCCCTCCCCCGCCAAACTCAATCTGATGCTGCACATCCTGGGTCGCCGTGAAGACGGCTATCACGAGTTGCAGACACTGTTTCAATTTCTCGACTACGGCGATGAACTGACCTTCGCCGTACGCGATGATGGCGTGATCCAGTTGCACACCGAATTCGAAGGCGTGCCCCACGACAGCAATCTGATTGTGAGGGCCGCAAAAAAACTTCAGGCGCAATCCGGTTGCCCGCTCGGCATCGACATCTGGATCGATAAAATCCTGCCCATGGGTGGCGGCATCGGTGGCGGCAGCTCAAATGCCGCGACCACGCTGCTCGGCCTGAACCATTTGTGGCAGCTGGGTTGGGACCACGATCGCCTGGCCACACTGGGCCTGACACTGGGCGCCGACGTCCCGGTTTTCGTGCGTGGGCATGCAGCTTTTGCCGAGGGCGTGGGCGAGAAACTCACCCCGGAATACCCCGAAGAGCCGTGGTATGTCGTGCTTGTTCCGCAAGTATCTGTAAGTACAGCAGAAATTTTTTCAGATCCACTGTTGACACGTAACTCTCCTCCCATTAAAGTGCGCCCCGTTCCCAAGGGAAACAGTCGAAATGACTGCTTACCGGTTGTAGCAAGGCGTTATCCAGAGGTACGTAACGCTTTGAATTTGTTAGGTAAATTTACCGAAGCAAAATTAACCGGAACTGGAAGTTGTGTGTTTGGGGGCTTCCCAAGCAAAGCTGAAGCTGATAAAGTCTCGGCCCTTCTTACAGAGACCCTTACAGGGTTTGTAGCAAAGGGAAGCAACGTTTCGATGTTGCATCGCAAGCTGCAGAGTCTGCTCTAAAAGGAACCGAGTACTGGGTACTCGTTGCAACAAATACAGGGGCGTCGCCAAGCGGTAAGGCAGCAGGTTTTGATCCTGCCATGCGTTGGTTCGAATCCAGCCGCCCCTGCCATTTTCTAATACTCATCCAGGTTACCCTCAGCCTCTAGGTACTGCGCGTGTCCAAGATGATGGTCTTTACGGGGAACGCCAACCCCGATCTGGCTCGACGTGTCGTACGTCAGCTGCATATCCCTCTCGGTGACATCTCTGTCGGTAAATTCTCCGACGGCGAAATTACAGCCGAGATCAATGAAAATGTCCGCGGTAAAGACGTTTTCATTATTCAGCCGACTTGCGCTCCGACCAACGATAACCTGATGGAACTCGTCGTGATGGCTGATGCCTTCCGCCGCTCCTCAGCGACTCGAATCACAGCTGTAATCCCCTACTTTGGTTATGCCCGTCAGGATCGCCGTCCGCGTTCTGCACGTGTAGCTATCAGCGCGAAAGTCGTGGCTGACATGCTCACCGTGGTAGGCATTGACCGTGTTCTCACGGTTGACCTGCACGCTGACCAAATCCAAGGGTTCTTCGATATTCCGGTAGATAACATCTACGGCTCCCCAGTATTGGTGGATGACATTGAAGACCAGCGCTTTGAAAACCTGATGATCGTGTCCCCGGACATTGGTGGCGTCGTGCGTGCACGGGCTGTTGCCAAATCCCTGGGCGTGGACCTCGGGATCATCGACAAACGCCGTGAAAAAGCTAATCACTCTGAAGTGATGCATATCATCGGTGATGTCGAAGGGCGTACCTGTATTCTGGTTGATGACATGGTCGACACCGCCGGCACCCTGTGCCACGCGGCTAAAGCCTTGAAAGAGCACGGTGCAGCAAAAGTCTTCGCCTACTGCACACACCCTGTGCTGTCGGGCCGAGCGATCGAGAACATCGAGAACTCCATGCTGGACGAACTGGTGGTGACTAACACCATCCCGTTGTCCGCAGCAGCTCAAGCCTGTTCGCGTATCCGTCAACTGGATATCGCACCGGTAGTTGCCGAAGCGGTTCGCCGCATCAGCAACGAAGAATCGATCAGCGCGATGTTCCGTTAAGGGTCAAACCTTACGAAACATCCCACTGACGAAAAGCGCCCCGCCCCAACCTACTGTTGGGGCGGGGCTTTTTTGCCCATATCGCCTTTAGCGCTGGTCGCAAACGCTGGGGCGAATGTGGTTATTTTGGAGATACAACATGAACGAATTTACTTTGAATGCTGAACTGCGTTCCGACCTGGGGAAAGGTGCGAGCCGCCGCCTGCGTCGTCTCGCAAGCCTGGTTCCAGCTGTAGTTTACGGTGGCGAAAAAGCCCCTGAATCCATCAGCATGCTGGCTAAAGAAGTTGCCAAACTGCTCGAAAACGACGCGGCTTACAGCCACATCATCGAGCTGAACGTTGGTGGCTCCAAGCAGAACGTCATCATCAAGGCACTGCAACGTCACCCAGCTAAAGGCCACGTGCTGCACGCTGACTTCGTTCGCGTAGTAGCCGGTCAGAAACTGACCGCTATCGTGCCTGTGCACTTCGTTGGCGAAGCTGCTCCGGTCAAGAAAGGCGGCGAAATCTCGCACGTTGTTGCCGAGATCGAAGTGACCTGCCTGCCGAAAGACCTGCCTGAGTTCATCGAAGTCGACCTGTCGGCTGCTGAAATCGGCGACATCATCCACCTGTCCGACCTCAAAGCCCCTAAAGGCGTTGAGTTTGTCGCACTGGCTCACGGTGATGACAAAGCTGTTGCAAACGTTCACGCTCCACGCGTTGCACCAGAAGCTGAAGAAGGCGCTGCAGAGTAATTCACTCTGTACTGCCGGAGCTTGAGGAAACATCGCGGACCGAAACGTAGCGAGAAAGCGGGCGATAACGCGGCGTTTACTCTTGAGTAAATGATCTTTTGTTGTCCACTTTCGCCGCACGTTGGTCGCGGCGATGTTATCCACAACTCCAAAGGAAGGGCCCCTGTCGTGACTGCCATTAAACTGATCGTTGGCCTGGGAAATCCAGGCGCCGAATACGAACAGACCCGGCATAACGCGGGGGCCCTTTTTGTTGAGCGTATCGCCCACGCCCAAGGTGTAAACCTGGTGGCCGATCGCAAGTATTTTGGCCTGACCGGGCGCTTTTCGCATCAGGGTCAGGATGTTCGTCTGCTGATTCCCACCACCTACATGAACCGCAGCGGCCAGGCTGTCGCGGCGCTTGCGGGCTTCTTCCGGATCAAACCCGAAGAAATCCTGGTGGCCCATGACGAACTGGACCTGCCACCCGGCGTTGCCAAGCTCAAGCTCGGCGGCGGGCATGGCGGGCACAATGGCCTGCGCGACATCATCGCGCAGTTGGGTAATCAGAATAATTTTTACCGCCTGCGGCTCGGCATTGGCCACCCAGGCGTTGCCAGTATGGTTTCAAATTTCGTCCTGGGTCGTGCGCCACGCGCCGAACAGGAAAAACTCGATGCCAGCATCGACTTTGCCCTCGGCGTGCTGCCGGATATCTTCGCCGGTGAATGGAACCGTGCGATGAAAAACCTGCACAGCCAGAAGGCCTGACTCTTACCGAGGGGAAACACCATGGGATTCAATTGCGGCATCGTCGGCCTGCCCAACGTCGGCAAATCCACCCTGTTCAACGCCTTGACCAAGTCCGGTATTGCGGCGGAGAACTTCCCCTTCTGCACCATCGAACCCAACAGCGGCATCGTGGCCATGCCGGACCCGCGCCTGCAGGAACTGGCGGCCATCGTCAATCCCAAGCGCATCCTGCCGACCACCATGGAATTCGTCGACATCGCAGGCCTGGTAGCCGGCGCGTCGAAAGGTGAAGGCCTGGGCAACAAGTTCCTGGCCAACATCCGTGAAACCGATGCCATCGCTCACGTGGTCCGCTGCTTTGAAGACGAGAACGTGATTCACGTCTCCAACAGCGTCGACCCGAAACGCGACATCGAGATCATCGACCTGGAACTGATCTTCGCCGACCTCGACAGCTGCGAAAAGCAGTTGCAGAAAGTCGCGCGTAACGCCAAAGGCGGTGACAAAGATGCAGTGGTTCAGAAAGGCCTGCTGGAGCAGTTGATCGCTCACTTCACCTTAGGCAAGCCCGCGCGCAGCCTGATGAAGAGCATGAACGCTGACGAAAAAGCGGTGATCAAGGGCTTCCACCTGCTGACCACCAAGCCGGTGATGTACATCGCCAACGTCGCTGAAGACGGCTTCGAGAACAACCCATTGCTCGACGTGGTCAGGGCCATCGCCGAGGAAGAAGGCGCGATCGTGGTGCCGGTGTGCAACAAGATCGAAGCGGAAATTGCCGAGCTCGATGACGGCGAAGAGAAAGACATGTTCCTCGAGGCCCTGGGCCTGGAAGAGCCTGGCTTGAACCGCGTGATCCGCGCCGGCTACGAAATGCTGCACCTGCAGACCTACTTCACCGCCGGTGTCGAAGAAGTCCGCGCCTGGACCGTCAAAGTCGGCGCCACCGCGCCACAGGCTGCCGGCGTGATCCACACCGACTTCGAAAAAGGCTTTATCCGCGCCGAAGTCATCGCCTACAACGACTTCATCCAGTACAAGGGTGAAGCCGGTACCAAGGAAGCCGGTAAGTGGCGCTTGGAAGGCAAGGAATACATCGTTAAAGATGGCGACGTGATGCACTTCCGTTTTAACGTGTAAGTAACGCCCGCGGTTTCACCGCAAACAAAAAGCCGATGCATTGCATCGGCTTTTTTGTGGGCGACTGCTTAAGAAAAAACAGTACTTTTTATATCCAAACATCTCATTCTTTAAGACTTTTCTTATTAACCCTACAAGCATATCCGCATTAAAACCTGGGAAAGATAAACCCTAAAACCATCTAACTTTTCCTACACCATCCGCGCAAGTTCCTACTTAAAAATTAGCATATAAAATCTATAATCTCGAACACCCGCTGAAATCCCCTGAGGCACCTCTCAACCAACGTAACACCTGGCGCAGCGTAACTGCACGCCTGATAAAGGCTGGGCGCAAACTCCGGCCCACTTCCCTACGTAAGCTACCGCACTGAAACAGAGAACCAGTCATGTATAGCAAGATCAACAAGCACACCAGCTTGCGTTTAAACTCGCCCGCTGCTCTGGCAAAACGCGCTCACTGGCGTTGTGTGCTCGCGCTGCCCTTGTTGTTGGCGCCGCTGCACAGCACCCTCGCCGCTATCCCCTCCGAATGGAAAAACACGGCCTATGCCTATGAAGCCGAGCATAAGCCCCTACGCGATGTACTGGAGGACTTCGCTCAGACGTTTGGCACCCAACTGCAAGTGGACGGCCTCCTGGACGGGATCGTCAATGGCAAGATACGCGCCAATACTCCCCAGTCAATGCTCGACAGGCTGGCGGTAGAACACCGTTTCCAGTGGTACTTGTACAACAACACCCTCTATATCAGCACCCTCGACCTGCAAGAGTCCGCGCGCCTGGAAGTTTCTGCCGAGACCGTCGCCGACCTTAAGCGAGCGCTGCTCGATATCGGCTTGCTCGATAGCCGTTTCGGCTGGGGTGAACTGCCTGATGATGGAGTTGTGCTGGTCTCTGGCCCCAAGCGCTACATCGAACAGATCAAGCAATTCAGCAGCCAGCGTAAAACACCCGACGAAAAGCAGAGCGTGCTCAGCTACCCGCTGAAATTCGCCAACGCAGGGGATCGCCAGATCGATTATCGCGGCGACAAAATCACCATCCCAGGCGTTACCAGCATGCTGCGTGGGTTATTGGAGCCTCGGTCCGCCTCCTCCCTTTCGACCACGCCACCAAGCCGCTCACAGCCCTCTCCCATCACACCCAACTTTCCCCGGTTGAACAACCCACTATTGGGGCAAATGCTTGGACAGACAGCGAACCAGGGGCAGTTGGAAACCGGCGCGACACTCACCCCGCGAGCGCCGGTGTCTGCCGGCAGAATCCGCGTCGAAGCCGATGTGCGCAACAACGCCGTATTGATCTATGACATTCCGGAACGGCAGGCGATGTACCGCGAGCTGATTGCCCAGCTCGACGTGGCGCGAAAAATGGTGGAGATCGACGCAATCATCCTCGATATAGAGCGCACCCAATTGCGCGAATTCGGGGTCAACTGGGGCAACAGTCACTTCAGTAGCGACACGAGAATATCGCCTGGGAGTTCATCGCAGCTGTCGATCACAAACCGTGATCTTTTCTTTGCCAAGATACGCGCACTGGAGCAACGTGGCCTGGCAACCATGGTGTCCAACCCGTCGGTCCTCACCCTGGAAAACCAGCCGTCAGTGATTGATTTCAACCGCACCCAATACCTGACGGCAGGCACAGAGGTTGCGAGCATCCTGCCCATCACTGTCGGTACCAGCCTACAGGTGGTACCGAGGGTGATTACCACCCGAGGCACCCATCAGGTTCACCTTTTGGTCGATATCGAAGACGGAAACTTCGACGAGTCAAACCCGGATCGCAAAGGCCCGGATGTACGCCGGGGCAATGTCAGTACCCAGGCGGTCATGGCGGAACAGCGCTCGCTGGTGATCGGTGGGTTCCATGTCACCGAAAGCACCGACAAGCGCAACAAGATTCCCCTGTTGGGGGATATACCGCTGTTGGGCAAGGCGTTGTTCTCCTCCACCGAACGCAAGAACAACCGGCGCGAACGCCTGTTTATCCTGACGCCACGCGTGATCGGTGACCAAGCTGACCCTTCACGTTATTTGCCGCAGGACGACCAGGCAGAGCTGCAAGCCGCACTCAAGCCACTGGCCAGGCGTTATGCCGCACACGAGCCGGTCATCAAACGCAGTGACATCACCAGCACCCTGGCGCATCTCGTCAGCGGGGAGGTTCCCCTGGCATTCAAGGCGGCCCCCATGCCGCTGGGCCTGGGCACCTTGTGCAACACCCGCGATCTACTGGCAATGAACACCGAACGCAGCCAGTGGTATGCCGGCCCGCAGTTCAATGTGGCGGTGATAGTGCTGCGTAACCAGTTCAAGCGCACGGTGCGGATCGACGAAAAGGAGTGCAGCAATTCGCAAACCTTGGCCGTCACCGTGTGGCCGCGTGCCTGGCTCAAACCGGGTGAAGAAGCCGAGGTGTTTATCGCCATGCGCCCGGTGGTGAAGGATGAACACATCGGCGTGCCCCGTCCCTCCTTGATCACTCCCGCTCAAAAGGCCAAGCCATGAAACGCCGTTTGTTGTGCCTCACCCTGATCAGCACCGTGCTGCTCATCGCCGGCTGCAGCCCCACCTGCAGAGGCGACTCCTGCTCACGCCCGCAAGCGACCAAGGATAAAATGGTGATCTGGTGGCCACCGCAGATGCGCGTCGAGCCAGGGCCCTCCGGTGAACGGGCGGACTACCAAACGATCTCGCTGGAACGCTGAACCTTCGGTTACTTCTCAACGATCAACACCAGGTGTTCCTGGGCTAACGGGTGAGCAGCATTGCTGCTCACCCGTTCTTGCTTGCGATATACACCTGGCAGCCCTCCGGTGAACGGGCGGACTACCAAACGATCTCGCTGGAACGCTGAACCTTCGGTTACTTCTCAACGATCAACACCAGGTGTTCCTGGGCTAACGGGTGAGCAGCATTGCTGCTCACCCGTTCTTGCTTGCGATATACACCTGGCACCGATCAGCGCTGCTCAAGCTCCGGCAACTCCAGGGTTTCGCGCTTGGCTTCATCATCAAGCTCACGCAATGTGCGATAGATCAGCGCCACCGCCTGCAAGGTTTCGCGAGGGATGCTTGTTCCCAGTTTGTTCGTGTAGAGCGTGCGGGCCAGCCATACACACTGAATCACCGGAACCTCGGCAGCCTTCGCCTGCCGAATCAATTCACGTGCTCCGTCGTCCGTGCCTTTGTTGACCAACATCGGCAACGGCGTCTTACCGGGGCGGTAATACAGGGCGACAGCAAAGTGTGTCGGGTTGACCACCAGCATGTCGGCTTCCTCCAGCTTGGGCAATTTGACCTTCGGTTCCTCCTGGGCCAATTGCTGCGCCAACGCGCGGCGCTGCCCCTTCACATGGGGGTCACCCTCCATATCCTTGTACTCTTTAACCACCTCGACTTGGGTCATGCGCATGCGCTTGGCGAAGAAGTGCTTTTGCATCGTCAGGTCAATGAGCGCCAACACCAGCAATAGCCCCAGGCAGGTATGCAGCAAGTGGCGGAACAGAATGATCAGCGCAAGGATGTAGGTTTGCAGGTCGCTGTTGGCCAAGTTAATCAATGTGCCCAATGAAGGCTTGATGACCACGTACAAAATCACCCCTAACAGCACCGCCTTGGTAATGCTCATCAACAGATTCATGACCGATTGGGCGGAGAACATCTGCTTGAGCTGCTTGAGAGGGTTGAGACGATTGAAATCCAGCTTCAAGGTCTCTGGCGCAAACAGGAACCCGAACTGCATCCAGCTGCTGATCAGCTTCGCGGCAATGGCCATCCCAACCATCAACAGGGCGAACGAGAAAAACATCAACAGCCCTTCAAACAGCACCTCCTCCAGCGCTCGAGTGAAGGGCTGAGCCATGCTCGACATCGGCAACACCATCAGTTGCTGAAAGCGTTGCAAGCTCGTTTCGGCGGTGAACAAAGCAACCTCGCTGATCGCTGTCAGCGCCAGCAACTTGCTGACATCCTGGCTTTGGGAAACCTGGCCTTTTTTGCGTTGATCGCGCAGTTTCTTGGCAGACGCCGGGTGCTTCTTTTCACCGGAGTCACTCATGGCGTCGAGACCTGGAACATCACTCCGAGTGAGTGCTTGAGGTCACCCAGTAGGTTCAAGCGCCCGACGATCAGGTCCTGCAGCAACGCAAAGTACAACAACAGAATACCGATACCCGCCAGGCTTTTGAGCGGTGGTGCCAACGTGCTCACCTGTAATTGCTGACTGTAGACCCCCAGTAGTGCGATACCGAACTCCAGAAATAACAACACGGCAATAAAGGGCGCAACGTAAAGCATCATGTGGGTAAAGGTATCGCCGAGTATGCCAAGGAACGTACTGAAACCATTGACTGCCGGCAGCGGCACCCAGGCCGTGGCCGGCCAGATCAAATAACTGTCCCAGATCACTTGGGTAAGCACGCTCAAACCCAGGACAGCGATCAACAAGTAAATCACCAACTGCTTGAACAGATGCCCGATGGGCGTTGCGTCCGGCCCCAGTGAAGGGTTGAGCTGACCACCCGCCAGGGCGCCACGCTGGTTATCCAACAGCGCGCCGACTGACTCGAACATCCAAAAAGGCATAGCCAACAGGACACCCAGCAAAATGCCCAAGGCGGCCTCCTTGAATATCAGGCCGATGATCATCAGCGCGGAGTAGTCCTGGTCCACCAGTACAGCATGGATACCTGGCGCCGGAATGAATGCCATGACCATCACGATGACGTGCCGAGGCATGCCGCGTATATGTTGGAAGCAGAACGCCGGCACCAGAATGGCACAGGGGTAGATCCTCGCCATGGCCACCAGCAGGCTTGGCAGATAGTCAAGATAAGGCAGCACGTGCAGGCCCTCAGTTCAGCGCCGAGCGGGCGATCATGTCGAACATCAGGTTGATCAGTTGAATCAGCTCCACGCCGATCCAGCGTCCCGTCAATATCAGTGTGATACCCACCGCGACCAGCTTGATGCCAAAGGGCAACGTCTGGTCCTGTATCTGCATCAGGGCTTGAATCAGGGACGTCAGCACGCCGACGACCACCGCTACGATCAGCGGCGGTGCCGACAACACCACCACCAGCAGCATGCCCTGCTTGAAAAGCACGATCGGTTCCATGGGCTACTCAAAGGTATGAAAGGAAAAGACTGTCGAGCAACCGCGACCATCCGGAGACCATCACGAACAGCAGCAATTTGAGCGGCAGGGCAATGGTCGCGGGCGAGACCATTTGCATCCCCAACGCCAAGAGCAGGTTGGACACAATCAAATCGATGACGATGAACGGGATGTAGATCAGGAAGCCGATCTCGAACCCCGCCTGCAACTGCGACAGCACGAAGGAGGGGATTAACAGGATCAGGTCGTCGCGCTGGGTGCTTTGCGCCATTTCCGGTGGCCACAAGCGCACGCTGTTTTCATGCATGTGGGTCAACACATCCGGATCAGTGTTGCGTTTCATAAACGCACGCAGCGGCTCTATGGCCACAAGGCCAGTCGCTTGAACCGTCTGAACATTGCTCATGTCCAGGGGCGCACCCTTGAGGTTCTCGGCGATCTGGTAACCCACGGGGGCCATGATAAACAGGGTAGCGGCCAGCGCTATTCCGTTGATCGCCATGCTCGGAGGCACCTGCTGAACGCCGATGGCGTTGCGGGTGATCATCAGCACAATGACGATCTTCAAGAACGCCGTGCAAATGATCAACAGCATCGGCAGCAACGACAGCGCCGCGAAAAACAGCGCAATTACAATCGGGTCAACGCCCTGGAGTATCATCGGGAGAACACCACGCGAGACAATTTCAAGCCAAGACGTCCATCGACTTCCACCAACTGCCCCTGGCCAATAGGCCGTTCACCGTAATACAGGCCGGCCACGCCCGGGGCATACCCGCTGATGCCCAACACCGCACCGGGAGCAAGATTGCGCAGTTCGCCCAGGGTCAGGTTCAGGACACCACAGCGCACTGTCAGCGCCATACTCAAGTCATCAAAGAGCTCCCGGCCGAAAACATCCTCCACCGGTTGATCAAATTCAGGCCCCGGGACTTCTTCTATTAAAAACTCTTCGTCCATGGACGCTTCCTCTATCGCAATAAGGTTCAGGCATAACGGACCGGACTCATCGTCAATACGCCCTTGCAGCCGTTGACTGCCGATACTCAAATGACCACGGCCCTGTACATCAAAAAAGGCGCGTTCAAGCATCAGCACGTCACCCGCACGTACGCCACGCAATTGCGCAATGGGCAAACTCAAGCGGCCCAACGTCACGGCTATTGCCAGCGGAAACGATGCAGGTAATGGGCTGGCCGTCGACCGCCAAGCGCCAGCCGCACACATCGCCAGCAAGCTTTGCGGGGCCAGCCACAGGTAACCTGCGACCTTGGACGGCCCCAACATCACGGTAAAACGGCAACCAAAGCCCAACTTTTCAGGCGCCGGCAGCACGCGCAGATAACCGAACAACGCCCGCACCTGCGGGCTGAGGTGATGCTGGAACAACTCCCAGAACCAGGACTTCGGGTCGTTGCCAACCTCTGCCAGGGTTACCGGGCATTCGCCCATCAGGCTGAACATCGCATTGGGCTCCGAGAACGCCAGCACACCGAGGGCACTCTCGACACACAAAGGGCTTACCCCTTCAGGCGCGCGACCGGGTTCGAGCACAAATGCCCCCTCTTGATCGCCCACGTGGAACGGCATGCGTAACCCGCGCCCCAGTCGATGCAACGCCGCAACCCTTGCGCCCTCAACCAATGGCGGTGTCAAAGCGGACATGATCATGCGGGGCCCGCGCTTTTGATGTGGATATCGACAGGCTGCCCCAACGCCTTCTTGAGCTTCCTGCACACGCGTTTGCTCAAGGGCCTGCTGCGCCTGCTCAACTTGCAACTGCAACGCCCGTTGCTGCCTTTTAGCCTCACCCAATGCGCGCTCGGCCCTGTCCGCCCGGTGTTTGCGCAGACGCCTCAGGGTTTCCAACTCAGAAAGGAACATAGGCGGTCAGCTCCGTCAGTTGATCCAGGGTCGTCTCCATCGGTGAAGGCTCACGCAAGTCCTGGCGCAAAAAGCCATCCACTGCAGAACGGCTGTCCACCGCCAAGTCAGTCAGCGCATCGCTGCCGGCCTGGTACTCGCCCAGCTTCAGCATCAGCTCGATCTGCTGGTACGCCGACAGTAGGCGGCGCAGCCCCGTGCCCGCCTGGATATGCTCAGGCGTGGCGACGTTGCTCAAAATCCGCGAAAGGCTGGCCAGCACATCAACCGCTGGATAGTGACCGCGCTCTGCCAGCTTGCGGGACAACACAATATGGCCGTCGAGCAACGAGCGAACCTCGTCAGCCACGGGGTCACTCATCGAGTCCTGTTCGATGAGTACCGTGTAGATCGCGGTGATAACGCCGTCGCGGGTCAACCCGGCACGTTCCACCAACCGCGGCAACAAGCTGTATACCGATGGCGGCAAGCCGCCGCGGCCCAGGGGTTCACCGGCCGCCAGGCCGATTTCTCTTTGAGCGCGGGCAAAACGCGTCAAGGAGTCGATCAGCAGCAGCACCCGTTTACCCTTACGCCGATAGCCCTCAGCCAGCGCCGTGGCGGTGAACGCTGCACGGGCGCGCTCCATGCTTGAACGGTCGGACGTCGCACACACCAGCACAGCCTTGGCCCGCAATTGATCGTCCAGTTCATGGTCGAGAAACTCCCGTAGTTCCCGACCACGCTCGCCGATCAAACCAAACACAATCACATCGCACTCCACGTTACGGGCAATCTCCGCCAGCAACGTGGTCTTGCCACAACCTGCACCGGCAAACAGGCCCACACGCTGGCCCTCGCCAAGCGTCAGCAAACCATCGATCGAGCGCACGCCGGTCGCCAGGGCCCGATTGATCCTCGGCCGCTCGGTCGGCAACGGCGCCTCACACAACACCATGCTCGCATCCGGGCCGTCGGTGTCGACGAAGGCGCTTGGGCCAACGCCGGTAATCGGCCGCCCGAAACCATCCAGCACCTGGCCCAACAGCTCATCACTGACCCGTACCCGATGCGACACCCCCAGGCGCTGCACACTGGCACCCACGCGTATCCCTTCAAGGTTGCCCAAGGCACTGAGTACGGCATCCTGCTGATCGAAACCGATGATCTCAGCCAGCATGTATTCGTCGGCAGACTTTTCAACCTGGCACAAGTCACCGATACGCGCGCTGGGCAATCGGCACTGCAACAGCATGCCGTTGACGCGTTGGACGCGCCCGCGCATGGTCACCGGCATCAGGTTGGCCAGCGCCTGCGTCTGGCGCTCCTGCCAGGCATCAAGACGCGCCTGCATTTGCTCGTTCACCAACGCACCTCGTAACGCTGCGCGCCATCGAAAACCACCTTGCTATTGTCGATCTGCACCAGGCGCAAGCCGTCCACTTCATCACCGACGAACACCCGGCTACCCTCGTCCAGCACGACATGGCCATTGGGCCCACCGACGATTTGAACAATCTCGAACGGCAGGGCTCCGTCGCGTACACGTACGCGGCTGATCACTGGCACCGCGCTGTCAAACAGCTCACCAAAACGGCTGAGCATGCGCGACACCAGTTCCACATCGTCCTGGGAAACGTCGCCGTGGTGTTGGAGCGGGTACTTCAGGCCACGGTTGATCGGCCAAGGTGACGCACAGTCGGATAGCTCCGACTGAGAACGGTACGTTCAGTGCCAGGCTCGCGATCTGTGCCAGCACTTGTCCTTCATCGCCGTGCAGCAGCCCGGCCTCGGCCTGCACCGACCAGTTTGAGTCGATCAGTCGTAACCGCGCGTGATGCTCGGCAATGCCCGGATCATTCAGCATCAGGTCAGCGTCAGGGTGAGCACCGATGCTCCACTGCTCACCAAACAGCGGCAATGCAGCGCCCTGGTTCAGACCATTGAGCACCCGTAACTCAAACATTATCGAGCCCTCCCGTGCGTTGAACCTGGCTGACGATTCATGCCGCGGCACCCCGCATCAGCTCATCTTGACCAAGATCGAAGCGCCCTAATACTTTCACCTTGGACGTGCTTCCCAACTCAGCAAAGGACAGCACCGGCACATGGTTGAACTCTTCCAGCAGCAAGGTGCGCAAGGGGCTGCGAAGGTCCTGCGCCACCAACATCACGCTCTTGCTCTTGGCGCGCAAGGTAAAGGCCTGGTTGAGGAGGTTGATCAATGCGGCGCTGCTTTCGTTATCCAGTGCAAAGAACACACCGGTCTGGGTCTGACGCAACGCTTCGCGCAAGATGTTCTCGGTATGAGGCGACAGCAACCAGGCATGCAGGCCATCTTCCTCGCTGTACTGGTGGAAGATCTGCGCCTTGAGGGCAATGCGTGCATAGTCGGCGAGGGCATCGGGTTCACGCTCATGCTGGCCGTACTCGATCAGCGACTCCACAATCAGCCGCACGGCACGCAGCGGAACACCTTCACTGGCCAAGAGTTGCAACACCGCTGAAAACCGCGAGAGCGGCATGATGCGTTGCAGCTCCTGCACCAGTTCCGACTGGTTGTGCTCAAGCCAACCGAGGATCGCCTTGCTTTCCTGAATGCCTAGGAACTGCGGTCCGCTGAGCATCATCGCCTGTCTCATACGGTCGATGATCAGGCTCGTGGCGGTAAAGCGCTCCAGTTGCGGGTCATCAAGCAGAGGGTCATCAGGTGCCAGCCAGAGCCAGTCCTGTTCATCACGTTCGGCCAGCCCTCGTATTGCGTGCTCAGGCTCAACCGTCAGCGCCTTACGCTCGACGGCCAGGTAGGTGACAACCGATGCCTTGACCATCGGTACTTCATGCACGCAGAAACGCATTTCATCGGCGGCCAGTGAATCATCGAGTTCGACTTCGAACGGTGGCAATGTCAGGCCGATATTGGCGACGAGCGAATTTCGTGCCTGGCGGATTCCGTGAATAAGATCCGTAACCTCGGGAGTCCCGCGCAAGGCGGGGGGAAACTGCAACAGGTAAGGCCGCGATGGATCGAACCCGCGCAAGTCCTCTTCCCCGTTCTCTTCGGGCCGGACGGCTTCGGCAGCCTCATCAGCGGGCTTTTCCGCTCGCTGACGTTGGCGCATCAAGTAATAACCCAGGGAGCCGGTTACCGCCGAGAGCAGAATAAAAACCATCGTGGGCATGCCGGGCACTATTGCAAACGCGAGCATCCCTACCGATGCAATCATCCAGCTCTTGGGCTCACTGGTCATTTGCCGGGCGATTTCCGCGCCCATGTTAGTGATACCCCTGCGCCCATCTGGCGCCACGCGGGTGATGATCATGCCGGCAGTCAGGGAGATCAGCAGTGCAGGAATCTGCGCAATCAAGCCATCACCGATGGTCAGTACCGAATACAGTCGTATCGACTCGGCAGCGCTCAAGTCGTGTTGAAACATACCAGTGGTGAAACCACCCAACAGGTTGACCACGACGATAATCAAACCGGCGACGGCGTCGCCCTTGACGAACTTCATGGCCCCGTCCATGGCGCCGAACAACTGGCTCTCGCGGGACAGTTGCTCACGTTTGTCCCGCGCTTGCATACCATCGATCAGGCCGGCACGCAGGTCACTGTCGATGGACATCTGTTTGCCCGGCATCGCATCCAGGCTGAACCGCGCCGCTACCTCGGCGACCCGCTCCGAGCCCTTGGTGATCACCAGGAAGTTGACCAAGGTCAGGATCATAAAGATCACCATCCCCACCGCCAGGTTGCCGCCCACCACGAAATTACCGAACGCCTCTACGATGTCACCAGCGTCCTGTTCCAACAGGATCAGCCGTGTAGTGGCGATCGACAGCGCCAGACGAAACATGGTGGTCAGCAGCAGAATCGAAGGAAACGATGAAAACGCCAAAGGCCCTGGCAAATAAAGCGCCAGCACGATCAACAGGCACGATATGCAAATGTTGACCGCAATCAGGATGTCCACCAGCCAGGTCGGCAGCGGGACGATAAAGATAAACACAATGCCCAGGACCACCACCGCGCCCAGCACTTCGGCACGCTGTGCCACTTTGAGCAAGACGTTGTTGATGGCCGACAGTGCAGTCACGCCAGCGTCCCCAGGTCACCGGCAAACTTCAGGGGGCCGCGCTCGACGCGGTCCAGTTCGCCCATCACCGCCAAAAAGCTGTCCAGGGCCCCCTGGCGTACGCGACTGTCGGGCCACAAGGCCAACGGCAACTCCCGAATCATCGGGTAAAGCGCGTTGAGGAGTACCACTTGCCGAATGGTCAGGCGAACGTGTATAGGCATCAACCGCGAGGCCCGATTGCTGGCAATCACTTCCTGGTCGAAGAACGGAGCAAGCTCATCGACTTTCGCTGAGGTGGGCGGCGAGACAGGCGCAGCGGCGGGTTGATCCAGGCGCTGGGTAGAGGGCGCATCTTGAAGGGATTCGACTTTCATAAGCATGCCAAGAAGGGAAGAGTGTGTCCCTATGTGGCGAGGCCTGCCGATACGGTTCCATCAAAACTCGACTTTCGACACTTTTGAAAAGACCGGCACAAATCATCAGCGCATTTTGCAAATTACTGCGCAAAAACGCTTCATTTCAATATATTTATTTATATAAATCAGAAAGTTGAGAGTTTTTTTCCTTTGGCACAGCCAGTGCAAAAGGGGTTCGCATCGTAAACATTTCGATAGCGTCTACCCTGAGGAAAAAATCATGAATATCCCTATTGAAGCTTTAGCCCACCTCGTTGGCAGCTCGCCTCAATTCATGCTTCACCTGACAGACGATCAACAAAAAAAACTTCGGCGCTTCATCCACAAACGCGTGCTCAACCACGAAGATGCAGACGACATCCTACAACTGACCTACCTGGAAGCTTGGCGCAACAGGGAGCGTTTCAGTGGACAGGCAACCCTCAGCACCTGGATGTGCGGCATTGCGCAGAACCTGGTCCGCAACCATTTTCGGCGCTTGTATGCCAAACCGGTGCATTGCGAATTCGATGAATCGCTGTGGCATGGCCAGGAGGAAAACAACAACCTGGATTGGGAGTTCGAGATCAACCGCCGGCTAGAAAAAACCCTGACGGCCATCGACCACCTGCCGGCAGAAATGCGCAAGACGCTGTACGCCTCGCTGGAAACCGACGGCAGCTACCAGGACACAGCCGACGTATTGGACATCCCTATCGGCACCGTTCGCTCACGCCTGTCACGGGCGCGTGAACACCTCAAGCGCGTCACGCACAACCCGCCGCAACCGTAAGGCGCTCTAAAGGGTAATCGTTGGGCGGCAGGGATATCTGCCCAACCGAATTACACCTGCGCACGCGCGGCAACTAGATCGCCAACTGCCCGACTGCCTCGTCGTCAACGAAAACCTCAGCGTTGAAGATACCCAGCTCTACCTCTCCCCCTGATCCGCAGCACCTCAGCCAACGCCTCGACTGCTGCGATCACCCGCAACCACGCCCGACTTGCCTGCGATGACGGCGGCACATTCAACCTCGTCATCGGCTGACCCACCGCAATCGCAGTCAAGCCCGCTCCCACAGGCGTTTTTTGTGTAGCCCAGAGACGTGAAAATCCCCGAGCCACTCGTCGCCAGACCCGGCATTTTCGGTTAAACAGTTGAAAGCGTAGATAAAAATTCAAAATAAATGCTTGACGCATTCCCGTTCTACGCGAATAATGCGCGCCACTTGGCTACATAGCTCAGTTGGTTAGAGCATAGCATTCATAATGCTAGGGTCCGGGGTTCAAGTCCCTGTGTAGCCACCAAGTACTAAAAACGGCTTACCGAAAGGTAGGCCGTTTTTTTATGCCTGAAGAAAAGCCCTGAGGCATACTCGCCCCCATCCACCGAATAATGCGCGCCACTTGGCTACATAGCTCAGTTGGTTAGAGCATAGCATTCATAATGCTAGGGTCCGGGGTTCAAGTCCCTGTGTAGCCACCAAGTACTAAAAACGGCTTACCGAAAGGTAGGCCGTTTTTTTATGCCTGAAGAAAAGCCCTGAGGCATACTCGCCCCCATCCACAAGGAGGCGATACGTGAACCCCCACTTCCCCACCCACGGCATCACCACCGAACGGCTGTCGCTGCAAGCCGCTCGCCCGTCTCACGCTGGCGCTCTGCAAACGTATCTGCTGCGAAACCGCGTTTACCTTCAACCCTGGGAACCCACGCACGGCGATGACTTCTTCGAACTCGACGCCATCACCCAACGCCTCAAAACCATGGCCGAGAAAACCGCCAGCGGCGAAGCGCTGCATCTGCTGATACTGCACGACGGCACAGTCATCGGCGTCTGCAACTTCACCAACGTCGTGCGCGGTGCATTTGAAGCCTGTCACTTGGGCTACGCGCTCGACGAATCTGCCCAGGGCCAGGGGCTGATGCACGAAGCGCTGAAAGCCGCGATTGCCCATGTGTTCGATGACATGAAACTGCATCGAATCATGGCCAACTACCGGCCTGAAAATGAACGCAGTGCGCGTCTGCTCAAACGGCTAGGGTTTGAGCGTGAGGGTGAGGCGCGGGCCTATCTCAAGATCAATGGCGTGTGGGCGGACCATGTGCTGACGGCGCTGATCAACGGCGCAAGCCACGCCTCATGAGCCTCCACGTATTCGCCATTATCATGCTGGGCGCCGCGCTCCACGCCACCTGGAATGCCGTGGTCAAAGGTGGCGTCGACAAGCTGTTGACCACCTGCCTGATTGCGTCCCTCGCCTCGTTGATCGCGTTGGCGGCCATCCCGTTTCTGGCGCTGCCGGCGCCAGAAAGCTGGCCGTTCATCGGCGCGTCGGTGATTCTCCAAGTGCTGTATTTCGTGCTGGTCGCCTCGACATACCGCATTGCCGACATGAGCCAGACCTACCCGATCATGCGCGGCACCGCGCCGTTGGTGGTGGCGACGGTGAGTGTGTTTGTGTTGGCGGAGCCATTGTCGGCATTTGCCTGGCTCGGCATTGCGGTGATCTCTCTGGGCATCTTGAGCATGGCTGTAGCGCCGTTATCAGGACAGCGAAAAGGCTTGATTCTGGCGCTGATCAACGCGGGGGTGATCGCCAGCTACACCCTTATCGACGGCTTGGGCGTGCGCAAGTCCGGCGCGCCGGTGGCCTATACACTGTGGATCTTCCTGCTGACCGGCATTCCGCTTGCCGCATGGGCTTTAGCGGCCCGGCGCGGCGTGTTCCGTGACTACGTAAGCCGTAACTGGCGCCTGGGCATCGTCGGCGGTGTGGGCACGATAGCGTCTTATGGTCTGGCGCTTTGGGCCATGACCGCTGCCCCCATCGCCACCGTTTCAGCGCTGCGGGAAACGTCGATCCTGTTCGGCGTGGGGATTTCGGCATGGGTGCTGAAAGAGCATCTGACCCGCGCTCGCATTGTTGCCGCATGTGTCATTGCCGCCGGGGCGATGCTGTTGCGCCTGGGCTGAGCAGGCCAGGGGGCGTGCGCTCAAAAAAACTGCGTATCTGTATTTTGACGCCCTCCTGACCCACTGTTAGTGTCCAGCCTCCACAAGACGGAGTGCCCCCGATGAAATTGGACATCTACCAAGTCGACGCTTTCAGCCAACATCCTTTCGGTGGCAACCCGGCAGCCGTCTGCCCGCTGACCGAGTGGCTGCCCGACGCACAACTGCAAGACATCGCCGCGGAAAACAACCTCTCCGAAACCGCCTATTTCGTGCCCCGTGGCGATTTCTATGAGTTGCGCTGGTTCACCCCGCAAGTCGAAGTGGACCTGTGCGGCCATGCCACGTTGGCAGCGGCGTGGGTGCTGATTCATCAACTGGCGGACGCACCTGAAGTGTTGCGCTTTGCCACCCGCAGCGGCGAGCTTCGCGTGACGCGCAATGGTGACGAACTGGCGATGGATTTCCCGGCTAAACAGCCTCAGCGCTGCGAGCCGCCCAGTGGACTGTTGAGCGCATTAGGGATTGAGCACGCCGAGGTGTTTGCCACCGATGACTACATCGTGCTGGTCGACGATGAGGCTCAAATCGCCGCCCTGACGCCAGACTTCGCGCGCCTCAAGGGCCTGCCCAAACGCGGGATCGCGGTGACGGCCAAAAGCACGCAGTTTGATTTTGTTTCGCGCTGGTTCGGCCCGAACGTGGGCGTCGATGAAGACCCGGTCACCGGCTCCGCACACACCTCGCTGGCACCTTTCTGGGCTGAGCGTTTGGGCAAGTCGCAATTGACTGCTGAACAGGGCGGCAAGCGCCGTGGGCAACTGCGTTGCGAGCTCAAGGGCGACCGCGTGATCATCTCGGGCCATGCGGTGCTCTACCTGCAAGGCGTGATTTACCTGTAAAAAGTACCACCCCAAGGACAACAGATCATTCTCAAAATGAACGGAGTTCAGCGCGTGTTTTTGATTTCCCGCCGTCAACTGTCAGTGATAGCCGCAGCCCTCGCCCTGGCCGGCTGTCACACCCCCGTCAATGAACAGCCGCCGGCGCCGGAGTTGGGCTCGGGTTACCGCACCGACCTCACCCCCCGCCACGCCGAGCGCCATATGGCCGCCGCCGCCAACCCACTGGCCGCCGAAGCCGGGCGCGAGATGTTGCGCCAAGGCGGTTCGGCAATTGATGCAGCGATTGCCATGCAGGCCGTACTGACGCTGGTGGAGCCGCAGTCTTCCGGCATTGGCGGCGGCGCGTTCATCATGCTGTGGGATGGCAAAAAAGTGCACGCCTATGACGGCCGCGAAACCGCCCCAGCCGGCGCAACTGAGCGCTTGTTCCTAAAAGCGGACGGCACGCCGATGGCGTTTCCCGAGGCGCAGATTGGCGGGCGGTCGGTCGGCACACCGGGGGTATTGCGTGCGCTGGAAATGGCGCACAAGAAGACCGGGCACCTGCAATGGGCCAAGCTGTTTGAACCGGCGATTCGTTTGTCGGAGCAAGGCTTCGCGATTTCGCCGCGCCTGCACGCGTTGATCGCGGCTGACCGTTACATCGCGCAATCACCCGAGATGGCGGCGTATTTTCTGAATGCCGACGGCACGCCTAAAGCCACCGGCACCCTGTTGAAAAACCCGGCGCTGGCCGCTGTGTTCAAGCGCATCGCCAAGGAAGGACCGGACGCGCTGTATCACGGGCCGATTGCTGATGAGATCGCGCGTAAGGTCCAAGGCAACCGCAATGCGGGCAGCCTGTCACAGGCCGACCTCAAGGCCTACACCGCCAAGGAACGCACGCCGCTGTGCACCGACTACAAGCAGTATCAGGTGTGCGGCATGCCACCGCCGTCGTCGGGTGGGATTGCAATCGCACAGATCCTCGGCACATTGCAGGCAGTGGAAGCCCGCGACCCACGCCAGGCCATAGCGCCGATGAAACCGATTAAAAGCGCATCGCCCGCAGGGCTTGAACCCACACCCGAAGCCGTGCACCTGCTTGCCGAGGCGGGTCGCCTGGCGTTCGCCGACCGTGGGCTGTACGTGGCCGATGCCGACTTCGTGCCGGTGCCGACCGCTGGCCTCGTCGCTCCAGACTACCTGGCCAAGCGCGCTGCGCTGATCGGCGAACGCAGCATGGGCATCGCCAAACCAGGCCAGCCTGTGGGCATTCAGGTGGCCTACGCGCCGGACCGCTCGCCGTTGCGCATCTCCACCTCGCAAGTGGTGGCGGTGGATGACCTGGGCGGCGCCGTGTCGATGACCACCACGGTGGAAGCGGCATTCGGTTCGCATGTGATGGTCCAGGGCTTTTTGCTCAACAACCAGATGACCGACTTCTCGTTCATCCCTGAAGAAAACGGCCAGCCGGTGGCCAACCGCGTCGAGCCCGGCAAACGCCCACGCTCGGCCATGGCACCGACCTTGGTGTTCGACCGCAAGAGCGGCGAGTTGCTGGCCACCGTGGGCTCACCGGGCGGCTCGCAGATCATTGAGTACGTGAGCAAATCCCTGGTGGCGATGCTCGATTGGAAGCTCGACCCGCAAGCGGCCATCAGCCTGCCCAACTTTGGTAGCCGCAACGGTGCGACCGAGCTGGAAGCAGGGTTGTTCAGCCCTGAGTTGAAACAGGCACTGAGGGACAAGGGCCATGCGTTGAGTGAGATCGATATGACCAGCGGCATCCAGGCCATTGTTCGCACACGCGATGCTCAGGGTAAGGTGTCGCTGAGCGGCGGCGCGGATCCTCGGCGTGAAGGCGAAGCGGTCGGCGACTGACTTTATTGAGCGCAGAGAGCCCCTTGCAACAGGCAAACAATCTCGGCGCCCTCCCCGGCGTCGACCACGGGTTTTGTTCGATCGATGATCCATTGCGACCGGATGAGGTGTTCATCTGCAAGCAGGTGCACAGTGCGACGGTGATCGAATGGCAGCCTGATCAGGTGGCCAATACCGTTGAGGCCGATGGCGTGCTCACTCGCGCGCACCCGCCAATCGCAGTGATTACCGCTGATTGCTTGCCCATTCTTATTGCCGCGAAAAGTGGTGAAATGGTTGCCGCCGTGCATGGCGGCTGGAAGGGGTTGCAAAGCGGAATTATCGCCAACGCCGTGCAGCAATTTACCGCCGAGGGCATTGCCGTTGACCAGTTGCAGGTCGCTATCGGGCCGTCGATCAAACCGTGCTGTTACGAGGTGAGCGAAGGGTTTATCACCCAGTTTCAGACGGACCAAGGCCACTTGTGGCGTGACGGACAAGCGCCGTGGCGCTTCGAGCAGCCGGCACCACGGCTGGCGCCGCAGATTGCACCGCCGCATGCGCGGCAGACGGGAAGTGCGTGGTTTGATTTGAGTGGATACGGGGTGATGCTGCTGCAAGCGGCGGGAGTTAAGCGTGAGCAGATCGAAGTCAGTGAGGTGTGCACTTACTGCACATCACCGACCTTCGCCAGCTACCGCAGGAGGACGCATCACCCGGAGGAGGCGAAGACGTTGATCTATTCGTGGATTGCTCGCAAAACCTAAAGAGCCTCTGTCCCCTATGGCTGGCAGGCTACCGCACGGAGCGCGCCACAACAATCAGCGGCTTATCTTCAACCCCTTCCGCCCCGCATGCCGCTCCAGCGCCAGCTCAATCAACCGGCTTACCAGCTCGCTGTAACTCATCCCCGCCGCCTGCCACAGCTTGGGGTACATGCTGATGCGAGTGAAGCCAGGCAGTGAGTTAATTTCGTTAATCAGCACTTCGCCGTCGTCGGTGAGAAACACGTCGACCCGCGCCAGCCCGGCGCAACCCAACACCTCAAACGCTTCGATGGCGAGTTGGCGAATACGCTCGCTGGCCTCAACGCTGATATCGGCCGGCACCACCACTTGGGCGGCCTGGTCGTCGATGTATTTACTGTCGTAGGAATAGAAGCCGTTGCTCACCACGATTTCGCCGCAGCCGCTGGCGATGGGGTTGTCGTTGCCGAGCACGGCACATTCAATTTCGCGGCCTTGAACGGCGGATTCCACCAGCACTTTTTCATCAAAGCCCAGGGCCAGCTCGACGGCGGCGTGGTACTCGGCGGCGTCGGCGACTTTGCTCACGCCCACCGAGGAACCCTGATTGGCGGGTTTGACGAACATCGGCAAACCGAGTTTGTTCGCCGCAGCCTCAAAGGAGGTGCGCGCCGCGTTGCCACGGGTCAGCGTGATGAACGGGGTGACGGCAATGCCGGCATCGCGCAGCAGGCGTTTGCTGATGTCCTTGTCCATGCACACGGCCGAACCCAGTACGTCGGAGCCGACGAAAGGCAGGTCGGCCATGCGCAGCAGGCCTTGCAGGCAGCCGTCTTCACCGAGGGTGCCGTGGACAATAGGGAAAATCACATCGATGTGTTGCAGCAGGCCCTGCCCCGAGGTTTCCACCACTTGCTGGCTGGCCTTGCCCGGCACCACCGCCAGTTCGCGGTTGGACTGGTTGAGGGCGATCAGCGCCGGGTTTTCCTGGTTGATCAGGAAGTTCGAGGTGTCGTTGAGGTGCCAGTGGCCGGCCTTGTCGATGCCGATTAGCACGGGCTCGAAGCGCGAACGGTCCAGCGCATCGACAATATTGCGCGCCGATTGCAGCGAGACTTCGTGCTCGGCCGAACGGCCACCAAAAATAATACCTACCCGCACCTTGCTCATGACTCGGCCTCACTATTGAAAGTAAGGCTTCTTACCATGAGCGGTCAGCGATTCGCTACCAGATGTGCGCCAAACAACAGGTAGCAGCCACCGGCAAACCGGTCGAGCCACTTGCGTGAACGGCTGTAAAGATTGGCCATGCGCTCGCTGGAAAACACCAGGGCTACGCTGGTGTACCAGCTGAACGACAAGGTGGCCATGGTGATGACCGCCAGCGCCAACAACGTTGGCGACGGTGACGGCGGCATGGTCGAGGCGAAGGCCGTGGCAACGAACAGTGCGGCCTTGGGGTTGGACAAGTTGCCCAGCAAACCGAAGCGCCAGGCAGAGAACAGCGAGCGCTGGGGCTCGTCAGGCAATGCGGCTTGATTGATAGGAGCCGAACGCTTGAACAGTTTCAGCCCCAGGTAGATCAGGTAGCAGCCGCCGATGATCTTGAAGGCCAGATAGAGCATGGGCGCAGCGGTGAACAGCGACTTGATGCCCAAGCCGCCTGCCAGCCCCCATATCACCGTGCCCGTGGCCACCCCGGCGGACGCCACCACGCCATGACGACGCGAGCAACTCGCCGCCAGTTGGGCAGTGTTGAAGAAGTTCGGCCCCGGCGTCACCACCGCGACAGCCCAAAGCAGCCCCAGCGACAGCAACGGTGCTGCGTACGGCAAGTCGGAGAACAGCATGGGGCGTCCCTCTTCGTCAGTGGTTAAACCTATTCGGCCGCCGGCTCAGGCGTGTGCACCAACAAGTCGCCAGGCTGGCACTCCAGGTAGGCACATATAGCATCCAACGTGCCCAGCCGTATGCCCTTGACCTTGCCTTGTTTGAGCAACGACAGGTTCTGTTCGGTAATCCCTATGGCGGCCGCCAGGTCTTTGGATTTGACCTTGCGCCGGGCAAGCATAACGTCCAGTTCAATCACAATGGGCATTTCGATCTCAAACAAAAGTACGGTTTTCAGAATCCACTTCACTGGCCTGCCACAGGATACGCGCGATTACCGCGATACAGGCAGCGAGAAACAACGCGACGAAGCTTGGCGCGGTGACACTCAGCGTAATCAATCGCTGGCCGACCGGCTCATTCATCGTGACCCAGACACTGAGCAACGGCTCGCATAAAAAGTCCAGCAGCACCCATATCGCCACTGCTCGCCCAACTTTGCCCAGGTGCTGCGCCGCGGCACTGGAGAAGTACTCACCCCGAGCGTAATTGCGAAACAGTTGGCGCAGATGGTTCAAGCCTGACGCCAACGCCATCAATGGGATGGTGGAAAGCACAATGCCACCCGCCGTCTGCCACCACGGGAACAGCGCAACTTTAGCGGCGTGCGCCTCGATCAGACGGTCAGTCAAGGCAAAGCCAAACCCCAGGCCATCGGCGGAGGAACCCAGCACCGGAAACAGCCACACGGCAGTGTTAAGCACCAGCATAACGACAAGCAGCAAGAGGGTAAGCAGCGACATGCGCTGACTGAGCTGGGCCAGACGTTGGGTATTCATAAACAACCTCGGTGAGTGAGTGAGCGCACAAAATAATAGATTAATTATCGTAAAACAATCATTTTTTAACGCAAAGCAATGCGACCGTTAAAAAAGGCTCATCCAGATCACGCACAATCGTACAAGACCTCGACAGACAACCCGCGCCAGACTGGGTTAACGTGTTTCCACCTCTACTTGTGACCAGTCACCATGGGCCAACCCACTTCTACCCTCGATTGGCTGCACCGCGCCCCGCACGCCAGCGGCCTGGACCGTATCGAAGCGTACTTTGCAGGCTTTGCGTTCGACCCGCATCGCCACGACACCTACGCCATCGGGCGCACGCTGTTCGGCGTGCAGAGTTATCACTACCGCGGCAGCATGACCCACAGCTTGCCCGGTACGACCATGGTGATTCACCCCGATGAATGCCATGACGGCCGCGCCAGCAGTGTAGAAGGCTTCAAGTACCGCATGATTTATGTGGAGCCGGCGCTAATCCAACAGATTCTTGGCGGCAGGCCGTTACCGTTTATCCACAACGGATTATCAACCGACCCGCGACTGTTCCGCGCCAGCGAAGTATTGCTGCAAAGCCTGGATTGCCCGATTGACCCGATGCAGGAACAGGACGCTCTGTACGACCTGGCCCAGGCGCTGAGCGCTGCATCGGGGGTGATCATCAGCCGTAAATCTTTCGATTACGTCGCCGCCGAGCGCGCCCGGGAATTTATCCACAGCGCCTTGGGCCGCAGCATCACCCTGGATGAAATGGCCGACCATTGCGGCCGTGATCGCTGGGCGTTGTCGCGGGATTTTCGCTTGTTGTTCGGCACCAGCCCCTATCGCTACCTGACCATGCGGCGGCTGGACCTGGTGCGCAGCTTGCTCGTCCAAGGCCAATCGTTGGTGGATGCGGCATTGACCGCCGGCTTCACCGACCAGAGCCACATGACACGGCAATTTCGCAGCACCTACGGCATGCCGCCGTCGCGTTGGGTGAAGATGCTCGGGCGCTGAGCCTTTGGCTTGAAATGCAGTCAATGTGGGAGCTGGCTTGCCTGCGATAGCGGCCGCACCACGGGCCCAACGCCCCGCCGATCCGCTGCCTGGCAGACGTACGCGGGTAAGGCTTACAGCTGACGCCCAACAATGGGCTCGCCGATGCTGAGGAAATTGCCGCCGGCGATATGGTGCAAGGTGCGTAACTCATCATGCCCTTCAAAGTGCCAGTGCCCTTCGCTGAACACGCGCTCGTCGGCATAGGCGGCCACGACTTCGCCGAGGAATAAATCGTAGGCCTGTTGGTTGTGGGGCTCGGGCAGCAGGCGGCACTCCAGCCAGGCGACACAACCTTCCAGCAGCGGCGCTTCGGTGTGTTCACCGTTGAACGTCTGCAGGCCGTAGGCGGCGAATTTGTCGGTGTCTGAGCCCGTGGTGTTGCCGACGGTCTGCACCAGATCGGCCTGGGCCACACAAGGCACTTGGAGCACGAAGGTGCCGGCGCCTTCCAGCAGTTGGCGGGTCCAGGTGGCCTTGTCCAGCACCACGGCGACTTTCGGCGGTTCAAAATCCAGCGGCATCGCCCAGGCAGCGGCCATGATATTGCGCTTGCCGTCGTGGGCCGCGCTCACCAACACGGTCGGCCCGTGATTGAGCAAGCGGTAAGCCTTGGACAACGGAACGGGGAGAAGGTGGGTAGGGCTCATGGAGGGGCGGCTCTTCAAGCAAGAAAAAACCTACGATACCTCAAGCGCAAGTCCCACGGGTTAGGTCGACAGCTGATTTGCGAATTGTCCTACCGCACTGACCACCTTTTTTGCACCGTCCTGGATCTCCACAATCACCGTGCCCGCCTCGGCCGCCAGCGCTAAACCTTGCTCGGCCTGCTCGCGGCCTTCAGTCATCAAGGACACCGCATCGCGGGCCATGTCCTGGTTCTGACGCACCACACCGACGATTTCCTCGGTGGCCTTGCTGGTACGCGAGGCCAATTGACGAACTTCATCAGCCACCACCGCAAAGCCACGGCCCTGCTCACCGGCACGTGCTGCTTCGATGGCCGCATTGAGTGCCAGCAGGTTGGTTTGCTCGGCGATGCCGCTGATGGTCTTGACGATGGTGCCGATCACTTGGGACTGCGCGTTCAGCGCCTCGATGCCATCACCGGCCTGTTGCATGTGCTTGGCCAGATCACGCATCACATCCACCGCCTGGGTCACGACGGTGCTGCCGCGCTGGGCACTGTCGTCGGTTTGCAGCGAGGTGCTGTAGGCGATGTTGGCGGCCTCGGCCACCGCTTGCTCTTGATTGACTTGATCGGTGATCACCGTGGCGAACTTGACCACTTTGTACAACCGTTCATTGGCATCCAGCACCGGGTTGTAGGTCGCCTCCAGCCACACCACACGGCCATGGCTGTCGACCCGTTTGAAGCGCGCGGCAACAAACTCACCGGCATTCAAACGTTTCCAGAAGTGCTGATACTCCGGGCTGTTGTATTCCTGTGGCTCGCAGAACATACGGTGATGTTTGCCCTGGATTTGCGCCAGGCTGTAACCCATGCCGCTGAGGAATCGGTCATTGGCGGTCAGCACATGCCCGCCGAGGTCGAACTCGATGACCGCGGTGGAACGCACCAGCGCGGTGATCAGGTTTTCGTGCTCGCGCGACGCCTCGATGGTGCGAGTGAGGTCGCTGGAATAAATCGAAAAATGTTTGATGCACCCGTCCGAGTTGCGCACCGGCTGCAGGATCGAACGCAGCCACGCTTCCTTGCCGTTGCCACGCATCAGGCGCACGGTGCCGGCGAAGTGTTCGCCCCGCACCAGGGCATTCTTGAAGCGCCGCTGGAATTCGTCCTGACGCAGATATGCGGGCACCAGCTCATCAATGTGGCGCCCCAGTATGTTTGTAGCCTGGTACGACAGTTCTTGCAGGAAGTTGGCGTTCGCCCACTCCACCCGGCCTTCGGCGTCCAGCGTCAGGCACAGCATTTCGCTTTCCAGGCTCTCCTTGACCTGCTGCAAGCTGGACAACTCTTCACGAAGAGCCGACAGCTCCTGCTTCAAACGGGTGTTGAACATGGGGCACCGATGGTCATATTGGGAGAGGATTCTCACCTGCATCGGCGCTGCCGGCGTTTTCTGAAGCGCTTTTTTGCGCCGCCCCCAACTGTTTTTTGGCCCGATCAACCACCGTTGTTTCGGCAGATGCCCATCACTTGATACTCAAGGGTATTGAGCTTGCCGCTGGAGTCTTCATAGGTCATGCGCGACGGCACCGGGTTGCACGAGCGGATCGGCGGTGTGACGTTGACCACGTTGGCAATGTCCAGCTTCATGCCATAGCGGTAGGCCTGTACCTCGGGCATCGGTTTGCCCTTTTTCTCGGCGTAGGCCGCCATGGCTTTTTCATTGCGCTCCATCATCAGGGCAAAGGTGCGATCACCCCCGCCTTCGGCCAACGCGCCAAATGACAAGACTGCCGTTAATACACCCAAGCCAATTTTATAAGCGTTCATAACAGGTTCCTCGATTGAAAAGTTCAGTAACGAGACTAATCAACCAACCCTGTCGCCATGTTCACTGAAACATTACTTATCTGTTAGGTGGTCGCGAGCTGCCAGAATTGTAATGTTCACGCAACGAGTTCGTTATCTGCGGTTTGCAACTATCAGCCTGGGCCAAATCAATAAGAACGCCCGATCCTATAAAAAGCTGAAAACTGCCGACACCCAGGAGCGAAACATGAGTATTGCTTACTACACCCTACCCTTTTCACTGATTGCCGCACTGCCTCTGGCCGCCGTGGCCGTGGAAGACAAACCCGAAGGTTTTATCGAAGGCAGCAGCGTGAGCGTGCTGGCGCGCAATTTTTACTTCAACCGTGATGACCGCAAGGGCCAGTCCAGCCCCACCGGCAATGGCTATTCCGAAGCCTGGGCGCAGGGCTTGATCGGCAAATTCGAATCGGGTTTTACCCAAGGTACCGTGGGGTTCGGCCTGGATGCGTTTGCCATGTATGGCCTGAAACTTGACTCGGGCACCGGCCGCAGCGGCGGTAAGGGCTCGTTCGGCGTGTTGCCGGTGGACAGCGACAACCGCCCCGAAAGCAGCTACAGCAAATTCGGCGGCGCGGCGAAATTACGCGTGCTGGACACCGTCATCAAGGCCGGCGACGTATTCCCCGCCACCCCCGTGGTGGCAGCCGGCGACTCGCGCTTGTTGCCGGAAAGCTTTCGCGGCGTCACCGCGCAAAATACCAGCCTTGAGGGCCTGAGCCTGCAAGGCGGACGCCTGAGCGGCATGAGCCAACCCAGTGAAAGTGGCATGAACAAAGGCTTTGCGACCTTCTATGCGGGCAAGGTCGACTCGCCGTGGATCGGCTATCTAGGCGGTGAATATGCCGTCAATAAACACCTGACAGTCAGCCTGTACAGCAGCCGTTTGAAGGACGCGTGGGACCAATACTACTTCGGCAGCGCCGCCAATTACCCGTTGACCGACGACGTCTCATTGTTCGGCGACTTCAACTATTACAAGGCCGTGGACGAAGGCAAAAAACGGCTGGGTGAATTCGACAACAATATCTGGAGCGCCAGGCTTGGGGTAAAGGTCGGCGCCCACAGCGTGGCCGTGTCGCACCAGCGCAACAACGGCGATGACGACTTCGATTACTTGCGCCAATCGGACTCGATCTTCCTCAACAACTCGATCCAGTACAGCGACTTCAACTCGCCCAAGGAGCGCTCGTGGATGGCCCGTTACGACCTGGACATGCAGGCGTTCGGCATTCCCGGCCTGTCATTCATGACCCGCTACGCCAAAGGCTCCGGCGCCGATTACAGCAACGCCAACTCGGTGTATATGCGCCGCGATTCGGCGGGCAACCCGCTGACGGACCAACGCCGCTGGGAACGCAACGTCGAGGCCAAGTACGTGGTGCAAAGTGGCAGCCTGAAGGATTTGTCGTTGCGCTTGCGCCAAGCCACCGTGCGCTCCAGTACTTTCGAGTCGGACTTGGAGGAAGTGCGCTTGATTGCCGAATACCCACTGGTGGCACTCTGAATAATCACCACGGTGAGTGCTTACATTCGTTCGCCCTTAACTAACATTTGCTCACAAATGCACAAGTAACAAGACTGTAATATTAGCCTCAGCTTCCCGTTAAGTTGAACGCCTATACTCGCGTCAACTTATGTGCACCGAGCAACATTCGTCTCTGAAGCTTTTTTGGAGCTCCTTTGGAAAGAGATGAATTTTTAACGCCCCTCGGGGCGTTTTTTTTTGCGCACCGGCACTGCGTTGCGACCGATGGTCGCAGTTGACCCTGAAGCTACTTCACCGTTCAGACTTTCCCTACTCCCAAAGCACCCGATTCCATAAGGAAATGGAGCCCTTCTTTCACCTAAAAAAGGTAAATACCCCATGCGTATCCTTGTCGTTGAGGACGAGCAAAAAACCGCCGACTACCTGCAGCAAGGCCTGAACGAAAGTGGCTATGTGGTCGACTGCGCGTCCAATGGCATCGATGGCTTGCACCTGGCAGGGCAGCACGCCTATGAGCTGGTCATTCTCGACGTCAACCTGCCGGGCAAGGATGGCTGGGAAGTGCTGGAGCAATTGCGCCGCAACGGCAGCCAACGCGTGATGATGCTGACTGCCCGTGGCCGGCTCGCCGACAAGATCAAGGGCCTGGACATGGGCGCCGATGATTACCTGGTCAAACCCTTCGAGTTTCCCGAATTGCTCGCGCGGGTGCGCACCCTGTTGCGGCGCAGCGAGCATATCCCACAGCCGGACGTGTTCCGTGTGCTGGACCTGGAACTGGACCCGCGTCGCCATCGCGCGTACCGCGGCAGTCGGCGTATCGACCTGACCACCAAGGAGTTCGCGCTGCTGCAGGTGCTGATGCGCCAGACCGGCGAAGTGCTGACCCGCACGCAGATTATTTCGCTGGTGTGGGACATGAACTTCGACTGCGACACCAACGTGGTGGAGGTTTCCATCAGCCGCCTGCGCGCCAAGGTGGATGACCAGAGTGAGGTCAAGCTGATCCACACCATTCGCGGTGTGGGTTATGTGCTGGAGGCACGGCAATGAAAGTCAGCAGTTTGTCGATGCGCCTGGGGCTGACGGTCAGCCTGATGGGCGCAGGCCTGGTGCTGTTGCTGGCAACCCTGGCGTACCTGGCCCTGACCCACGAGCTGGAAAAACTGGCGCGCAAAGGCCTGGAAAGCAAGATGGAACAGATCCAGCACAGCCTGTCACAGGGCCTCAACGCCAGCGGCATCCGCGCCCGCCCGCACTCGCTGATGGACCTGGTGATCGGCCATGACAATTTCTACCTGACCATTGTCGGCACGGCCCCCGATAACAGCGTGTTACTGAGCGCCGGCGCCAAGCCTCAGGAACCGTTGCTGACCGACTTCACGCCGCGTGAAACTCTCGGTTACCTCAACTGGGCCGACAGCGATGGCAACCAAGTACTCAGCGCTTCCAGCCTAATGCGCCTGGCCAGCGGCGAACGCGTGCGCGTTTTGCTGTCCCTGGACCGCAGGGACGACCAGGCACTGCTCAGTGCCTACCTGCGCGCCACGGTGATCGCGTTGCCGATGCTCTTGATATTGATCGGCATGGGCGCCTGGTGGCTGGTGCAGCGCGGGCTGGCGCCGCTGAAGCAGTTCAGCCGAGTGGCGGCCAAAGTCACCACGCAGGACCTGACCCATCGCCTGTCCGTCGACAACCTGCCGCACGAACTGGGCGAGCTGGCGCAAGGCTTCAACGTGATGCTCGACCGCCTGGACGCCGGGGTGCAGCAGCTGTCGCAATTCTCCGATGACCTCGCCCACGAACTGCGCGCGCCGCTGACCAACCTGATGGGCAAGGCCCAGGTGACGCTGTCGCGCGAACGCCCGCCGGAGGCCTACAAAGCGGTGCTGGAATCCAACACCGAAGAGCTGGAGCGCCTGGCGCGTATCGTTTCCGACATGTTGTTTCTGGCCCAAGTCAGCCACCCGGCGGCGCGAGCTTCGTTTACTGCCGTGTCGCTGACGGCTGAGGCAAACCGGGTGATGGACTTGTTCGCCCTGAGTGCCGAAGACAAACAGCTGACCCTGACCCTCAGCGGCGAGGCCCAAGTACACGGCGATCGCCTGATGATTCAACGTGCCCTCTCCAACCTGCTGTCCAACGCCATCCGCCATAGCCCATCGGGCGCGCATATTTCGTTGCTGGTGGAGGCTTACGACAACAACGTTTCGTTGTCCGTCAGCAACCCAGGCTCGGGGATCGAAGCGCAACACCTGCCGTACCTGTTCGAGCGTTTTTACCGTGTCGACAGCAGCCGCGCACGCACTGAGGGCGGCACCGGCCTGGGCCTGGCGATCGTACGGTCGATCATGACCCTGCACCAAGGGCAGGCTGATGTGCGCAGCCTGCCCGGTGGCTTTACCTTGTTCCGCCTTTTCCTCCTTGCGATGCGCCCACTGATACAACGCCGGCAGCACCAGCAAGGTCAGCAACGTGGAAGAAATAATCCCGCCAATCACCACCGTCGCCAACGGGCGCTGCACCTCGGCGCCGGTGCCGGTGGCCAGGGCCATTGGGATAAACCCCAGGGACGCCACCAGCGCCGTCATCAGTACCGGGCGCAAACGGGTGAGCGCGCCTTCGTTGATCGCCACCGACAATTAGCGCCCTTCCTCGCGCAGGTTGCGGATGAAGGCAATCATCACCAGCCCGTTCAACACCGCCACACCCGACAACGCGATAAAGCCCACCCCCGCCGAGATCGACAATGGAATATCGCGCAACCACAGCGCCATGATCCCACCGGTCAACGCGAACGGAATCCCGGTAAACACCAGCAGCCCGTCCTTGAGGTTGTTGAACATCATAAACAGCAGCCCGAACACCAGCAGCAACGCCACCGGCACCACGATGCGCAAACGTTCGGAGGCTTCCTTCAACTGTTCGAACTGGCCGCCCCATGTCGTCCAGTAACCCGCCGGCACCTTCACCTGGCTGCTGATGGCCGTCTCGGCCTCATCAACAAACGAACCGATATCCCGCCCGCGCACGTTGGCGCTGACGATCACCAGACGCTTGCCATTCTCGCGACTGATCTGGTTCGGCCCGAGTACCAAATCCAAACTGGCAACCTGGGACAAGGCGATAAAACCCAACTGCCCCGACGCGTTACTGGCCAGCGCCGGTACCGGGATCAACAGCCGTGATAGCCCGTCGATATCGGTACGCAACGCGTCGGACAAACGCACAACCATGTCGAAGCGGCGGTCACCTTCGTACAACGTACCGGCCTGGCGCCCACCGACAGCGACGGCAATGGTGTCCTGCACATCGCCCACATTCAGGCCGAAACGCGCGGCCTTGTCGCGGTCAATATTGATCGTCAGTACCGGCAGCCCGGAAGTCTGTTCCACCTTCACTTCCGAGGCGCCCTCAAGCTTTTGCAGGGTCTCGGCGATTTCCCCGGCGGTCTTGTTGAGCACCGCCATGTCGTCGCCAAACACCTTCACCGCCACATCACTGCGCACCCCAGAAATCAGCTCGTTGAAACGCAGTTGGATCGGTTGCGACAGTTCATACGCACTGCCCGGCACAATCGCACTGGCGCGCTGGATATCTTCGATCAGCGCTTCACGAGATTTCTTCGGGTCCGGCCATTGGTCCTTCGGCTTGAGCATCACATAGCTGTCGGAAATATTCGGCGGCATAGGGTCGGAAGCGATTTCCGCGGTGCCGGTACGCGCGAAGACCCGTTCGATTTCCGGCACCTGAGCCATCAAGGTTTTTTCCAGCTGCTGCTGCATCTGCACCGATTGCGTCAGGCTGGTGCCCGGCACACGCAAGGCTTGCTGGGCGAAGTCACCTTCACTGAGGCTGGGGATAAATTCGCTGCCCATGCGGCTGGCCACCACGCCCGAGGCGACGATGGTCAGCACCGCCAAGCCAAACACCAAAGGGCGGCGCGCCATCACCCAATCCAGCACCGGCGCATAGACCCGACGTGCCGTGCGCATCACCAGGTTTTCTTCTTCCTTGACCTTGCCAGTGACGAACAGCGCGATCGCGGCTGGCACGAACGTCACCGACAGAATCATCGCGCCGAGCAGGGCAATCACCACGGTAAAGGCCATGGGGTGGAACATCTTCCCAGCCACACCCGTGAGGGCGAAGATCGGCAGGTACACCACCATGATGATCAGTTGCCCGTAGATCAAAGCCCGCCGAGCCTCCTTGGCGGCCGCGAACACTTCATGCAGGCGTTCGCTGCGGGTCAGCAGGCGGCCATGGCGCTGCTGCGCATGGGCCAGTCGGCGGATGGCGTTTTCGACGATCACCACCGCGCCGTCGACAATAATGCCGAAGTCCAGCGCGCCAAGGCTCATCAGGTTGGCGCTGACTTTGTTGGTGAACATTCCGGTAAACGTGAACAGCATCGCCAGCGGGATCACCATCGCAGTGATCAACGCCGCGCGGATGTTGCCCAGGAACAGGAACAGCACGGCGACGACCAGCAGCGCACCTTCGAAGAGGTTTTTCTTCACGGTGGCGATGGCTTTTTCCACCAGGTTGGTGCGGTCGTAGACGGTGACGGCCACCACGCCTTGGGGCAGCGAACGGTTGATCTCTTCCAGTTTTTTCGCCACCGCCTGGGACACGGTACGGCTGTTTTCACCGATCAACATAAACACCGTGCCCAGCACCACTTCACGGCCATTTTCCGTGGCGGCACCGGTACGCAGCTCACGACCGATTTCGACGTGCGCCACATTGCGCACGCGAATCGGCGTGCCATCCGAGGTGATGATGACGATATTAGCGATGTCATCGATGGACGCCACTTGCCCCGGAGCGCGGATCAACAGTTGCTCGCCGCTGCGCTCGATGTAACCGGCGCCGACGTTGGCGTTATTACGCTCCAGCGAAGTGACCAAATCGGTCAACGTCAGGTTGTAGGCCGCCAGACGCTTGGGGTCCGGGGCGATCTGGTATTCCTTGGCAAAGCCGCCGATGGTGTTGATCTCGGCCACGCCCGGCACATTGCGCAGTTGCGGCTTGATGATCCAATCCTGGATCACCCGCAGGTCGGTCGGTGTGTAAGGCGTACCGTCTTCTTTGAGTGCACCGTCTTCGGCTTCGACGGTCCATAGGAAAATCTCCCCGAGACCGGTGGAAATCGGCCCCATCGCGGTTTCGATGCCGGTGGGCAATTGTTCGCGGGCCACTTGCAGGCGCTCGTTGACCAATTGGCGGGCAAAGAACAGGTCGGTGCCGTCTTTGAAGATCACCGTGACCTGGGACAAGCCGGAGCGCGACAACGAGCGCGTCTGCTGCAAACCCGGCAAGCCGGCCATGGCGGTTTCAATCGGAAAGGTGATGCGCTGTTCGGTCTCCAGCGGCGAAAACCCGGCCGCCGCCGAGTTGATCTGCACCTGCACATTGGTGATGTCGGGCACTGCGTCGATGGGCAACTTCTGATAGCTGGCGATGCCGACACCGGCCATCAACAGCACCGCCAGCAGCACGATGATGCGCTGTTCGATGGCGAATTGGATAAGGCGCTCAAACATGGGAAATCACTCGCAGGATCAATGGGCGTGCTCGGCCGAGCCTTTACCCAGTTCGGACTTGAGGATGAAGCTGCCTTCGGTCGCCACTTGCGCCCCGACGTCGAGGCCTTTGCGTACTTCGACATAGCCGTTTTCACTCACGCCCAGTTCGAGGTGGCGGGTGATGAAACCGTCCGCAGTGCGCACAAACACCGAAGGTTTGTCCTCGACGGTCTGGATCGCGGTTTGCGGCACGGTGACCTTGGCCTGGTAGGTGTCGGTGGCCAATTGCACGGTGACAAACAGCCCGGGGCGCCAGGCGTCGTCGGGGTTGGGCACGGTCACGCGCACGGTGGCGGTACGCGTCTGCTCGCCGAGCAGGTTGCCGACGTAGGCCACGGAGCCTTGTACTTCAGTGCCCATTTCCGTGGAGGTGACTTTCACCGGTTTACCGACGCGCACCTTGTTCAAGTCCTTGGGAAACACGCCGAAGGTGACCCACACCTGGGACAAATCCGAGAGCGTGAAGGCATTGCTGGTTTCGCCCACCACCTCACCGACGCCCAGGTGTTTTTCCACCACCACACCGGCGAATGGCGCACGCAGCTCATAGCGATTGCCGCCCGCCAGAACGGCACTGCCGCTGAGCGCCGTCATCTTCTGACGAGCGTTGTTCAAGGCGATTTCAGCTTCCTGCAAGGTCTGGCGCGCCAGCAGGTAATCTTGCTCGGCGGAGATCTCGTCCTTCCACAGTTGGCGCTCGCGCTGGAAAGTGGTGCGTGCCAGTTCGACACGACGCTCACTGGCCGCCAGCTCGCTGCGTTGATCAGAAATCTGCTGGCTGGAGATCACCGCCAACAGTTCGCCTTTCTTCACCGACTGGCCGAGGTTGACCTTGACCTCCTCCACCACACCGGCCGCACGCGGGACGATGTGCGAGGTACGGTCCTCGTCAAAACGCACTTCGCCCGGCAGCGTCAGCAGGGTGCTGATCGCGCGGGGTTGGGCCTGGGCGAGTTGGATACCGGCAGCCTGGATCTGCTGCTCAGTGAGTTCGAGTTTGCCTTCTTCTTCCTCTTCGGCATGGGCAAAACCAGACAGCATCAGGCCCAGGGCGACGGCAAGCGCCACACCGTGTTTATGCTTCATAAAAGACTCCAGAAAAAATCAAAACCGGGCGAGGTCGCCGTAAATCCGTTCGATGCGTACCCAGGCGTCAGTCGCCTGGGCGGTCGCCGTGAGGTATTGGGTGCGGGCTGCGATCAAGGTGCGCTGGGCGTCGAGCACGTCGAGGAAGTTGAACTTGCCCATCTCGAAGCCACGAGTGGCGCTGTCCACCGCGCTTTGGGCGGCGGGCAGGATTTGTTGGTTGAACGTGCGCACTTCAGTGTTGGCGGTTTGCCACAGGTCCAGGGCCTGACGGGTTTCGGTGCGCAGGCGCAGCTCAACGGCATTGCGCAGGTCGCGGGCCTGATCGGCGCGGCGGCTGGCGGCGAGCACGTTGCCCTGGTTGCGGTTGAACAGCGGGATCGGCATCGACACGCCCACCAGGTTCACCCGCTCACGCACGCTGGCGTCGTACTGGCTGCCGATCGACACATCGAGGTCAGGAATGCGCTGGGCTTTTTCCAGGCCCACGCTGGCTTCGCTCTGGATAATCTGCATGTCGGCCAGGCGCAGTTCGGTGGTTTGCTCAAGTCGCGCCAGCAATTGTGCGGAGGCCGGCAAGGGCGGTGCGGATTGGCTTTGAGTGGCCACGGCCTGGAAGTCGGGGGTGGCGCTGCCGGTGCTGGCGGCAAGGCGGCGATAGGCATCGCTCAGGCCGACCTGCGCGCGGTTCAACTCCAGGCGGATCTCCGACAGCTGCACCTGCGCGCGCGTGGCTTCCACCGGCGATGACTTGCCGGCGGTGACGCGGCCCTTGGCGACCACTAGGCCGCGCTCGGCAAGCGCCATCGAGCGTTGCGCCAGGTCGAGGCGTTCCTGGGCTCGCAGCGCGCCGTAATAGCTGTCGATCACATCGGCGCGCAGGCCATTGCGACGCTGCTCAAGGGTCAGCGCGGCGGCATCCTGGGCACGTGTCGCCACGTCAATCCGCGCACCGCGCTTGCCGCCCAGTTCCAGGGTTTGGCTGAGTTTAATCGTGGTGGTGCGCGTGTTGCGGCGCGTGTCTTCGGCATCCCATGAGGCTACCGGGTTGGGGATCAAGCCAGCCTGTTGGCGACCGCCTTGGGCAATCTCGATTTCCCATTGCGCGGCAGCCAGGTCGGGGTTGTTGGCGAAGGCAGCTTGCAGGGCTGCATCAAGCGTGAGGGTTTGCGCCTGAGCAGCACTGGCTGCCACCCACAACGCAGTCGCCCCTAACAGTGTTCTAACGGCCAACAGTGTTCTAACGGAAAGTGCCATAACGAGAGTTCCAGGCCCAGAAAGTCGCTGAGGTTTCCCAGCGAGGGCAATGTAACTTTCGGTACTTATCAGGGCGGTGGGCGGAACATTACAAATCTGTTAGCCGGGATCAGGCATGCACGTCGTCATGTTCATCGTGCTCAAACCCCTCGCCTTCCACCTGCAAAGTGACGTGGGAAATATCGAATTGTTCGTGCAGCAACTCCGTCACCAGCGTGAGGATTTGTTGTTCGGTGCCCAGCGCCGAGTCCGCCACCAAGTGCGCACTCAGCACATTCTTGCCACTGGTCAGGGCCCAGATATGCAGGTCGTGCACGTCCTTGACCCCAGGCACGTTGCGGATGCCCTGCTCGACCTGATCAATATCAATGCCGTCGGGCACGCCTTGCAGCAGCACGTTCATGCTTTCCTTCAGCAAGATCCAGGTGCGTGGTAATACCCAGAAACCAATCCCTGCCGCCACCAAGGAATCGACCCAGCCCCAACCGGTGAGCATGATCACCAGCGCCGCGATGATCACGCCAATGGAGCCGAGCATGTCGCTCCACACTTCCAGGTAGGCGCCTTTGACGTTGAGACTTTCGCCGCTGCCGGCACTGAGCAGGCGCATCGAAATCAAGTTGATGATCAGCCCCAACACCGCGATCACCAGCATGCCGGTGGACTGGATTTCAGGCGGCGCCTGCAGCCGTTGATAGGCCTCATACAGAATGTAAAAGGCCACGGCAAACAGCAGCAGCGCATTGAACGACGCCGCCAGAATTTCGAAACGCGCATACCCGAAGGTGCGCTTACGGTCAGCGGCGCGCTTGGCCATCTGGATGGCAACCAGGGAAATCGCCATCGCCAGGGTGTCCGTCATCATGTGGGCCGCGTCGGACAACAGCGCCAGGCTGCCGGTGACGAAGGCGCCGATGACCTCGGCGATCATAAAACTCCCGGTTAAGCCGAGCGCCATCCACAACTTGCGTTCGTGACCTGCGCGTACCTGGGCGTGATTGTGTCCGGCGCTCATGTGATGTCCTCGTCATAACGGAATGGGCTGATCATAGGGCCATAAAACCATAGCACCGGCACGCCTTGCGAAATTGTCATTCAGCTGTCAGCCAAGCGTTAACCAGGCTCGCACCAAAACTGCGCAATAGCGCTGTGGCACGGTTCTATCAGGTATGCTTTTCGGACAGGAAACAAAAAGAAACAAATTAGCCAACCTGTTCGATAAGGAGCCCCGTTTTGGAGTTATCGACTGCCGCGTGGATGGTTCACGACACCCGCCTTATGTTCTGCGTGCTGCTGGCGATCGTCAGCATCATTGTGTTGATCAGCGCGACCAAGCTGCCGCCGTTCCTGTCGATTCTGATCGGTACGTTTATCGCCGGTGTCGGCGCCGGGTTGCCCCCGGAAGAAGTCGCCAAAGCCTTCAGCAAAGGCGCCGGGGCGATCCTCGGTGAAGCCGGGATCATCATCGCCCTGGGCTCGATGCTCGGTGCGTTGATGGCCGAATCCGGCGCGGCCGACCGCATTGCCACCACCCTGCTCGGGCTGGGCAAAGGCAAGTCGCTGCCCTGGGTAATGGCGCTGGTCGCCATGGTGATCGGCCTGCCGCTGTTCTTCGAAGTCGGCTTGGTGATGATGGTGCCGATCATCTTCGTGATGGCCAAACGCTCGAACCAACCACTGCTGAAAATCGCGATCCCGGCGCTGGCCGGCATGACCACCCTGCACGCCCTGATGCCACCGCATCCGGGCCCGCTGATTGCGGTGAGCGCGCTGCACGCCGACCTGGGCCTGACTATGCTGCTGGGCTTTTGCCTGGCGGTGCCGGCGGTGATTCTCGCGGGCCCGCTCTACGGCAACTGGCTGTCCAAACGCCTGCACGTGGATGAACCGGCCGACATCGGCGCGCTGTTCAGCGCACCGCCCAAGGCGCCACGCCAGCCGAGTTTCGGGGTGTCGTTGCTGATCATCTTGCTGCCGGTGATTCTGATGCTCGGCAGCACCTTGGCCAAGGTTGCGATGTCGCCGGAAAACCCGGTGGCATTGACCTTGAAATTCCTCGGTGAGCCGCTGATCGCACTTGGCCTGGCCGTCATCGCCGCTGTGATCTGCCTGGGCTGGGCCGCCGGTATGCCACGCAGCGACGTCGGCAACACCCTGCGCAAAGCCCTCGCGCCTATCGCCGTGCTGCTGTTGACCATCGGTGCCGGCGGCGGCCTCAAGCAAACCCTGCTGGACGCCGGCGTCAGCCAGACTATCAGCAAGGTCGCCGAAGGCGCACACATGCCCTACTTGCTGCTGGCATGGTTGATCGCCGTGGCCCTGCGCCAGGCCACCGGCTCGGCGACCGTTGCTACCACTACCACGGCGGGCATTCTCGCACCGATGATGGCGGGTTTGGCGGCGACCCAGAGTTCATTGGTAGCGCTGGCGATTGGCGCCGGCTCGGTGTTCTTCTGCCACGTCAACGACGCCGGGTTCTGGATGGTGCGGGAGTACTTTGGCTTGCAGCTGAAGCAGACGATCTGGGTGTGGTCGGTGTTGCAGACCATCGTTTCCGTCGTCGGCTTGGTGGGTACGTTGGTGCTGTGGCACTTTCTGACTTAAACCTCAGGAGGCCAAGGTGTGGCGCTTACCAAAAATCGCCACACTCGCCACCCCCACCGCGCCCATCACCACGCAATAGCCCACGCAAATCCACGGGCTGGTAGGCATCAGCGCAATCAACAGCAGCGGCGTAGTACTCGCCCACAACGCGTAGGCAATGTTGTAGGTGAAGGAAATTCCCGACACCCGCACCTGCGCCGGGAATAGGCCGACCATCACCGACGGCACCGCGCCCACTACGCCGCAACTCAAGCCCGCCACGGCATATGCCGCGCCCAGCCATACGCCGCCGTTGATCAGGCTGGCGTACAGCACCGCAATGCCCACCGGCAGCAACAAGCTGTAGACCTGCACCGCGCGCCAGGCGCCGATGCGGTCCACCAGCAGGCCGGCCAGGACACAGCCGATATTCAGGAAGACGATGCCCAATGCGCTCAAGGCGAAGGTGTGGCTGGGGCTCATGCCGAAGGTTTTTTGCATCATGGTTGGGGTGATGACCACCAGCACCACCACCGCCGAGGTGAGCACGCAGGTGAGGATCATCGCCGGCAGCAACACGGCGCGATGGTCGCGCAGCACGGTGCGCAGAGGCAGTTCGGCGGCGGCCTGGCGACGCGCCTGCATTTCGAGGAACACCGGGGTTTCGTTGAGCCAGCGGCGCAGCCACACGCCGATCACGCCGAACACACCACCGAGCAGGAACGGGAAGCGCCAGGCGTAATCGAGGATTTCAGCGGGGGTGAAAACTTGCGCCAGCAGGGTGGCAGTCAATGCGCCGAGCAGGTAGCCGAAGGTCAGGCCGGCCTGCAGGAAGCCCAGGGCATAGCCACGATGCTGGGTTGGCGCGTGTTCGGCGACGAAAGTCCAGGCGCTGGGCACCTCGCCGCCCACTGCCGCGCCTTGCAGCACGCGCAGCACCAGCAGGATCAATGGGGCGAAATAACCGATTTGCGCGTAGGTCGGCATGATCCCGATCAGCAGGCAGGGCAAGGCCATCATCAGGATGCTCAGACTGAACACGCGTTTGCGCCCCAGGTGATCGGCGAAGTGCGCCATCAAAATGCCGCCCAGCGGGCGCGCCAGGTAGCCGGTGACGAAGATGCCGAAGCTTTGCAGCAGGCGCAGCCACTCGGGCATTTCTGGCGGGAAAAACAGCTGGCTGAGGGTCAGCGCAAAGAATACGAAGATGATGAAGTCGTAGATTTCCAGGGCGCCGCCGAGGGCGGCCAAGCCCAGGGTTTTGTAGTCGGAGCGGGAAAAACGCTGCGCCTGTGGAGAAAAGGTGGCAGTCATGTGGAGGCTCGGCAGACAAACAAAATGGCGTGCAGGTTATGAGCTGAGCCCAATGATGGCAATCACGACAGATATATTTGTTTTCCTCATGGATCGATGAAGATAACTGCATTCCCATATCAATGGCCGTAGCGGAACATGCCGTAAAACTGCCAACACCATAATAAATACAAGAGGAAAGACTCGTGGCCGATGCTATCGAAGAAAGCCGCTATGCCCGATTTGCCCTGCGTTGTTCCAACTTCGCCGAACGCTGGTTTCCTGACTCCTGGGTGTTTGCCGCCCTTGCGGTGATCATCGTCGCCGTGGCGACCCTGGGCATGGGCGCCGCGCCGACCGAAGCCGCCAAAGCCTTTGGTGATGGGTTCTGGAGCCTGATCCCGTTCACCATGCAGATGGCCTTTGTGGTGATCGGCGGTTATGTGGTGGCCAGCTCACCGCCTGCGGTGAAACTGATCGACCGCCTGGCACGCATCCCGAAGAACGGCCGCTCGGCCGTGGCCTGGGTGGCGCTGATCTCGATGGTTGCCTCCCTGCTCAACTGGGGCTTGTCCTTGGTGTTCGGCGGTTTGCTGGTGCGCGCACTGGCCCGTCGCACGGATTTGCGCATGGATTACCGCGCGGCCGGTGCTGCCGCCTACTTGGGCCTGGGCGCTGTGTGGGCGCTGGGGCTGTCGTCGTCGGCCGCGCAATTGCAAGCCAACCCGGCCAGCTTGCCGCCGTCGATTCTGTCGATTACAGGGGTGATTCCGTTCACCGATACCATCTTTCTATGGCAATCCGGGGTGTTGTTGATGGCGCTGATCGTGGTGTCGCTGATCATCGCCTACGCTACCGCGCCGGGGCCGAACAGCGCCCGTGATGCAAAAGCCTGCGGCGTCGACCCGGCCTTTAACCTGCCCAAGATTCAAGCGCCAACCCGCCCGGGCGAATGGCTGGAACACAGCCCGCTGTTGACCATTTTGCTGGCCCTGCTGGCGGCCGGCTGGCTGTTCCATGAGTTTTCAACCAAGCCGGCAATCAGCGCCATCTCGGGGCTCAACACCTACAACTTCCTGTTCATCATGGTCGGTGCGCTGCTGCACTGGCGCCCACGCAGCTTTCTGGATGCGGTAGCGCGCGCCGTGCCGACCACCACCGGCGTGCTGATCCAGTTTCCGCTGTACGGCTCGATCGCCGCGTTGATGACCGTGGTCAAGGGCGGCGACGGCCAGACCCTGGCACACCACATTTCGACCTTCTTCACGTCCATCGCCTCCCACGACACCTACGCGCTATTAATGGGCGTGTACTCGGCGGTGCTGGGCTTCTTTATTCCGTCGGGCGGCGGCAAGTGGATCATCGAAGCACCTTACGTAATGCAAGTGGCCAACGACCTGCAATACCACCTGGGCTGGGCGGTGCAAATCTACAACGCAGCTGAGGCGCTGCCGAACCTGATCAACCCGTTCTATATGCTGCCGCTGCTGGGCGTGTTGGGGCTCAAGGCGCGGGACTTGATCGGGTTTTCGTTTGTGCAGTTGCTGGTGCACACGCCGTTGGTGTTGTTCCTGCTGTGGGCGTTGGGGACGACGTTGAAGTATTTGCCGCCCGTCATGCCCTGACGCGGTCAGTGTGGGAGCGGCGGTGTGACTGGCTCGCTCCCACATTATTAACGACAAGCCGCAAGCTGCCGTTCTGATGCAATGTGTGGGGTTCGTCCCACTCTGTGTGTCGACAACGCCTGACTTCTATCGCCAGCGCCTTTGATTAACCTGACTCGGATTACCACTTTCATTTCGCTGTCTTCGTTCGGTCATATTCGGTTGCTACCGTCCTGGCGAAACATCTTGCAACAACTAGCCAGCAGGGACTCCCAGTAATGAGTGACGAGCACCAAGACCGCCCTTCCTCCGATTCCACAGCTCTACCACCGGTGGATACCAGCCGCCGGCGCTTCCTGGGAGGCGCAGCGGTACTGGGGGTCGGCGCGACCTTGGGTGCCTGCGGCAATACCGGCGAGCCCTCGGGCAAACCGCAAGTGCGCCCACTCACGCCGCAAGAGCTGGACAAGGCCCTGCACGACAACGTGAAAAATGTGGTGGTGATCTACGGTGAAAACCGCAGCTTCAACAACCTGTTTGCCGACTTCCCCGGCGTAGAGAGCCCGCTGTCCGCGCTCAAACCCGCCGACTACCAGCAACGTGACCGTGACGGCAGCCTGCTGCAGACGCTGCCGCAAGTGTGGGGCGGCGTGACTCAGCTTGGGCCGCAGACGATCGACGGCGTGGTTTACCCCGTCGCCACCCAATATCAAGAACACTTACCCAATGCACCTTACGCATTGAAAGGCCCGGACGGCGAAGACCTGCCGTTGAGCCTGATCACCCGCGACCTGTGGCACGTGTTTTATCAGAACCAAATGCAGATCAATGGTGGCAAGAACGACCAGTTTGTCGCCTGGGCCGACTCGGGCGCGCTGACGTTTGGCCATTACCCGCAAACGCGCTACTCACTGCGCCTGTGGGACGTCGCCAAGGAGTTCGTGCTCTGCGACAACTTCTTCCAGGGCGCCTTTGGTGGTTCTTACCTCAACCACCAGTATTTGATCAGCGCTCAAGTGCCGTTTTACCCGGATGCTGCCAATTCAGTGGCCAAATCGCAGATCGCCACGCTGCAGAGCGACGACCCGACCGACACGCGCCTCAAGCCGCTGGACAAGTCCCCGGCCAGTGCCATGACTGGCCCGCCACAATTCGGCCCCAGCGCATTGACGCCGGACGGCTACGCGGTGAATACCATGGCGCCGCCGTATTGGCCGACCTGGATCCGCGACCCGGAGCGCCCGGACTACGCCAAACCCGACTTGCCCAGCGTGCTGGTGCCGCAGTCTCACGAACACATCGGCGACAAGCTGTCGAAGAAAAACGTGGACTGGGCCTGGTATGGCGGTGCCTGGCAGGCGACGATCGACGAACACAAGGATTCGGCAGCGATCCCGAAGATTCCGAGTTTTCAGTATCACCATCAGCCGTTCAACTACTTCAAGCAGCAAGGCCCGCAAAACCCGGTTGAGCGCAAGAAACGCCTGCGCGACGGCGGCCTGGGCGATGAACCGAGCACCAACCACTTCCTGGCTGATGCCCAGGCGGGAACACTGCCGGCGGTGACCTTCTACAAACCCCAGGGCAACCTCAACATGCACGCCGGTTACGCCGACGTGGCCTCGGGTGACCGCCATATCACCCGCGCCCTGAAGGTGCTGCAGGAAAGCCCACAATGGAAAAACATGGTGGTGATCATCACCGTCGATGAAAACGGCGGCTGGTGGGACCACGTTGCACCGCCAAAAGGCGACCGCTGGGGCCCGGGCACGCGGATTCCGGCCGTGGTGGTCTCGCCATTTGCGCGCAAAGGCACGGTGGACCATACGGTGTACGACACGGCGTCGATCCTGCGTTTGATCACCCGGGTGTTCCAGCTGGAGAAACTGGACGGCCTCAAGCTGCGTGATGACGCGATGACCGCCCGCGGCCAGAAGCCCATGGGCGACTTGAGCAACGCGCTGGAATTCAAGGCGTAGGTTTTCTTATCCAATAGCGACACGCCTGGCGATTTAACACGCGATTTTCCTGGTCAGCCGCTACTGTGTGGAGGTGGGCTTTCAACCCGCGCAGACGGGCTTTCGCTGACAAGGAACCAACTATGTTTAAACCGACCAGGCTGTCCTTCACCCTGGCCGCACTGCTGGCCAGTGCGGTCGTACAGGCCGATATCGAAGTACCACTGGGCAGCACGCAACGCGTCACCCAGTTGTTCGCGTTCCCCAATAACTGCAACGTGATCTGCTTTCGGCCATGGACGCTGGAGCAGACCGCCGAGCACTACTTGAACCAGAGCCTTCAGCGCGACGGCTACAGCCGTGCCAAGGTCAGCGTGAAGACCCACGACGGCCAGGTCTCAGCCACCTTCAGCGGCGTGCCGGACCACTACGGGCAGCCGTTGACCACGTTGCTCAATACCGCTGACCTTGCCTACCAAGGCGCCAGCAAACTCAACGCCGACGGCAAGTGGGCCTACAACTGGTACCTGTTCCTGCCGCTGGGCATGGCGCTGGAACACCGCAAAAGCATCGAGTTGCTGCACTTCCCGCCTGACTATTCGCTGACCCAGGCCCAGGATTACCTGGAATCGGCCACCACTGACCGATGGGCCAGCTTGCTCACCGACAATGGCATCCCGGCCACCGAAACACCGGCTTACCAGACCATCATCGATATTGCACCGATCGCCGCGCCGTCCAACGCGGGTAAAGACCTGGAAAACGTCTACAGCTACTTCGCCGACTATCAGACACGCATGGTCAAGGAACTGAGCCTGCGCGCTAACGGCTCGTTGCCGATGGTCGCGTTCGGTGCCCCGGTGCGCAGCTGGATCAAGCAACAGTACGGCCAGACGGTGAGCGTGCTGGGCTTGGCGCAAATCAGCCCGGCAGCGGGCAAAACCGTGTCGGTACTGGGCGCCAACCATCCGAGCTACATCTGGTATGCGGCAGACCCGGCCACCTATGACGGCAATGAACAAAAGGCCGACGAGGCTGGTTTAAAGGTGATGGGCCAGGATCTGAGCGCTGCCTGCTGGCAGGCCGGCATGGGGCAAAAACCCGCCAGCGACCCGAATGTATTGCTCAAGGCCTGCATGAACACTTGGCAAGTCACGCGCAAGGAGCAGACCTGTGAGTTGTTCTACACCTCGGTGCGCAGCCTGACCCCGGAGCAGGCCAACGCAAAATGCGCCACGCCCGCCATCAAGGCACAGTTGAAACAGCTCAAGAACACCGCCCCAGCCCCCCTAGTCACAGCGCCAGCGCTGTAGTGCGCACAAAAAATCAGCGAGTTCTACTGTGAAGGTTGACAGTAGAAATCGCTGACGTGTTCAGCGAGTCTTGATCCAGGCCCATTCGCTGCAAGACTGGCAGTCAGACACCGTTCGCAAGTCGATGCAGCCCACCACAGGAGAGTGATGAAAACTCAAGCCATGGATAAGGCTAATAGTGCGGACGATGACTGCCTGTACCCCTTCGCGACAACGCTGGCCGTGTGCGGCTATCCGTCGTCCCGGCAATTTGAGGTAATACGTGACAAACACGGCGAGGTCATCGGCATCAAAGCCCGTGTGGGCTTCGACAGCCGCACACTCATTGCCCGCGTGTTCGGCTATGCCTTGAGCGAACGGCGCCCGCATACCTTCCAGATCTCGGCACGCATCCGGCTGTACGACCCGTGGGTCTGCGGCCAACTGCATCACTCCTGCGATCCAAATGTATATCTCGATACATCCTATCTGGAGCTCTGGTCAGTCATGCCGATTGCCGCCGGCACGTGGCTGACCATCGATTACGCCAAGACCGGCGACGTCTTGCACCGCCAGTTCGCCTGCCAATGCGGCAGCCCCAACTGCAGGGGCTGGATCAAAGGCCCGGAGGAACAACTCAGCCTGGAAGGCAAGCTGTTCCTGGAGCAACGTGACGACAAGACGCGCCCTTAAGCTTCACCCAACGGGCGTAGGCGGTATTGCGGCGGCAACTGCTCGAAGCCACTGATGGTGGTGTTCAAGCTCTTCCAACGACCGTCCTTGATGCCGTAGATGCAGCCATGGATCGACAGACTCTGCCCACGGTGCCAAGCGTTTTGCACAATGCTGGTATGACCGACGTTGGCCACCTGCTGAATCACGTTCAGCTCGCAAAGGCGGTCCACGCGTTCTTCTTCGGTCGGCAGTTGGGCCAGCAGGTCGCGGTTTTCGTAGTAGAGGTCACGAATGGTGCGCAGCCAGCCGTCGATCAAGCCGAACTGGCGGTCCTGCATCGAGGCGCGCACACCGCCACAGCCGTAGTGGCCAGTGACAAGGATGTGTTTGACCTTGAGCACATCGACCGCGTACTGGATCACCGACAGGCAATTGAGGTCGGTGTGCAGCACCACGTTGGCGACGTTGCGGTGCACAAACAGATCGCCCGGCAGCATGCCGACGATCTCGTTGGCCGGCACCCGGGCGTCGGAGCAGCCGATCCACAGGTATTCCGGGGTTTGCTGGCGGGCGAGCTTGGCGAAGAATTCGGGATCTTCCTGTTTGATCGCGTCCGCCCAGCGTTCATTGTTATCAAGCAGGTCTTGTAGTTCGTTCATCAGGGAAAGCCTCAGGAATGATGCGCAGCTGTGTGACAGACAACCGCTGTGCACGGGTCACGCCAAGCCGTAATTAGCTTGAATTTTTAGGGCGCCGTGCCTGTCCACACACTATAAGCCCCACAGTATGAGGATTGGCCATGACTGAATCACGACGTCCCTACGGCGCTACACAGCCGGAACCGATTGATGACAACGAAGATCGCATGGGCGAGATGCGCGAGCTGGACTTTGACGAGGAGACACCGACTGCAGAAATCGGCGATGAAATCCCACCTCGCGAGCGTGAGCACCTGATGCCCGACGAACGGGTACGCGAAGCTGGGATGACCGGTGCTTCGACGGATGACCATGAGTCCACCGATGATGATATGAGCCCGGAAACGCTGATCCATGAGGATGGCGCGCGGGATGCGCAGGAGGCGGGTGAAGACAACCCGGCGGATTACGATTTGAGCATCGTCGAGGAAGATGAGATCGGCGGCGGGAATGGGCTGGATGAAGCCGAGTTGGCCGATATCGATCCCGTAGACGGTAACCGCTGACGCACCACAGGCCCAGCGGTGAACCGGCGGGCTCAGTGCCCGAGTGAGGCCGAGGTGAGGCTCTCGCAGCGGTTCGACAAGCCAGCCCCCACAGGGGCCTGCTTGCACATGGGATGCCTGCGTTTTAGTCGATCAGGGTGCAGGCCATGACGACCGCATCTTCACGCCCGCCCACAGCGGGGTAGTAATCGCGGCGGCGGCCGATTTCGTTGAAACCGTAGCGCTCGTACAGGCGGAACGCGCCGGTGTTGCTGTCACGTACCTCCAGGAAGCACTCGCGCGCACTGGCCGCATACGCGCGGGACATCAAGTGCTCAAGCAGCGCCAGGCCAAGGCCACGGCCCTGGTTCTCCGGTTTGACGGTGATGTTCAGCAAATGCGCCTCATCGAGGATGATTTGCACCACACCGTGCCCCACCTGCTGCTCGCCCTCGAACATCAGCCAGATCTGGTATTTGCCCAACCCATCGAGAAAAATCCCACGGGTCCAGGGATGGCTGAACGCCGCGTATTCGATCTTCAGTACAGCGTCGAGGTCCGCCTCGGTCATCGGGCGGAAGGATAAAGCTTCACTCATCGGTACTTTTCCAGCGCGCCATCAGCCGGCGCATGGCTTGCCAGACATCAGCCTTACGCTGTGGCTCTTCCATTAATAATTCAAGGCCCGGCAGGGCCCACACCGAGCCCAGGCCTTCGACCTGCAGTTCGCGGTACCAGGCTTCGGCATTCGCTTCGCCGGCAAACCGCACGGCGGGCAGGCCGATCAGCCACAGGCACACGCAGGGTTCGTCTTCCAGGCGTGCCGAAACAAAACCTTGTACAAAATCCCGCGCGGCTTCCGGGCCCTGGTCCATGGTGCCGCGCACCAGCAGCGGCCAGCGCACCGGGTCGCCGACAATTTGCGGGCTGTCGGGCAGGCCGGCGGCGCGCAGCATGTCTTTGAGCAGCATGTAAGCCGGGTCGCGGGTCTGGAAACGCTCGCCGGTGGGCAATTCCACCAGCAGTAGGCAACGCCCGGCGCGCAACAATTGCAGGGCAAAGCGCGGCGGCGGCACCACCGGGGCCTTGGCGACCGGCGCAGGCTCTTCAACCACTGCCGGCTTGACCATCGCAGAGGGGCGCGGCACTTCAATCTTCGCCCGCTCGACGGCAGGACGCGCCTCGGGGGCGGGCTTGACCACCGCCACCGGTGCGGCGGCCTCCTCCCCCGAAACTTCGAACGCCTCAGAGGGCTCAAGCGCTTGCAGCAGCTCGGGCCGCGACGGGGCGGCGAACGGCAGTTCGGTGCGGGGCAGCCAGTTGACCACCTGCATGGCGGTCAAGTAAGCGCGACGTCGGGACTCGATAAGCACAGCTCGGCCACTTGTGGATAAGTAAAGAGCGGGGATTCTACCGCTGTTCGGTAACAATCGCCCACTGCGCACTGACCGGCTGTGGATAAATCCCGCGCCTGATGCAGTACAATCGCGACTTTTAATCGCCAACCAGCCGGCCATTCCATGATCGAACCCAAGCGCGTCCTGCGCGCCCTCGCCGAACACTGGGCCTTACTTGAGCCACTGTGCGAACACTTCGACCAAGGCACCTTGAGCCTGGGCGAGCTGCGCGCGCAATTGGCCGCCCAACAACTGGACAGCACGCCCCAGGACATCACCAGCCTGCTGGACGTGTGGATTCGCCTGGATATCCTGGTGCCTGTCGCCAAGAGCCCGAACCGTTTCGAGCTCAACGCACAGATCCACGACTTCCTCGCTTATCTTCGCAAGGAGCACCGGCTTGGCCTGTGCCTGGAAATCGAAGCCTACCTGCGCCACCTTGAGCGCCTGGCCGGTTATATCCAGGACGCCTTCGACATCCGCGATGGCCACGACCTGGCCCGTCAACTGCGCCTGCTGGATATGCGCGTACGCGACGTGCTGAAAAAGCTCGCCAACGACGAACAAGCCCTCGCCGCCGTGGCCGACCGCGCCAAGACCAGCGACCGGCAGATCCCATTGCGCCAGCGTTACGCCGAGGTCCTGGCGACGTGGGACGAATACGTCGAACCGATGATCCAACTGGTGAACGCCGACGGTGCCTTCGAGCAAGGCGTGCGCAAGGTCGAGAACGTGCTGCTGCGCATGCTTACCGAACAGCAGCGCCTCGGCCACCTGGTGGACGATGACATGCTGCTGCGTACCCACGCGCGCATCCTCGAAATGCAGACCAGCGCCCAGCTGACCTTGCGTCACGCCCGCGAACTGCTGTTGCCGCTGCGTGAAGAAGCACGCCGGCACAACGCCGTGACCCGTGGTGCGGCGTTGGCCTTGTCGGCCATTCGCCGTAAAGGCCTGGACGCGGTGCCGCAGGCGGCGATGCCGATGTTCACCCGGCCGCAAAGCACCTTCCTCGGCAGTGCCAGCCAGGTCGAGGCCTATGTGTATGCCCTGGCGAATTTCGAGCCGAAACCGGCGCGTTTCCCCAAGGCGCACAAATCCCACAAGGGCGAAGCCCAGCGTGCACCGCGCACGGTCAAGGAAATGCTCGAGCGCTGCGAAGATGCACTGCCGATGCCGGACCTGATGACTTGGCTGCTGGAGCAGGAACCGGACGGCGCCACCGACGAATTGCTGTACTGGTTCTCGCGACTCTCACGCGAGAAACGTTTCAAGCGCGAACGCCTGGAACGCCGCGACTATCACACACACGAGCACCAGGTCAGCCTGCGCTCATTCGCCCTGCTCCCGGCCGGCTCTGATACGGCCGAGAATTCTGCGAGTACACCTAATGCAACTTGATCTATCCGAACTGTCCCAGCTGGCGCCGATCTTTCGCGAGCTGTTCAAGGGTTATCACGTCAGCCGCCGCGACCCGGAGCTGTACGCGCAATTGTCGAACTTCCAGGACCAGTACCGCACGCTGTTCAAGGCCCTGGGCTTTGAACTGGTGTGCGATACCCGTGGTTTCTATTACTTCGTACCGGACTCCGCCATCGCCAGCGCGCAGGTGAACAAGACCGCCCAGCGCCTGGCGCTGTTCACCTTCATCATCGTCGAGCATTTGGCCGACCAAGGCCGCGACCCGATCGCCGTGCTCGACGGTGGCAGCTTGGGCCGCGATGAGTTGCCCTCGCTACTGGAGAAGTACCGCGACCTGTTTATCCAGGCCGAAGTGCAGACCCAGGAAGAACTCGAAGAAAAGATCATGCGCCGCATGACCCAACTGGGCTTTGCCAGCGAAGACAACGGCGTGTACCGCTTCTTACCGCCGATGCACCGTTTCCTCGACGTGTGCCTGTCGGTGCAGCAAGACCGTGACCTCGCGGCCAGCGTGCACAGCGTGTTGCCATTGCCGGCGCCGGTGATCATCGACGAAGACAGCGACGAGAAACTGCTGAAGACCGATGACCCGCTGGATTTGAGTGACTTCGAAGAAGAAAGCGAAGAAGACGCGATGGCCCGCGCCATTGCCGAAGAACAGGAGACCGATGCATGAGTAAGGAACGCTACGGCATCCGCCGCTTCGCCCTATTGAACACCGCCGGTTACAGTTTGGGCCTGTTCCCGCTGGAAGAGCCGCTGTCGGTGTATGGCGCGAACAACCTGGGTAAATCCGCGTCGATCAACGCCCTGCAATTCCCGATTCTGGCGCGCATGTCGGACATGAGTTTCGGCAAGTACACCCTGGAGCAATCGCGGCGCTTCTACTTTGCCACCGACACCAGCTACATCCTCGTGGAAGTCTCGCTGCCCCACGGCCCGCACGTGATCGGCGTGGTCGGGCGTGGCCCCGGCGGTGGTTTTGGTCACCAGTTCTTTGCCTATGCCGGCAAGCTGGATTTGGCTCACTACCAGAAAAACGACACCTGCCTGCGCCAGAAAGAGCTGTTCACCAACCTTGAGCGCGAAGGCCTGAAAGCCTACGAACTCAAGCCGGATGAACTGCGCCGTTTGCTGGTGGGCGGCCACACGTCGATCCCGCTGGACCTGACCCTGATTCCGCTGCGCTCCACCAGCGAGCAGAGCCTGAAGACCTTTCGCGCACTGTTTATCAACCTGCTGCACATGCGCGAAATCACCGCGGCCAAACTCAAGCAATTGTTCCTGGATGCCTTCGAACACAGCCTGCGCTCCGGCAGTGTCGATTACATCGCCGCGTGCGAAGAAGCCTTCCGCGATGTGCGGCGCATGGAGCAGGACTACAACTCCTTGGTCGCCGCAGGACCGTTGGTTGAAGCCCTGGCCAATGGCGTTCGCCAGCGCGACACGTTGCGCGGCAAATTGCATCGCCTGTCGCCATTGCTGGACTCGTTGCTGGGCACCTGGTCGGACTACGCCAGTGCGCGCAAGGAAGAGCTGACCATCCAGGTCGAGCACTACCGCAATGAACAGGACGCGCTGCAAAACGATCAGCGCGGCGGCACCCAGGAGCTGATGCGCCTGGAGCGGGAAATCAGTGGCATTCAGCGTTGGTTGGGCGAGCTGTCGGTGCTCAAGCATCGCTTTGCGCTGGTGGATGACGTCAAGGTGCTGGAGCAGCAACTGCTGGCCGCCAAGGATGCCCACGATGAGTTGGCAGGTGCGTTGGCACAGTCCCGGCAGTTCAGCGCCGAGGACTTGGACGAGCGTCTGCGCGACCTGGAAAAGCGCCTGAAGTCGGTCAAGCAACAGCTCGACCACGCAGACAACAACAGCTACGCCAAACTGCGCGAGGAGTTTTCGCAGCAGGATGTCGAGCGTCTGATGCGTTTGTTCAACAGTTCGTTGTTCAGCCTGCCATTGGGCGAGCATGGCATCACGCTGGACGAGGACGGCCAGTGGGTGAAATCCCTGGAGCAGATCCTTGATGGCTTCAAAGGTGAGCATTTTGAAGTGCCGGGGCTGTCCATCGACATTTCCCACATCGAGCCACCTGCGTTGCAGGCCTTGGCGGATCGCGCGGCGTTGCGCGACCAGAAAGAGCGCCTGGAAAAAGAACTCAAGCAGCTCAAGACGCAGCAGGCTGTAGCTTCTGACCGTGCGGCGAGCAAGACCCAGACCGAAGCGCTGTACCAGCAAGTGCTGGATGCGCAGAAAGCGCTGGAAGACTTCCGTCGTGCGCAGACCTTGAGCGCCGAAGAAGGCGAGAAGCTGGAAAACCTGGCGCAGATGGAAGCCGCGCAGGATGAGTTGAAGCGCTCCAGTGATGCCTTCACCGAACGTGTGCAGCAACTGTCGGCCAAGCTGCAATTGGTTGGGCGTCAGATAGGCGATATGGAAGCCAAGCAACGCACGCTGGATGACGCGCTGCGCCGTCGCCAGCTGCTGCCGGCGGACTTGCCGTTCGGCACGCCGTTCATGGACCCGGTCGACGACTCGATGGACAATCTGCTGCCGCTGCTCAATGACTATCAGGACAGCTGGCAAGGTTTGCTGCGCGCCGATGGCCAGATCGACGCACTGTATGCACAGGTGCGCCTCAAAGGCGTGGCCAAGTTCGACAGTGAAGATGATATGGAGCGTCGCCTGCACCTGCTGATCAACGCCTATGCACACCGTACCGATGAAGCCCTGACACTCGGCAAGGCACGCCGTGCGGCGGTGACCGACATCGCGCGGACCCTGCGCAATATCCGCAGCGACTACGACAGCCTGGAACACCAGTTGGCCTTGTTCAACCGAGAGATCAACAAGCGCCAGGTGTCCAACCTGCAAAGCTTCCGCATCGTGCTGGCGCCGAACAAGGAAGCCCTCAAGCATATCGACCAGATCATCCACAGTGCCGGTCAGTATGAAGAAGGCGAAACCCTGTCGGTGTTCGACTTAAGCCAGAGCGCCGAGCAGGACAACAAGAACGAAGAGGCCAAGGAATACCTCGCGCGCCTGGTGGCGGCCAACCATAACCAGTTGGGCCTCAAGGACTTGTTCGAGCTGGCGTTCGAGATCACCAAGGTGCATGGCCAGCCGGTGATTCACACCGACATCGACGGTGCGGCGTCCAACGGCACCACCATGACCATCAAAGCGCTGACCAACATGTACTTGTTGCTGCACTTGATGGACCGTGATCAGGCCGGGCGTGTGCGTTTGCCTTACTACCTCGACGAGGCGGCGGACATCGATGAGAAGAACCAGGCGGCGCTGCTGGAAACCAGCTTGCAGTTGGGCTTCGTGCCGATCCTGGCCAGCGTGAAGCCGCAGGTGTCCGCCCAAGTGGCGATCGACCTGGAAGGCGGCAGCGGGCCGAATGGCATCTACATTGATGAGGCGGACTGGAAGTACATCCGTCGTCACGATGCAGTAAAGGCTACGGTGAATGTGCAGGCGGATGAGCCGGAGTTGGATGAGGTTTGATCGGCTGAACTGAAATGCAAAAAGGCCCCTGGGTGAGAATCCAGGGGCCTTTTTTGTCGCCTGTTACGGCCTCTTCGCGGGCAAGCCCGCTCCCACAGGTGAGCGCATTCCTACAAGATAAATGCGGTTGAATGTGGGAGCCGGGCTTGCCCGCGATGGCCGCGCCTCGGTTTATTTGCCGAGCGGAATTTTAGGCGCCCACGTCAGCCATTCATCTTCAAACTTGTCGAACAGCGGGAAGGTTTGCTGCGGCCGTGCAGTGTTGCCCATGCGCTCGCCATCTGGCGTAGCGAAGGCGATGCCGCCCGCGACCAGGGTCTCCAGGGACTCGGTACGTACCGTCGCGCCTTTGAACAGGCCGAAGTCGAGCCCGAAGCCGCTGGTGTTCCAGAAGCGGCTGCCGCTGCGTACCAGTGGCGCGTACTTGGGCTCAATCAGGATATGGATCAGTACGCGGTCGGCGGTCTGGCCCAGCTCGTAGCCGGTGACTTTGCCGACCGTGACTTCGCGGTAGGTGACGGGGACGCCTTCCTTCAGCGAGCCACGGCGTGCAGCGCTGAGCACCAGGCTCAAGCCTTCCTCCTGATGGACCGCCTCGGGTGGCTTATCCAACGCAACGAAGCTTTTTTGTGGCCCGGCGTTTTTCGCGGAGGGCTGTACTTCGATGTATTGGCCGGTGACCAGGGTTTCCAGGTTCGAGGTTTTCATCAGGCCCAGTTCTGGCTTGACCACCCAGAACTGGCTGCCGGTGCGTGCGATCCGGTCAGCCACTTGGGTGATGCGCGCGCTGAGCAACACCGACTGCATGTCGGCACTCAGGTCGACGCTCTCGATCTTGCCCACGTCCAGGCCTTTGAAGCGTACCGGCGTGCCGGGGCGCAAACCGTCGGCACGATCAACCTTGATGGTTACCAAGGTGCCGTGTTGATTGGCAGCCTCGCGATCAGCAAACAGACGGAAGCGCGGAATACGTTTTTTCAGCGGCACGTTCGGTTCCGGGGTTTCGAAGGCGATACCGCCGGCCATCAGGCTGGCCAGGGATTCACTTTTCACTTGGATGCCGCCGGTGAGCCCGCCCGTCAGCGTGACACCGCTGGCATTCCAAAAGCGTGTCGAACCGTTGACCAGGTTTTCATATTCCTTCTCGATGTGAACGCCGATCACCAGTTGCTTGTTCTTGCGCGAGAACTGGTAGCTCTGCACCGAACCGACCTTGACCTGCTTGTAGAGGATCGGGCTGCCGACATCCAGCGAGCCGAGGTTATCGGTGAAGAGCACCATGTGCAGGCCAGGGGAACGCAGGTCCAGCGGTGGCGCCTTGGCCCGGGCAACGAACTCACGTTGTGGTGCGCTGCCTTTGTCACCGGGGCGAATGGCGATGTAGTTACCTTTGACCAAGGCTTCCAGGCCAGTGATACCGGCCAGGGAGATGGACGGCTTGACCACCCAGAACTGGGTGTCTTGCACCAGGTAGTCTTCGGCGAGTGGGTCGAGGGTCAGCTCGGCATTGGCGCTGGACAGGTCCGGGTCGATCTTCAGGGTTTTCAGGCTACCGACCTGAATGCCTTTGTACATGACCGGGGTGCGCCCAGCCTGCAGGCCTTCGAAGTCGGTGAGTTTGACCTTGACCTTGATACCGGCGGCGGCAGCGTCAAAGTCTTCGTACAAGCGGAACGGCAGGCTCGGGTCGGTTGGCGGGCTGTCCTTGCGATTCTCCGGTGTGGCGAAAGCGATGCCGCCGGCGACGATGCTGGAAAGGGATTCACTGCGCACTTTGACGCCGGAGAGGTTGGCGTCGATGCTGATGCCGCTGGCGTTCCAGAAACGCGTATGTTTGCGCACCAGGCTGGCGTAGGTCGGTTCGATGTAGACCTTGATTTCGACGGTGCTCTGGTCTTCGGACAGCAGATAGCTTTTGACCTGGCCGACCTGGATCTGCTTGTAGAACACCGGGCTGCCACGATTCAGCGAGCCGAGGCGATCGGCTTTGATGGTCAGGTGCAAGCCGGGCTTGGCATCAGATAAAGGCGGCTCTTCGGAGAGGGCCTTGAACTTGCGAGTCGGCTCACCGTCGCCTGGGCTGGCGGCAATGTAGTTACCCGAGACCAGGGTTTCCAAGCCGGTGATACCGGCAAGGCTGACGCTGGGTTTGACCAGCCAGAAACGCGTATTGGTCTTGAGGTATTGCTCGACATCCTTGTTCATCTCGACGGTGGCGATCACCCCGCGATTGCTGCCCTCATCGTCCAGCGCCAGGGTCTTGACCTTGCCGACGGTCATGCCTTTGTAAACCACTTCGGTCTTGTTGACCTGGATACCTTCGCCACTTTCAAAGCGCACCTGGATCTCGATGCCTTGCTGGGAATAAGCACGCCATCCGAGCCAGCCGCCGATGATCAGGGCAATCAAGGGCAACACCCAAATGGCCGACCAGTTGGAGGCTGGGCGGGTTTTAGCTTTTGGCAAATCACTCATGGTCGTCGTCCGACTCCGTGTTGTCCCAAATCAGTCGGGGATCAAAAGTTACTGCGGCAAGCATCGTCAAGATCACCACACTGGCGAACGCTGCAGCACCGAGATTGGCCTCGACACTGGCAAGTCGCCCAAAGTTAACAACCGCAACCAGGATGGCGATCACGAAGATATCCAGCATGGACCAGCGGCCAATGAATTCGATAAAGCGGTACATGATAATGCGTTGTTGCGCGGACAGCGGTTGGTGACGCTGCACCGAGAACAGCAGCAGGCCAATGCCTACCAGCTTGAACGTCGGCACCAGGATACTGGCGATAAACACCACCGCAGCGATGGGGAACATGCCGTGCTGAACCAGCTGGATCACGCCGGCCATGATGGTACTGGGTTCGCCCTGGCCAAGGGAGTTGACGGTCATAATTGGTAATAGATTGGCGGGGATATACAAGATCGCCGCCGTGATCAGCAACGCCCAGGTACGCGTGAGGCTGTTGGGGCGACGGGCATGGATCAGCGCGCCGCAACGGGTGCAGAGCTGCTCATCAGTATCGGTCTTCTGCTTGTTCAACTCGTGGCATTCAGTACAAATCAGAATGCCCGCATCAATCGCCCGCATGATCATCCTCTCCTGACAACGCCTGCCAGATCTGGTGGGGCGACATCACCACCTCAAGCAGTACCTGAACGATTAATAGACTGACGAAACAAATGAGCCCGAGGCCGATGGTGATGGAGGCCATGTCGGCGAGCTTTACGATCGCGACGAGCACACCCATCAGGTAGACCTCTAACATCCCCCAATCCTTGAGGTGATGGTAAATGCGGTAGAGCAGCAGCCCATAACTGCGGCCGATCTTCCAGCGAATGCTGAGCAGCACGGCCAATTGGCAGAGCAATTTGAGCAGCGGGATGCCCATGCTGCACAGAAACACTACGGCCGCGACACTTTGCATACCGGTATCAAACAGGCCGATAACGCCGCTCCACACGGTGTCGTCTGAGGACTGCCCGAGTAGATTGAGCTGCATGATGGGTAAAAAGTTCGCGGGGATGTACAGCAATAGCGCTGCCAGCACCAAGGCGAGGCTACGCTCAACGACGTTGTGGCGGTGAGCATAGAGCTCGTAACCGCAGCGTGGGCATTGGGCTTTTTCACCGAGGGCGAGTATGGGCTTGCGCATCAGCAAGTCGCACTCATGGCATGCCACCAGATCCTCCAGTGGTAAGTCCGACACCTCGAGGGTATCAACCGGATCGGGCATAGATAGGGCTCGAGCTCTAAAAAAGGTAGGTGCCTATTCTAGTGGTCTGGTTCAGAAATAACTGTGCAATTTTGTCGGGAGGTATTGGTGGATTTGAGATGCAAGAAGGGAGGGGCACTTAGGTGATGCTTAGTATCAGTTGGCCGCTTAACGTTAACGTGCTTGGCGAGCAAAATTGCCTCTACGCTTTTCGACCGCCCAAAACAAAACCCCTGTTCGCGTTAGCAAACAGGGGTTCTGGAATTTAATCTTGACGATGACCTACTCTCACATGGGGAAACCCCACACTACCATCGGCGATGCATCGTTTCACTGCTGAGTTCGGGATGGGATCAGGTGGTTCCAATGCTCTATGGTCGTCAAGAAATTCGGGTACTGAGTCGTGACCTTATGGCCTCGCTTCAGCAAATTGGGTATGTGATAGCTTTCGGTGTTTTGTGAGATCGAACTTTCGGTTCTATCGTCTTCACACACCGCAATCTGATGCTTCTACTTGTTTCCAAGTCCGAAGTAGTCAAATTGCTTGGGTGTTATATGGTCAAGCCTCACGGGCAATTAGTATTGGTTAGCTCAACGCCTCACAGCGCTTACACACCCAACCTATCAACGTCGTAGTCTTCGACGGCCCTTCAGGGGACTCAAGGTCCCAGTGAGATCTCATCTTGAGGCTAGTTTCCCGCTTAGATGCTTTCAGCGGTTATCTATTCCGAACATAGCTACCCGGCAATGCCACTGGCGTGACAACCGGAACACCAGAGGTTCGTCCACTCCGGTCCTCTCGTACTAGGAGCAGCCCCTCTCAAATCTCAAACGTCCACGGCAGATAGGGACCGAACTGTCTCACGACGTTCTAAACCCAGCTCGCGTACCACTTTAAATGGCGAACAGCCATACCCTTGGGACCGGCTTCAGCCCCAGGATGTGATGAGCCGACATCGAGGTGCCAAACACCGCCGTCGATATGAACTCTTGGGCGGTATCAGCCTGTTATCCCCGGAGTACCTTTTATCCGTTGAGCGATGGCCCTTCCATACAGAACCACCGGATCACTAAGACCTACTTTCGTACCTGCTCGACGTGTCTGTCTCGCAGTCAAGCGCGCTTTTGCCTTTATACTCTACGACCGATTTCCGACCGGTCTGAGCGCACCTTCGTACTCCTCCGTTACTCTTTAGGAGGAGACCGCCCCAGTCAAACTACCCACCATACACTGTCCTCGATCCGGATAACGGACCTGAGTTAGAACCTCAAAGTTGCCAGGGTGGTATTTCAAGGTTGGCTCCACGCGAACTGGCGTCCACGCTTCAAAGCCTCCCACCTATCCTACACAAGCAAATTCAAAGTCCAGTGCAAAGCTATAGTAAAGGTTCACGGGGTCTTTCCGTCTAGCCGCGGATACACTGCATCTTCACAGCGATTTCAATTTCACTGAGTCTCGGGTGGAGACAGCGCCGCCATCGTTACGCCATTCGTGCAGGTCGGAACTTACCCGACAAGGAATTTCGCTACCTTAGGACCGTTATAGTTACGGCCGCCGTTTACCGGGGCTTCGATCAAGAGCTTCGCGTTAGCTAACCCCATCAATTAACCTTCCGGCACCGGGCAGGCGTCACACCCTATACGTCCACTTTCGTGTTTGCAGAGTGCTGTGTTTTTAATAAACAGTCGCAGCGGCCTGGTATCTTCGACCGGCATGAGCTTACGGAGCAAGTCCTTCACCCTCACCGGCGCACCTTCTCCCGAAGTTACGGTGCCATTTTGCCTAGTTCCTTCACCCGAGTTCTCTCAAGCGCCTTGGTATTCTCTACCCAACCACCTGTGTCGGTTTGGGGTACGGTTCCTGGTTACCTGAAGCTTAGAAGCTTTTCTTGGAAGCATGGCATCAACCACTTCGTTAACTAAAAGTTAACTCGTCATCAGCTCTCGGCCTTAGAATCCCGGATTTACCTAAGATTCCAGCCTACCACCTTAAACTTGGACAACCAACGCCAAGCTGGCCTAGCCTTCTCCGTCCCTCCATCGCAATAACCAGAAGTACAGGAATATTAACCTGTTTTCCATCGACTACGCTTTTCAGCCTCGCCTTAGGGACCGACTAACCCTGCGTCGATTAACGTTGCGCAGGAAACCTTGGTCTTTCGGCGTGGGTGTTTTTCACACCCATTGTCGTTACTCATGTCAGCATTCGCACTTCTGATACCTCCAGCAAGCTTCTCAACTCACCTTCACAGGCTTACAGAACGCTCCTCTACCGCATCACCTAAGTGATACCCGTAGCTTCGGTGTATGGTTTGAGCCCCGTTACATCTTCCGCGCAGGCCGACTCGACTAGTGAGCTATTACGCTTTCTTTAAAGGGTGGCTGCTTCTAAGCCAACCTCCTAGCTGTCTAAGCCTTCCCACATCGTTTCCCACTTAACCATAACTTTGGGACCTTAGCTGACGGTCTGGGTTGTTTCCCTTTTCACGACGGACGTTAGCACCCGCCGTGTGTCTCCCATGCTCGGCACTTGTAGGTATTCGGAGTTTGCATCGGTTTGGTAAGTCGGGATGACCCCCTAGCCGAAACAGTGCTCTACCCCCTACAGTGATACATGAGGCGCTACCTAAATAGCTTTCGAGGAGAACCAGCTATCTCCGAGCTTGATTAGCCTTTCACTCCGATCCACAGGTCATCCGCTAACTTTTCAACGGTAGTCGGTTCGGTCCTCCAGTTAGTGTTACCCAACCTTCAACCTGCCCATGGATAGATCGCCCGGTTTCGGGTCTATTCCCAGCGACTAGACGCCCTATTAAGACTCGCTTTCGCTACGCCTCCCCTATTCGGTTAAGCTCGCCACTGAAAATAAGTCGCTGACCCATTATACAAAAGGTACGCAGTCACCCAACAAAGTGGGCTCCCACTGCTTGTACGCATACGGTTTCAGGATCTATTTCACTCCCCTCTCCGGGGTTCTTTTCGCCTTTCCCTCACGGTACTAGTTCACTATCGGTCAGTCAGTAGTATTTAGCCTTGGAGGATGGTCCCCCCATATTCAGACAAAGTTTCTCGTGCTCCGTCCTACTCGATTTCATGACTAAGAGATTTTCGCGTACAGGGCTATCACCCACTATGGCCGCACTTTCCAGAGCGTTCCGCTAATCTCAAAGCCACTTAAGGGCTAGTCCCCGTTCGCTCGCCACTACTAAGGGAATCTCGGTTGATTTCTTTTCCTCAGGGTACTTAGATGTTTCAGTTCCCCTGGTTCGCCTCTTACGCCTATGTATTCAGCGTAAGATAACCATCTTATGATGGCTGGGTTCCCCCATTCAGACATCTCCGGATCAAAGTCTGTTTGCCGACTCCCCGAAGCTTTTCGCAGGCTACCACGTCTTTCATCGCCTCTGACTGCCAAGGCATCCACCGTATGCGCTTCTTCACTTGACCATATAACCCCAAGCAATCTGGTTATACTGTGAAGACAACATTCGCCGAAAATTCGATAATACTCAATTACGAGTAACTCACAAATTTTACCTTAGCCTGATCCGTTACCAGTGAAAGTAACGTTCAGTCTATCTTTCTATCACATACCCAAATTTTTAAAGAACGATCTAATCAAAGACTAGAAATCAACATTCACCATCACTTCGATGGAATGCTCATTTCTAAGCTTTCAAAACTTTCAGAAGCAGTAGTGGTGGAGCCAAACGGGATCGAACCGTTGACCTCCTGCGTGCAAGGCAGGCGCTCTCCCAGCTGAGCTATGGCCCCGTATTTCTACAGGCGTTTCCCACACAAAATTGGTGGGTCTGGGCAGATTCGAACTGCCGACCTCACCCTTATCAGGGGTGCGCTCTAACCAACTGAGCTACAGACCCAATTTCGGGCTGCTTCTTATCGTCTTCTTCAATGAATCAAGCAATTCGTGTGGGAACTTATGGAGCAGCTGATGTCGTCGATTAAGGAGGTGATCCAGCCGCAGGTTCCCCTACGGCTACCTTGTTACGACTTCACCCCAGTCATGAATCACACCGTGGTAACCGTCCTCCCGAAGGTTAGACTAGCTACTTCTGGTGCAACCCACTCCCATGGTGTGACGGGCGGTGTGTACAAGGCCCGGGAACGTATTCACCGCGACATTCTGATTCGCGATTACTAGCGATTCCGACTTCACGCAGTCGAGTTGCAGACTGCGATCCGGACTACGATCGGTTTTGTGGGATTAGCTCCACCTCGCGGCTTGGCAACCCTCTGTACCGACCATTGTAGCACGTGTGTAGCCCAGGCCGTAAGGGCCATGATGACTTGACGTCATCCCCACCTTCCTCCGGTTTGTCACCGGCAGTCTCCTTAGAGTGCCCACCATTACGTGCTGGTAACTAAGGACAAGGGTTGCGCTCGTTACGGGACTTAACCCAACATCTCACGACACGAGCTGACGACAGCCATGCAGCACCTGTCTCAATGTTCCCGAAGGCACCAATCTATCTCTAGAAAGTTCATTGGATGTCAAGGCCTGGTAAGGTTCTTCGCGTTGCTTCGAATTAAACCACATGCTCCACCGCTTGTGCGGGCCCCCGTCAATTCATTTGAGTTTTAACCTTGCGGCCGTACTCCCCAGGCGGTCAACTTAATGCGTTAGCTGCGCCACTAAGAGCTCAAGGCTCCCAACGGCTAGTTGACATCGTTTACGGCGTGGACTACCAGGGTATCTAATCCTGTTTGCTCCCCACGCTTTCGCACCTCAGTGTCAGTATTGTCCAGGTGGTCGCCTTCGCCACTGGTGTTCCTTCCTATATCTACGCATTTCACCGCTACACAGGAAATTCCACCACCCTCTACCATACTCTAGTCAGTCAGTTTTGAATGCAGTTCCCAGGTTGAGCCCGGGGATTTCACATCCAACTTAACAAACCACCTACGCGCGCTTTACGCCCAGTAATTCCGATTAACGCTTGCACCCTCTGTATTACCGCGGCTGCTGGCACAGAGTTAGCCGGTGCTTATTCTGTCGGTAACGTCAAAACAACACGTATTAGGTAACTGCTCTTCCTCCCAACTTAAAGTGCTTTACAATCCGAAGACCTTCTTCACACACGCGGCATGGCTGGATCAGGCTTTCGCCCATTGTCCAATATTCCCCACTGCTGCCTCCCGTAGGAGTCTGGACCGTGTCTCAGTTCCAGTGTGACTGATCATCCTCTCAGACCAGTTACGGATCGTAGCCTTGGTGAGCCATTACCTCACCAACTAGCTAATCCGACCTAGGCTCATCTGATAGCGCAAGGCCCGAAGGTCCCCTGCTTTCTCCCGTAGGACGTATGCGGTATTAGCGTCCGTTTCCGAACGTTATCCCCCACTACCAGGCAGATTCCTAGGCATTACTCACCCGTCCGCCGCTCTCAAGAGAAGCAAGCTTCTCTCTACCGCCGACTTGCATGTGTTAGGCCTGCCGCCAGCGTTCAATCTGAGCCATGATCAAACTCTTCAGTTCAAACATCTTTGGGTTTTTAAGAAACCCTAAACTTGGCTCAGCAATCGTTGGTTACATCTTTGATTTCTCGCGGAGTAACTTGTGATGCTGATAATCTTGTTGACTATCAGTCTGACTCCACAAGCACCCACACGAATTGCTTGATTCAGTTGTTAAAGAGCGGTTGGTTAAGATCTTTCGTCTCAACCGAGGCGCGCATTCTACAGCAGCCTCATTTGCTGTCAAGTGATTATTTTCAGAAGTTTTCGAAGACTTCTTCAACAACTTCAACCACTTGCGCTTCCGATCTCTCGTTAGCGGGAGGCGAATTCTACAGCGTTACACGCTGCTGTCAACACCTCTTTTTCTCCGCTTTCGACCGAGAAGATCGAAACGCTAATAGAGCCAAACAACACTGCTCCACTAACTCCTTCTGGGCTTCGATGAACTGAAGCAAGCCGCTGTCGAATTCTGCATAACTCTTTGTTTACCAAGGAGTTTTCCGTTTCGACTGCGCCGGAAGTGGGGCGAATTATAGACTTCCAGAATCTGCCGTCAACACCTTTTTTCACATTTCTGTCATATCGGTCACCCCCCCCCAGAAACGCAAAAGCCGGCCCCAAGGGGCCGGCTTTCAACTACAACGCCTTACAAGCTAGGAAAGGCAAACTGCGACGCTTCATGGCTGGCCCGTTGCGGCCAGCGCTGGGTGATCGCCTTACGACGGGTATAGAAACGCACCCCGTCCGGCCCGTAGGCATGTAAGTCGCCAAACAGCGAACGCTTCCAGCCACCAAAGCTGTGATAAGCCACCGGCACCGGCAGTGGAACGTTCACACCAACCATACCCACTTCAATCTCGTCACAGAACAGACGCGCCGCCTCCCCGTCACGGGTAAAGATGCACGTACCGTTACCGTATTCGTGATCATTGATCAGTTGCATCGCCGCTTCCAGGCTGCTCACCCGCACCACACACAGCACCGGACCAAAGATCTCTTCTTTATAGATACGCATCTGCGGGGTCACGCGGTCGAACAGGCTGCCACCCAGGAAGAAACCTTCTTCATGGCCCGCAATACTCAACCCACGACCATCCACCACCAGCTCAGCGCCCGACGCTACGCCGTCTTCTATATAGCCACTGACCTTATCCCGCGCCTGGCCCGTCACCAACGGCCCCATATCCAGACCACAGGATGTGCCCGCGCCAATTTTCAACGCCTTGACCTGCGGCACCAGCTTGGCGATCAATGCATCCGCCACCTGATCGCCTACGCATACGGCGACCGAAATCGCCATGCAACGCTCACCGCACGAACCATAGGCCGCGCCCATCAAGGCACTCACGGCGTTATCCAAGTCCGCATCCGGCATCAGCACCGCATGGTTCTTCGCCCCGCCCAGTGCCTGCACGCGCTTGCCGCGCTTGGTCGCTTCGCAATAGATGTATTCGGCAATCGGCGTCGATCCCACAAAGCTCAGCGCTTTGACTTCCGGCGCTTCGATCAGCGCATCCACCGCGCCCTTGTCACCGTGCACCACACTCAACACACCTTTCGGCAAACCAGCTTCCTGCAACAACTGCGCAATCAGCAGCGTAGAGCTTGGATCACGTTCCGAAGGTTTCAGGATGAAACAGTTACCGCAGACGATCGCCAGCGGGTACATCCACAGCGGCACCATGGCAGGGAAGTTGAACGGCGTAATACCGGCCACCACGCCCAACGGCTGGAAGTCCGACCACGCATCAATGTTCGGCCCCACGTTACGGCTGTACTCGCCTTTGAGAATCTCCGGCGCCGAGCACGCGTACTCCACGTTCTCGATGCCACGCTTCAACTCGCCCGCGGCGTCTTCCAAGGTCTTGCCGTGTTCTTCACTGATCAACTGCGAGATACGTGCTTCGTTCTGCTCCAGCAATTGCTTGAAACGAAACATCACCTGGGCACGCTTGGCCGGCGGGGTGTTACGCCAGGCAGGGAACGCCGCCTTGGCTGAGTCGATAGCGCTTTGAATGGTTTCACGGCTGGCCAACGGCACCTGGTGAATCACCTGGCCGGTGGACGGGTTGTACACGTCGGCGGTGCGGCCGGACTCACTGACCAACTGGCCATTGATCAAATGTTGGATAAGGCTCATGCAGGGCTCCTGAAAAGTTGTTCTATATAGAAGGAGAAATCAGTCGATCTTGTTCAGCACTTCGCCGACCGCGTCAAACAGACGATCCAGGTCCTGCGGCTTGCTGTTGAAGGTTGGCCCGAACTGCAACGTGTCGCCGCCAAAGCGCACGTAGAAGCCGGCTTTCCACAAGGCCATGCCAGCCTCGAATGGACGCACGATGGCATCACCGTCACGCGGGGCAATCTGGATCGCACCGGCCAAGCCGTAGTTACGAATATCGATCACGTTTTTGCTGCCCTTCAAACCGTGCAGTGCATTCTCAAAGTGCGGGGCGACTTCGGCTACGCTCTGCACCAGGTTTTCTTTCTGCAACAAGTCCAATGCCGCAAGGCCCGCAGCACAAGCAACCGGGTGCGCCGAGTAGGTGTAGCCGTGGGGGAATTCCACTGCGTATTCCGGCGTCGCCTGGTTCATAAAGGTCTGATAGATCTCGCTGCTAGCAATCACCGCGCCCATTGGGATTGCGCCGTTGGTGACTTGCTTGGCAATGCACATCAGGTCCGGGGTCACGCCAAAGCTGTCGGCGCCGAACATCGAGCCGGTACGGCCGAAACCGGTGATCACTTCGTCGAACACCAACAGAATATTGTGCTGATCGCAGATCTCACGCAGACGCTTGAGGTAACCCTGTGGCGGCACCAGCACACCAGCGGAGCCGGCCATCGGCTCAACGAACACCGCAGCGATGTTCGACGCGTCGTGCAATTCGATCAGCTTGAGCAACTCATCGGCCAAGGCGATACCACCCAGCTCCGGCATGCCACGGGAAAAAGCATTGCTCGCCAGCAAGGTGTGCGGCAGGTGGTCCACATCCATCAAACCCTGGCCAAACAGCTTACGGTTGCCGTTGACGCCACCCAGGCTGGTGCCGGCGATGTTCACACCGTGATAGCCACGGGCACGGCCGATCATTTTGGTCTTGGTGGCCTGGCCCTTCAGGCGCCAGTAGGCACGCACCATTTTCACCGCGGTGTCGGCGCACTCGGAGCCGGAATCGGTGAAAAACACGTGGTTCAGGTTGCCTGGGGTCAAGTCGGTAATCTTTTCCGCCAGCTGGAACGACAGCGGATGACCGTATTGGAAGCCCGGGGAGTAGTCCAGGGTGCCCAACTGCTTGGAGACCGCTTCCTGGATTTCCTTGCGTGTGTGCCCGGCGCCGCAGGTCCACAGGCCCGATAACGAGTCATACACCTTGCGGCCCTTATCATCGATCAACCAACTGCCTTCGGCCGCCACGATCAGACGCGGGTCACGTTGGAAGTTGCGGTTGGCGGTGTAAGGCATCCAGTGAGCATCCAACTTCAGTTGGCTGGCCAGGGACGAAGGGGCGTTTTCGGGCATGTTCATCAGCAAAACCTCGCAAGGCAAAAGGCAGCGTCGGGATTGAAACGCGTTGTTGCAGCTAAATTGCCATGGGGATAAAGTCGGTGAAATCCAACTCTTCTAACCTTTAGTCAGGCCTTCACTAAACTATGAGCAGCCGTCGACCCGACCCACTGGCCCAAGTCAGCGACTTCGATATCCGCCTGCTGCGCATCTTTCGCAGCGTGGTGGAGTGCGGTGGCTTCTCGGCAGCAGAAACCGTGCTCGGCATCGGCCGATCGGCCATCAGCCAGCAGATGAGCGACCTCGAACAACGCCTGGGCTTACGCCTGTGCCAACGCGGACGCGCCGGCTTCTCCCTGACCGAAGAAGGCCGCGAGGTCTACCAATCGGTCCTGCAACTATTAAGTGCCCTGGAAAGTTTTCGCACCGAGGTCAACGGCCTGCACCAGCATTTACGCGGCGAGTTGATCATCGGCCTCACCGACAACCTCGTCACCCTGCCCCACATGCGCATCACCCACGCCCTGGCACAGTTGAAGGAACGCGGCCCGGACGTGCAAATCCAGATCCGCATGATCGCCCCCAACGAAGTCGAGCAAGGCGTGCTCGACGGCCGCCTGCATGTCGGCGTGGTGCCCCAGGCCAGCGCGCTGTCCGGCCTGGAATACCAGCCGCTGTACAGCGAACGTTCGCTGCTCTATTGCGCGGTTGGACACCCACTGTTTTATGCCGACGACAAACAGCTGGACGACGCGCGCATCGACACCCAGGACGCCATCGCCCCCACTTTCCGCCTGCCCGCCGACATCCAGGCGCATTACCAAGCACTCACCTGCACCGCCAGCGCCTCGGACCGCGAAGGCATGGCGTTCCTGATCCTCACCGGCCGCTATATCGGCTACCTGCCCGATCACTACGCCAGCCTGTGGGTGCAACAAGGCCGACTGCGCGCGCTGAAACCGACTACACGTTTTTACGATTTAAGCCTCGCATCGGTCACACGCAAAGGCCGTCGCCCTCATTTGGTGCTGGAAAGTTTTCTCGAGAGTCTGGCGGCAACGCGCTAACTCGGGCCTCTCGCCAAAAGCTGAGCAACTGGACAGCTTTTTGCAAGAGAGCAGGACCTTGAACCGTCCTCCTTGAGTTTGCCCACCATGCCACCAAAATCCTCCAGCCCCAGTGACCTGATCTACGGCCTCGACGACCGGCCAAAACCGCTGCCCGCCCTACTGGCTGCACTGCAACATGTGCTGGCCGCTTTCGTAGGGATCATTACCCCGCCACTGATCATCGGCTCCACCCTGGGCCTCACCGCCCATTTGCCCTACTTGATCAGCATGGCGTTGATGGTCTCCGGCGTCGGCACGTTCATTCAGGCACGCAGGCCATTTGGCATCGGCGCCGGAATGATCTGCCTGCAAGGCACCAGCTTTGCGTTTCTCGGCGCGATATTGTCGGCGGGTTTCTTGGTGAAACAACGCGGCGGCAGCCCGGAAGACATCATGGCGATGATCTTCGGCGTGTGTTTTTTCGGCGCAGCCGTGCAGATCGTGTTGAGCCGTTTTATCGGCCAACTGCGTCGCGTGATCACGCCCTTAGTCACCGGGATTGTCATCACGCTGATCGGCATCAGCCTGATCAAAGTCGGCATCACCGACCTAGGCGGCGGGTTTAACGCGCCGGACTTCGGCGCGCCCATCAATCTGGCGCTGGGCGTGTTCGTAGTGCTGACCATCATTGTGCTCAACCGCTCAAACACGCCATGGGTGCGCCTCTCGGCGATTATCATCGGCCTGGCCCTCGGCAGTCTGGCCGCGTGGTTCAGCGGCAAACTGGTCCCGCAAGCCTTGCCAGACTTGCCGTTGATCAGCGTGCCACTGCCGTTTCGCTTCGGTTTCAACTTCGACTGGAGCGCGTTCCTACCGATCGCGCTGATTTATCTGATCAGCAGCATCGAAACCGTCGGCGACCTCACCGCCAACTGCATGATCGCCCGCCAGCCCATCAGCGGCCCTTCTTATATAAGCCGGCTCAAAGGCGGTGTATTGGGCGATGGCGTGAGTTGCATGATCGCCGCCACATTCAGCGCCTTTCCCAACACCACCTTCGCGCAGAATAACGGCGTGATCCAACTCACTGGCGTGGCCAGTCGTTACGTCGGCTTATACATCGGCGTGTTGCTGTTTTGCCTCGGCTTGTTTCCGCTGATTGGCGCCGTGCTGCAGCAAATCCCCAAGCCAGTATTGGGCGGCGCGACCTTGGTGATGTTCGGCAGCGTCGCCGCCGCCGGTGTGCGCATCCTCGCCCAGGCACCGCTGGACCGGCGCAGCATGCTGATTATCGCCACCTCGTTCGGCGTCGGCCTGGGCATTGCCGCCCAACCGGGCCTGCTGCACTTGATGCCAGCCCTGGTGCAAAACCTGTTCGATTCCGCCATCACCAGCGGCGGCCTGACCGCCATCGTGTTGTGCCTGTTATTACCGGAAGCCAAAGTGACCTGCGCTGGCGCAAACCACGCGCCGGAAAGCGACACGCTGGAACCGCTTTGACGGTTTTATTGCATCGGGACTTGTCTGAGGCTTGAGGGTGGGTTATCTGTGCACACGTCGTCTCTATCGATCAGCACGGAAACCTCCATGAGCCTCGAAGTTCCTGCCCACAGCAACCACGCCGGTAAACCCGCCAGCCGCATTCGGCAAAAGAATGAACAAGCAATTCTCCAGGCTGCTGAAGATGAATTCGCGCGCCATGGCTACAAAGGCACCAGCATGAACACCATTGCCTCGAGTGCCGGGCTGCCCAAGGCCAACTTGCATTACTACTTCACCAACAAGCTCGGCCTGTACATCGCGGTGCTGAGCAATATCCTCGAACTGTGGGACAGCACCTTCAACGCGCTGACCGCCGAGGACGACCCAGCCGTGGCGCTCACCCGCTACATCCGCACCAAAATGGAGTTTTCCCGGCGCCACCCGCAGGCCTCGCGGATCTTCGCCATGGAGATCATCAGTGGTGGCGAATGCCTCACCGAATATTTCAGCCAAGACTACCGCGCCTGGTTCAGCGGCCGCGCCGCAGTACTCCAGGCCTGGATCGACGCCGGCAAGATGGACCCCATCGACCCCGTGCACCTGATCTTCCTGTTGTGGGGCAGCACCCAGCACTACGCCGACTTCGCCACCCAGATCTGCCGCGTCACCGGTCGCACCAAGCTGACCAAGCAAGACATGGAAGACGCCGGCACCAACCTGATCCACATCATTCTCAAAGGCTGTGGCGTCAAGCCAGCCCTATAAACGAAGCGACTTATGCCTTTCACCCTTACCGGCCTTTGCGAATTTCGTGAAGAAATACGCAAAAGCCGCTTCATCACCCTCGCGGCGCCGATCACCAGCGCGCAAGACGCCCAGGCGTTTTTCGAGCAGTACAGCGACCTCAACGCCACGCACAACTGCTGGGCCTGGAAACTGGCCGACCAGTACCGCAGCAACGACGACGGCGAACCCGGTGGTACGGCCGGGCGCCCGATTCTGGCGGCCATCGAAGCCCAAGGGTTTGATCAAGTCGCCGTGCTGGTGATTCGCTGGTACGGCGGCATTCAGCTGGGCACCGGTGGGCTGGCCCGTGCGTACGGCGGCGGCGCGAATAAATGCCTGCAGAATGCCGAACGCATCGAACTGATCAGCCGCGTGCCGCTGAGTTGCGCCTGTGGATTCTCCGAGTTGAACCTGGTGAAGCTGCGCGTCGCCGAACTCGGCGGCTTGGTGGTGGAGGAGACTTTCACCGCCAATGGCGTGGAGCTGCAATTGGCACTGGGCGAGGCGCACATCGACACCCTGCAAACCCAACTCGCCGACCTGAGCCGTGGACGCATCCTGCTGGAGCGCTGAAGCTGCTAATGTTGTTCGCTCAATGCCCCTGAACCGCGACGTCAAAGGAAGCCCTGGGGCGCACATCGACACCCTGCAAACCCAACTCGCCGACCTGAGCCGTGGACGCATCCTGCTGGAGCGCTGAAGCTGCTAATGTTGTTCGCTCAATGCCCCTGAACCGCGACGTCAAAGGAAGCCCTGCATGCCTACGCCAAAAACTGCACTGATCATCGGCGCCTCGCGCGGGCTGGGCCTTGGCCTGGTCAAGCAATTGCTCCAGGACGGCTGGGACGTGACCGCCACCGTGCGTGACCCGAACAAGGCGGATGCCCTGAAAGCCGTAGGCCCGGTACACATCGAAAAGCTCGACATGGACGACCAGCAAGCCGTGATCGCCCTGAGCCAGCGCCTCAAGAGTCGCACCTTCGACCTGCTGTTCGTCAACGCCGGCGTCAAGGGCCCGGCCAACCAGGAACCGGGCCACGCCACCCTGGCGGAAGTCGGTCAGCTGTTTTTCACCAACGCCGTGGCGCCGATCAATCTGGCCCAGCGTTTTGTCGGGCAGATCCGCAAAGACAGCGGCGTGCTGGCCTTCATGAGCTCGGTGCTGGGCAGCGTGACCATGCCTGATGGTTCGGACCTGGCGCTGTACAAAGCCAGCAAAGCCGCACTCAACTCCATGACCAACAGCTTCATCACCCAACTGGGTGATCACAAGCTCACCGTGCTGTCGCTGCACCCGGGCTGGGTGAAGACCGACATGGGCGGTGAAAACGCGCACATTGATGTGGAGACCAGCGTGCGTGGCCTGGTGGATCAAGTGAATGCCTATACCGGCAAGGGCGGTCATCATTTTATCGACTACAAAGGCAACACCATCGCCTGGTAACCCCACGGATCAACATATGCGGGCGGCGGTGCGGCTTGCCCGACGCGGGGATGCCCCTACCGCTGGACCAGGTTCAGAACTCCACGTAATCTACCGACCTCGCCCTCACCGGCGACCCTGGATCAGCAGACAGGGCAACACTGAGCTGGCAAACCTGAACCCATCATTCAGAGGAGCCGGCCAATGCCTGCGACCCATATCTGGTTAAAAAACCCCCTCGCGATTTTCACTGCCAATGGCCTCGACGCCCGTGGCGGCCTGGTGCTGCAAGACGGTGTGATCACCGAAGTGCTGGGCTGGGGCAAAGAGCCCGCCGTGCCGTGCGGACAAGTGTTCGACGCTCGCGAACATGTGATCCTGCCGGGGCTGATCAACACCCACCACCACTTCTACCAAACCCTGACCCGCGCCTGGGCGCCGGTGGTCAATCAGCCCCTGTTTCCCTGGCTGAAAACCCTGTACCCGGTGTGGGCGCGACTGACCCCGGAAAAACTCGCCCTGGCCTCCAAAGTCGCGCTGGCCGAATTGCTGCTCTCGGGCTGCACTACCGCGGCGGATCACCACTACCTGTTCCCCGACGGCCTGGAAAACGCCATCGACGTGCAAGTAGAAAGTGTGCGCGAACTGGGCATGCGCGCCATGCTCACCCGTGGTTCCATGAGCCTGGGCGAAGCCGACGGCGGCCTGCCGCCGCAACAGACCGTGCAACAAGGCCAAGTGATCCTCGACGACAGCCAGCGCCTGATCCGCACCTACCACCAGCGCGGCGACGGTGCACAGATCCAAATTGCCCTGGCGCCCTGCTCGCCGTTTTCGGTCACGCCGCAAATCATGGAAGCCAGCGCCGAACTGGCCAACAGCCTCGACGTGCGCCTGCACACCCACCTGGCAGAAACCCTGGACGAGGAAGATTTCTGCCTGCAGCGCTTCGGCCTGCGTACCGTCGACTACCTGGACAGCGTCGGCTGGCTCGGCCCACGCACCTGGCTGGCCCACGGCATTCACTTCAACCCGGATGAAATCGCGCGTCTCGGCGCCGCCGGTACCGGTATCTGCCATTGCCCAAGCTCGAATATGCGCCTGGCCTCCGGCATCTGCCCGACCCTGGACCTGCTCGCTGCCGGTGCGCCGATTGGCCTTGGCGTGGACGGCTCCGCCTCCAACGATGCCTCGAACATGATCCTTGAAGCGCGCCAGGCCCTGTATATCCAGCGCCTGCGTTACGGCGCGGAAAAGATCACGCCTGAAGGCGTGCTGGGTTGGGCGACAAAAGGGTCGGCGCAATTGCTGGGGCGCACGGATATTGGTGAGCTGGCGGTCGGCAAACAGGCTGACCTGGCGCTGTTCAAGCTCGACGAGCTGCGCTTCTCCGGCAGCCATGACCCGATCTCGGCGCTGCTGCTGTGCGGCGCCGACCGCGCGGATCGAGTGATGGTCGGGGGTAAATGGCGAGTGATTGACGGCCAGGTTGAAGGCCTGGATTTGAAAGGTTTGATCGCCGATCACACCCAGGCGGCGAAACAGCTGATCGCCGGAACCTAAGCCAAATACACATGCAAATGTGGGAACTGGCTTCTGTGGGAGCTGGCTTGCCTGCGATAGCATCATCTTGCACAAAGCCAACTCCCACAAAACCCAGCGCCCACATTGAGTTCTGCGGTCTCTATAGACCCAACAGCGACAGCATAATAAACGTCGCAAACAACACAAAATGGGTCATCCCTTCGATGGCGTTCGTTTCGCCATCGTTGAGGTTGATCGCGCTGACGATCAGCGTGATCAACACCATCACGGTTTGCACCGGTGTCATCGCCATCTGGAACGGCTGGCCGGTGTATAGCGCCATAGCCTCCATCACCGGCACGGTCAGGATCACCGTCGACAAGGACGCGCCCAGTGCGATGTTCACCACCGACTGCATGCGGTTGGCCAGGGCCGCGCGCAACGCCGTCAAAATTTCCGGCGCGGCTGAAATCGCCGCGACCACAATCGCCGTGATCACCGGCGGCGCGCCTGTGCCTTCCAGGCCGAGGTCGAGGGTCTTGGACATCACCTCAGCCAGTGCGCCAATCACGATGACGCCAAACACCAACGTACCGATGGAAAACGCGAGGCTGATCGGCGGCTCTTGTTGCTCTTCGGGCTGTTTCTTGCGGCGTTTTTCCGGGTAGCTGTAGCTGAAGAAATAACTGTGCGGCCCTACCTGCATGCGCAGGAACAGGGTGTAGAGCACCACCATCGCGCCGATGGTGAAGGCTGAGTAAATTTTCCAGTCTGCCTCGGGGATAAATTCCGGCACCACCATCGACACGCCCATCGCCGTGAGGATCATCACGCTGTAGGTGCGGGCCGAATCATCGTTGTAGGACTGTTCACCATGCTTGATGCCGCCCATCAGCGCGGCCAGGCCGAGGATGCCGTTGATATCGAGCATCACCGCCGAGTAAATGGTGTCACGCACCAGGGTCGGCGACGGCTCGTTGCTCATCATGATCGCCAGGATCACCACTTCCACCAGCACGGCGGCGAGGGTCAGGATCATGGTGCCGTAAGGGTCGCCGACCTTCTCCGCGAGCTGCTCGGCATGGTGGGCCACGCGCATCGAGGCCACGACGATAAAGCCGATCAGCCCGATACCGGCCAGCAGCGCCACCATTTGCCCGCTGTGCAGCATCCAATGCTCCAACGGGTAAGCGGCGATGGCGGCAATCAGCGCCAGTAACATGTATTTTTCTTGCTTGAGGGATGTGAGCATTCCGGGCCTTTTCATACGGCTAATCAGTCATTGATGGGGTACAGACTGCGCCACGCCGCTAACGTTTCGTTACACCTTAGTTCACGCGGCCCTTGCGTGAATAAATCCAATACTCTCCTGCTGGTCAGGTTTTGCCGATTATTTCGGCGATGGCCTGTAGAATGCCGCCATTGCACCTGATGAGATTTTACAAATGTACGATTGGCTCAACGCCCTGCCCAAGGCTGAATTACACCTGCACCTGGAAGGCTCGCTGGAGCCTGAGCTGCTGTTCGCCCTGGCCGAGCGCAATAAGATTGCGCTGCCCTGGAACGACGTCGAAACCCTGCGCAAGGCCTACGCCTTCAACAACCTGCAAGAGTTTCTCGACCTGTATTACAAGGGCGCCGACGTGCTGCGCACCTCCCAGGATTTCTATGACCTGACCTGGGCGTACCTGCTGCGCTGTAAAGCACAGAACGTGATCCATACCGAACCCTTCTTCGACCCGCAAACCCACACCGACCGTGGCGTGCCGTTCGAAGTGGTGCTCAACGGCATCGCCGCTGCACTCAAAGATGGCGAACAGCAACTGGGCATCACCAGTGGTTTGATCTTAAGCTTCCTGCGCCACTTGAGCGAAGCCGAAGCCGAGAAAACCCTCGACCAGGCGCTGCCGTTCCGTGATGCATTCGTGGCCGTGGGCCTGGACAGCTCGGAAATGGGTCACCCGCCAAGCAAGTTCCAGCGCGTGTTCGACCGTGCCCGTCACGAAGGCTTCCTCACCGTGGCCCACGCCGGCGAAGAAGGCCCACCCGAGTACATCTGGGAAGCCATCGACCTGCTGAAAATCCAGCGTATCGACCATGGCGTGCGCGCCATCGAAGACGAGCGCCTGATGCAGCGGATCATCGACGAGCAGATCCCGCTGACCGTGTGCCCGCTGTCCAACACCAAGCTGTGCGTGTTTGACGACATGGCCCAGCACAACATCCTCGACATGCTCGAGCGTGGCGTGAAGGTGACAGTGAATTCGGACGACCCGGCGTACTTCGGCGGTTATGTCACCGAGAACTTCCACGCCCTGTACACCTCGCTGGGCATGACCCAGGACCAGGCCAAACGCCTGGCGCAGAACAGCCTGGATGCGCGGTTGGTAAAGCCATAACTGGATAAACACCCGTTAACAATGTGGGAGCTGGCTTGCCTGCGATAGCGGTTTAACAGTCAACCGTGAAGGTGACTGACAGACCGCCATCGCGGGCAAGCCCGCTCCCACACGTGTTCTATGTCGCCCTCTAAGCCTCGGCCAGTTCTTCCAACGTCTTACCCTTCGTCTCCATCCCAAACACCCACACCACCAGCGCCGCCACCGCAAAACACAGCGCGCCCAAGGCAAACACCCCGCCCTGCCCGGTTATCGGAAACACCAGCCCGGTCACCAACGGCCCCAGCAACGAACCAACCCGGCCAATTGCCGAGGCAAACCCGGAACCAGTGGCCCGCGCCGAAGTGGGATACAGCTCCGGCGTGTAGGTGTACAACACCGCCCACATGCCAAACAGAAAGAACTGCATCAACAGCCCCGAGGTAATCAGCAGCCCCACGTTGCCGCCAAACACCGCGCTCTGCCCATACAGAAATGCCATCACCCCGCCGCCCAGCAACGTCACCACGCACACCGGCTTACGCCCCCAGCGCTCCACCAGCCAGGCCGCCATCAAGAACCCGGGAATCCCACCCAGGGAAATGATCACCGTGTAGTACACCGATTGGGTCACGGCAAAACCCGACTGCTGCAACAATGCGCTCAGCCAGGACGTCAGCCCATAAAAGCCCAGCAAGGCAAAGAACCATACGCTCCAGATCATCATCGTGCGTTGGCGATACTGCGCCGACCACAGTTGTTGAAACGCCGAGAAAAACGTCCCCGGCACGCTCTCAACCCGTGGCAAGGCAATCGGTTCCGGCAAGTCGGCGCGCCCCAGCGAATTGCGCACTTTTTGCTCAATGCCCAGCAACACCTTATCCGCCGCCGCCTGCCGGCCGGCCTGCTCAAGCCAGCGCGGCGACTCCGGGATAAAAAACCGAATCGCCAATACAAACACCGCAGGCACCGCCAGCACCAAAAAGATGTCGCGCCAGCCAATCACCGGCAGCAGAAAATAAGACAGCACGCCCGCCGCCACAAAACCGAGCGGCCAGAAACCATCCATCAAGGCGATATAGCGCCCGCGCCTCTTGGCTGGGATCAGCTCCGAGAGCATCGACTGCGCAATCGGGAACTCCATGCCCATGCCGATCCCCAGCAGGATGCGAAACAGCGTCAATGTCTCCACCGTCTGCGCGGTGGAACACAGGTAACTGGCGACGCCCCACAACACGATGCTCCACTGGAACACCGGCTTGCGTCCGAAGCGATCTGCCAACATCCCGGATAAAGAGGCACCGATCACCATGCCAAAAAAACTCGAACTGGCCAGCAACCCGGCCTGGGCCGTGCTCAGGCCAAACTCGGTTTTGATCGAGCCCAAGAGAAACGTCATCATCGCCAGGTCCATGGAATCGAAGAAAAACGCCAGGGCGATGATGATGAAGATGACTCGGTGGTAACCGCTGATCGGCAACCGTTCCAGCCGTTCCGCTGCGCTATAGCCTTGCATACCCATGCCGCACCCCCTGTGTGAAAAAGCCCCAGAGCGAGTGTGCGGCATCGTTTTCACCGGTAATTGCTGGATGCGACCTGACTGAAACTCTGAGCGACGATGGCCCGCCTACAACGCAACCAGCCGGTTGATTTCCACATGCCCGGTGCCGGTAACCTGCAAGGCGTGGGACTCGTTGGCCACGCTGATCCAGCCGGACTGTAAAAACAGTTGCAGCAGCCCCGCGCCCAACGGGCCACCCAGGTGCGGTTGCTGCTGGCTCCAGTCAAAACAGTCGCAAACCACAGGCGATGCCAGCGCCTGGGTAAAAATGCCCAGGCGCGCAAAGTGCTGCGCACCCGCGACAGTAATATCGGTACGCTGCTCATGGCGATCGATCCAGCCAGCATCCGCCATCTGCTGGTAAAGCCACGCCGCCAACTCACCGCCGAGGTGCCCATGGCACAAACGGGCGTGTCGCAATGGCGCCGGCGCCAGCAGGGCCTTCGGTAAAACATCCGGCGTCATGCGTGCGGCACTGGCCATGGTGGTATTGGCCAAGGCGTCGATGGCCGCACTGACATCGGCGGCCGCCACGCGAAACAGCCGCTTGCCACGCCGGGCCTCGACCCGTAGCAAACCGCCCCCGGTGAGCCGCGACAAATGTGCAATAGCCGACGCCGACGACAGCCCGGCCAACGTCGCCAATTCTTCTGAGGACTTGGCCGAGCCGTCCATCAAGGCCCAGAGCATGGCGGTACGCTTGGGCTCGCAGAGCAAGCCGGCGATATGACTGATGCACGGTGCTGCTTCCATGTATTCATTCCTTGTTAAGCATTTGTCTGCTGCGGTTGGAACGAAGTATAGGGGCGCAAACCGCCCGCTCCGCGGCGTCTGACAGCGCGGAAAGGGACAGGCTCTGAGTGAAATTTCTTACTTTGGTGGAGGCTACTGCGCCGCGTTCAATCGCTCCGGCCATTGCGCGGTCAATGTCGCACAACGGGCCACGAGCATTTCGCGCAGCAGGTTGATGGGTTTGCTCAATTGCGCGCGATGGGCGCACAGCAGATTGAGCGGCGTACGCTCACCGCGCAGCTCCGGCAGGATCACGCGCAAGCGCCCGGCCAGCACGTCACTGCTCACGTCCAGCCAAGACTTGTAGGCAATGCCGACACCCGCCACCGCCCAGCGGCGAACCACGTCGGCGTCGTCACTGAAGCGGTCGCCGGTCACCGTCAGGCTGATCTCGCGCTTGCCGTCGTGAAAACTCCAATGGTCGTGCACGCGACTGCCGAGCATGTACAGCAGGCAATTGTGCTGGGCCAGTTGCTCCAGATGGCGCGGCTCGCCATGCCGCGCCAGGTAACTGGGCGCGGCGCACAGCACGCGCAGATTGTCCGGGGCGATGGGCAGCGCGATCAGGCTCGAGTCTTCGGGCTCGCCATAGCGCAGGGCGATGTCCACCGGCTGGCGGAACAGGTCGGCAATGCGGTCACCCAGCAGCAGGCGCACGGTCAGTTGCGGGTATTCACGCTGGAACTCATCGAGCCACGGCAGCAGCTGGTTGCGCCCGAAGTCTGAAGGCGCCGACAGCTGCAGCACGCCGCTGACGTGGTCCTGGCCGCTGGCCAATAAACGCCGCCCCTCGTCCAGCGAACTCAACGCGGCGCGGGCGTACCCCAGAAAACCTTCACCCTCGGCGGTCAAACGCAGGCTGCGCGTGGAGCGTGCCAGCAAGCGCGTGCCCAGTTGCTGCTCGATGCGCTTCAACGCGGCGCTGGCCACCGCCGGCGACAGGTCCATGACCCGCGCCGCGGCGGACAAACTGCCCAGGTCCGCCGCGCGCACAAACAACTGCAAATCATCAAAACGCAGCATGCATTCTCGCCAATTATCAAAATTCTATTGAAACAGACTGCTGTTTTAGCGGGTTTTATCTTCCTGGGAAATAGCCAATCATCTGCCCATCCCGTTCATCACGTGCTTGGAGTTGAATATGTCCGCTGCCTTTAACGTCATCGCTACGCTGATCGCCAAACCCGGCCAACAGGCCACCTTGGAAACCCTGCTGCGCGGCCTGCTGGAACCGACCCGCCTGGAAGCGGGTTGCGAGCAGTACGACCTGCACCAGGACCTGCAACACCCCGAGACCTTCTACATGCTCGAACGCTGGAGCGACGACGCGGCGCTGGCCGACCACGACCAGAGCGCGCATATCCAGAGTTTCCGCGCCAAGGCCGCTGACGTGATCGAACACTTCGAACTCAAGCGCCTGAAATTTCTTGCCTGATCAACGCCCTTTTCCGGAGCCCTTATGAAAGCCATTGCCTACTACGCCGCACTGCCCATCACCGATGCAAAATCCCTGCAAGACATCGAACTACCAGAGCCGGTCGCCGGCCCGCGCGACCTGTTGGTGGAAGTCAAAGCCATCTCGGTCAACCCGGTGGACACCAAGGTGCGCCAGAACGTCGCCCCGGAAAATGGCGCCGCCAAGGTGCTGGGCTGGGACGTGGCCGGCGTGGTCAAGGCCGTTGGCAGCGACGTGACGCTGTTCAAGGCCGGTGACACGGTGTTCTACGCAGGCTCCCTCGTACGCCCGGGTGGCAACAGCGAACTGCACACCGTGGATGAACGCATCGTCGGCCACATGCCCAAGAGCCTGGGGTTTGCCGAAGCTGCCGCGCTGCCGCTGACCGCCATCACCGCCTGGGAGTTGCTGTTCGAGCGCCTGCAGGTGCGTGAAGGCAAGGAGGATGAAGGCCAGAGCCTGCTGATCGTCGGTGCCGCCGGGGGTGTGGGGTCGATCCTGACGCAACTGGCCAGCCAACTCACTGCGCTGAAAGTCATCGGCACCGCCTCGCGCCCGGAAACTCAAGAGTGGGCCAAAGCCCTCGGCGCCGACCTGGTGATCGACCACAGCCAACCGCTCAGCGAAGCGCTGAAAAACGCCGGCCACCCACACGTAACCCACGTCGCCAGCCTGACCCAGACCGACCATCACTTGGACCAACTGGTGGAGGCCCTGGAGCCCCAAGGCAAGCTGGCGCTGATCGACGATCCCAAGGCGCTGGATGTGAGCAAACTCAAGCGCAAGAGCCTGTCGTTGCACTGGGAGTTCATGTACACGCGTTCGATGTTCGAGACGCCGGACATGATCGAACAGCACCACCTGCTCAACCGTGTGGCCGAGCTGATCGACGCCGGCACCCTGAAGACCACGGTGGGCGAGCACTTCGGTGTGATCAACGCCGAGAACCTGCGCCGTGCCCACGCGTTGCTGGAAAGCGGCAAGGCCAAGGGCAAGATCGTGTTGGAAGGTTTCTGAAAAAACTTCTGTCAGTGTCGTCTTTTATTCCTGTGAGTAATGGACGGCACCATTAGTCAGAGAGTTGATCTTTGTCATATTTGTGAGCGCATTCGGGTTTATATTGGCCGCCTTTGCCACGATTCTTTTACGTGAGGAAGTCAGCAATGAAGATCCTGATAAGAGCGTTAGCAAAATCCCCCGGCAACAAATGGCAGGTCAGCCTCGACGGCGACGCGTTCACCTTCCGCAGTGAGGCCGAGGCCCGCGCCTTTGCCGACACCCTGCAAGCCCGTATCCAGGCGCCCCACCGCATCCCTCTCAGCCAGCAGCGCGCCGCCGCCGGCTGATCGAACACCTCAGCCCTGCGCTTGCACGGCCCGCGCCCGTTGCAGGCGCTGGGTCGACATGGCAATGGTCACCGCCAAGACACCGCACAAACTGATGACCATCGCCATCGGCATCGCCGTGCCATCGTGCAACACGCCGACCAGGGACGCCGCACCCGCTGCCACGCCAAACTGAATGCAGCCCAGCAGCGCCGATGCGCTACCGGCCCGTGCACCCTGGCCGCTCATGGCGCACGCCGAGGTGTTGGGCAAAATGCAGCCTAAGCTCGCGATGCAGATAAACAGCGGCACCAGCAACGGCCACAGGGCTTCGGTGCGCAAGGCAGCAATGCCCAACAGCGACAACGCCGCCGCTACGTAGACCCACACGGTGCGCGACAGCAAAAACGCCGGGCCACGTTTGGCCAGCAACCGCGCATTGAGCTGTGCCACCAGGATAAAGCCGGCCGCGTTGGAGCCGAACAGCCAGCCATAATGCTCCGCAGGCACGCCGTAGAGCTTGATAAACACGAAAGGTGAACCGGCGATGTAGGCAAACATCCCGGCAATCGAAATGCCGCCGGTCAAGGCGTAGCCGAGGTAAACCCGGTCAGACAGCAGCGCGCCATAGCGGCGCAGCGAGCCGGACAGTGGCTGGCGCGGCTGATGGGCCGGAAAGGTTTCCGGCAAGCCGACCGCCACCGCGATGGCCGCCATCACGCTGAAGATCGACAGCGCCAGGAAAATCGACTGCCAGCCCCACAACCCGACCATCACCCCACCCGCCAACGGCGCGAGGATCGGCGCCAGGCCAGTCACCAGCATCAGTTGCGAATACACCTTGGCCGAACCCACGGCGTCGCATTTATCGCTGACCACTGCGCGCGAAATCACCATGCCCGCGCAGCCGCCGAGGGCTTGCACGAAGCGCGCGCCGATCAGCCAATCCAGCGACGGCGCATAGGCGCAGGCAAAGGATGCCACCGTAAACAGGGTCACGCCGCTGAGCAGCGGCACACGCCGACCAAAGCGGTCGGCCAGCGGGCCGTAGATCAGTTGGCCGATGGCCAGACCGCCGAAATACACCGCTAGGGTCAGCTGGATATGTTTTTCGTCGGTGGCGAACGCCGTGGCCATGGCGGGGAAGCCCGGCAGGTAGAAGTCGATCGCCAACGGCGCGAAGGCGCTCAAGGCGCCCAGAATCAGGATTATGCGGAGGTTCATCAGACACCCAAGTGAGTCGGCAGCTCGACAGTCTAGCCGCGCTTGGGTGCCATGAACATTACGTTAGCTCGCTAACTATCAGAAAACTTACGCGAGCTTGGCGCTGTAGCCTTCTTCGGTGATCAGCTCGATGACCTGCTCGGCCGACAAGTGGCTTTCAACGCCCACTTCTTTGGCCGCCAGGTTGACGTTGACGCTCGCCGCCGGGTCCTGGCTTTGCACGGCCTGGGTTACCGCTCGAACGCAATGGCCGCAGGTCATTCCTTCAACGCTGAATATTTGCATGATATGACTCCTGTATTGAGAGTGAATTGAGTCTCGACCTTGCCACGATGGCAAGGTCAAGTTTCATAAATACCGGCCGGGCTGGTATTCGGCCGCCGCGTCGGCCAAGCTTCATGCATCTTAGCTATGAACCACGGAGCATTCGCCATGCGCTGGTCGCTTTTTGCCCTTGTCAGCCTGTTGAGCTTGTCTGCCGTTGCGCCCCAGGCCAGCGCCGATCAAGACTACGCGGTGCTGATCATTTCCCGCGAACGCTTGGAAGTGCTGACCAATTGCGAGATTGGCCTGTACATTCAGGACCAGTTGGCCGGGCGCCTGTTCCAGGAACAAGCCACCTCGTTCAACTTGCCGGCAGGCAATGTGTCGCTGCGCCTGAAGCTGTTGCCGGGCCAAGCCGCCGGCTGCCTACCGGGCATGCTGGCGCCGCCAGCGCAGAACATCACACTGAAGGCCGGTGACGTGCGCAAATTGCGTATCGCCCAGGGCCCGGATGGCATGTACCTGAAACCTGCGCTGGAATCGCGCTGACCTTCCCCACAGGTCAAGGTTGATTCTAGGGGCAACGTCTCCTGGAGGACTGCCCCATGAATGGATCCACCACGTTTGACCTGCCCATCAGCGGCATGACCTGCGCCAGTTGTGCCGGCCGTGTCGAGCGCGCGCTGGGCAAGGTGCCGGGGGTGCAAAGCGTCAGCGTCAACCTGGCCAACGAACGTGCCCATGTCGAAGTGCTGGGCCAGATGGACCCCGGCGTCTTGATCGCCGCCGTCGACAAAGCTGGCTACACCGCCACCCTGCCGCAAAGTGAAACCGTCACCGATGCCAACCAAGCCCAGCGCCTGCACCACGAGCGTTGGTCGCTGCTGCTGGCGATCTTGCTGGCGCTGCCCCTGGTGCTGCCGATGCTGGTGGAACCCTTCGGCCTGCACTGGATGCTCCCCGCCTGGGTGCAGTTCGCCCTGGCCACCCCCGTGCAGTTCATCTTTGGCGCGCGCTTCTATATAGCCGCGTGGAAAGCCGTCCGCGCCGGCGCCGGCAACATGGACCTGCTGGTAGCTATCGGCACCAGCGCCGGTTACGGCCTGAGTATCTACGAATGGCTCACCGCGCCTGCAGGCAGCATGCCGCACTTGTATTTCGAAGCCTCAGCGGTAGTGATCGCCCTGGTGCTGCTGGGTAAATACCTGGAAAGCCGCGCCAAGCGCCAGACCGCCAGCGCCATTCGTGCCTTGGAAGCCTTGCGCCCGGAGCGGGCGATTCGCGTGTTTGATGGCCGCGAAGAAGACGTTGCCATCAGCGCGTTGAAGCTCGATGACCTGGTGCTGGTCAAACCCGGCGAACGCTTCCCGGTCGACGGTGAAGTGGTGGACGGCCAAAGCCATGCCGACGAAGCCTTGATCAGCGGCGAAAGCCTGCCGGTGCCGAAACAACCGGGGGATAAGGTCACCGGCGGCGCCATCAACGGTGAAGGCCGCTTGCTGGTGCGCACCCAGGCCTTGGGCGCCGAAAGTGTGTTGGCGCGCATCATCCGCCTGGTGGAAGACGCCCAGGCGGCGAAAGCACCGATCCAGAAACTGGTGGATAAAGTCAGCCAGGTATTTGTGCCCGCCGTGCTGGTGCTGGCGTTGATCACGCTGGTGGGCTGGTGGCTGTACGGTGCATCGCTGGAAACCGCGATCATCAATGCGGTCGCGGTGCTGGTGATTGCTTGCCCCTGTGCCTTGGGCCTGGCCACGCCGACCGCGATCATGGCCGGCACCGGCGTCGCCGCGCGCTACGGCATCCTGATCAAAGACGCTGAAGCCTTGGAACGCGCCCATGCCGTCAGCGCCGTGGTGTTCGACAAGACCGGCACCCTCACCTCCGGCGCGCCAAAAATTGCGCACTTGGCGGCCGTGGATGGCAATGAAGCCCTACTGTTACAACAGGCCGGTGCACTGCAACGCGGCAGCGAACACCCGTTGGCCAAGGCGGTGCTGGATGCCTGCAGCGAACAAGGCCTAAACGTGGCGGATGTGACTGCTAGCCAATCCCTCACCGGGCGCGGCATCGCGGGCACGCTCGATGGCCGGCAACTGGCTTTGGGCAACCGTCGCATGCTGGAAGAGAACGGCTTGAGCGTGGGTGACTTGGCTGATTCCGCCAACGCCTGGGAAGCCGAAGGCCGCACCTTGTCCTGGCTGATCGAACAAGGTGCGCAACCACGTGTGCTGGGGTTATTTGCCTTTGGCGACACGCTTAAACCCGGCGCACTGGAGGCCGTGGAACGGCTCAAGGCCCAGCACATCAGCAGCCACTTGCTCACCGGCGACAATCGCGGCAGCGCCCGCGTGGTGGCCGAGGCGCTGGGCATTGACGATGTACACGCCGAAGTACTGCCGGCCGACAAAGCCGCCACCGTCGCCGAGTTGAAAAAGACCGGGGTGGTGGCGATGGTCGGCGACGGTATCAACGACGCCCCGGCCCTGGCCGCCGCCGATATCGGCATCGCCATGGGCGGCGGCACCGATGTGGCAATGCACGCCGCCGGTATCACCCTGATGCGCGGCGATCCACGTTTGGTGCCGGCGGCGCTGGAGATCAGCCGCAAGACCTACGCCAAAATCCGCCAGAACCTGTTCTGGGCCTTTGTGTATAACTTGATCGGTATTCCCCTGGCGGCGTTCGGCCTGCTCAACCCGGTATTGGCGGGCGCCGCCATGGCGTTGTCCAGCGTCAGTGTGGTGAGCAATGCGTTACTGTTAAAAACCTGGAAGCCGAGCACTTGGAAACCGGAGCATTTGGAGGATAAACGCCCATGAACATCGGCCAAGCCGCCCGCCAGAGCGGGCTGAGCGCGAAGATGATTCGTTACTACGAGTCCATCAGCCTGCTCAAAGCCGCCCATCGCACCAACAGCGGCTACCGCGTGTATGGCGCCGACGACTTGCACACGCTGGCGTTTATCAAGCGCTCGCGGGATCTGGGGTTTTCCCTGGAGGAAGTCGGCAAGTTGCTGACACTGTGGCAAGACCGGCAGCGAGCCAGCGCCGACGTAAAAGCCTTGGCGCGCCAGCACATCGATGAGCTGAATCAGAAAATCCTGGAGCTTGGGCAACTGCGCGATACGTTGCAGGACTTGGTGGAACACTGCCAAGGCGATCATCGGCCGGATTGCCCGATTCTCAAGGAGTTGGCGTCGGGCAGCTGTTGCGCCTGACGCTTAAACTGATTCAACCCCAAACCAACTGTGGGAGCTGGCTTGCCTGCGATAGCATCAACGGGTGATGCCTGATACACCGAGGTGTCTGTATCGCAGCAAGCCACTCCAAGCGCTTCATGGGCCTGAAGATCATTGCATCCAAGGCGGCGGCGGAGGTTCTTCCGACGCTTTACTCGGTGGCGCATCATCCGCGGCCCGAATCGCTTGCTTACGCTCTTCATCCAACCGCGCCGCTTCGATCTCGCGGATCACACCGCCCACATCCGCCAACTCTTCCGGTTCGTCAAACTCACCAGTCAATGCACTGGCCGGATGCAGCGTGCCGGCTTCGTACAAAGCCCACATTTCCTTAGCGTACTTGGTCTTCTTCAACTCCGGAGCAAAGCGCCCGAAGTAGGAAGCCATGTTGCCCACATCCCGTTCCAACATGCTGAACGCATGGTTGTTACCTGCCGCATCCACCGCCTGAGGCAGGTCGATAATCACCGGGCCGGTCGGCGTAAGCAGCACGTTGAACTCGGACAAGTCACCGTGCACCAGACCGGTACACAGCATCAGCACGATCTGGGAAATCAGGAAGGCGTGATATTCACGTGCCTGGTCCGGGTCCAGCGTTACGTCATTCAGACGCGGCGCCGCATCGCCGTACTCGTCGGCCACCAGTTCCATCAACAGCACGCCTTCGAGGAAGTCGTACGGCTTAGGCACGCGAACGCCTGCACCGGCCAAGCGGAACAACGCCGCTACTTCGGCGTTCTGCCAGGCATCTTCGGTTTCTTTCTTACCGAATTTGGAACCCTTGGCCATGGCCCGGGCCTGGCGGCTGTTACGGACCTTACGGCCTTCCTGGTACTCGGCCGCCTGACGAAAACTTCGTTTATTCGCCTCCTTGTAAACCTTGGCGCAACGCAATTCGTTGCCGCAGCGCACCACATAAACAGCTGCTTCTTTACCACTCATAAGTGGGCGCAGCACTTCGTCGACCAGACCGTCTTCGATCAGGGGTTCAATGCGTTTAGGAGTCTTCATCAGCTTTTATTGTGGGTCCTTTATTACCAAACACGCGTATGGCACTCGTTATACGGCAATCGGCTCGCCTCGGGGAGAGGCTACCGACCTTTGGCACTTAAGAATGCATCCAATATGCCAATTTTTTTGTACATTTTTAACGTTCGATAATCGCCGTCACACCTTGGCCGCCGGCGGCGCAGATCGAAATCAGCCCACGGCCCTTGCCCGCCACGTCCAACAGCTTGGCCAAGTTGGCGACAATACGCCCACCGGTGGCCGCAAACGGATGCCCGGCGGCCAATGAACTGCCCTTGACGTTGAGCCGGCTGCGGTCGATGGAGCCCAGCGGCGCGTCCAGCCCCAGGCGGGTCTTGCAGTATTGCGGGTCTTCCCAGGCTTTGAGCGTGCACAACACTTGGGCAGCGAAGGCTTCGTGAATCTCGTAGTAATCGAAGTCCTGCAGCGTCAGACCATTCCTAGCCAACAAGCGCGGCACTGCGTATACCGGCGCCATCAACAGGCCTTCGGCGCCGTTGACGAAATCCACCGCCGCCGCTTCGCCATCGCGCAGGTACGCCAGGATCGGCAAGCCGCGTTCCTTGGCCCAGGCTTCACTGCCCAGCAGTACCAGCGATGCACCATCGGTGAGCGGCGTGGAGTTGCCGGCGGTGAGGGTGCCCTTTTCGCTGCGCTCGAACGCCGGCTTGAGGCTGGCGAGTTTTTCCAGGGTCAGGTCGGGGCGCAGGTTGTTGTCGCGGGTCAGGCCGAGAAACGGCGTAAGCAAATCGTTGTGCCAGCCTTCGGCGTAGGACGCGGCCATTTTCTGATGGCTTTCCAGCGCCAACTGATCCTGCTCGGCGCGGGGAATCTGCCAGGTCTGCGCCATCAACTCGCAGTGCTGGCCCATGGACAGACCGGTGCGCGGCTCGCCATTGCGCGGCAGCTCCGGCTTAAGATGATGGGGACGAAGTTGTAACAGGACTTTTAATTTATCCGCCATGGATTTGCTGCGATTGGCTTGCAACAAGATCTTACGCAGCCCTTCGTTCACACCGATAGGCGCGTCAGAGGTGGTGTCGACGCCCCCGGCAATGCCGCAGTCAATCTGCCCCAAGGCAATTTTATTCGCCACCAGCAACGCCGCCTCAAGCCCAGTGCCGCACGCCTGCTGAATATCGTAAGCCGGGGTTTGCGGCGACAGCCGCGAGCCCAGCACACATTCGCGGGTGAGGGTGAAGTCGCGGGAATGCTTGAGCACGGCCCCCGCCGCCACCTCGCCAATGCGCAGGCCGTGCAGATTGTAGCGTTCGATCAGGCCCTCCAGGGCAGCGGTCAACATCGCCTGGTTACTCGCCGTAGCATAAGGACCGTTGGATCGGGCGAAGGGGATGCGATTACCGCCAATGATCGCTACACGGCGCAATTGAGTCATGGAAAGCTCCCTGATAGTTGTGGGTGGAATCATCAAGCCTAGCCTAGGCTGATCGAACGACTACCACACCGGGGTGGTCAACCGTTTGAACCCCAGCCTTTGGAGAGCGTTCCATGTCTGACCGTTATATCGACTTCGCCAACTCAAGCCTCGGCCATCGCCTGGTCGCCGCCATTGGCCTGCCGTCACCGGTACGCCTGGAGCGCTGGCAGGCCGGGCGCCTGCGCCCGGTGGAGGGTGCGCTGCTGCTAGGCGGCGGCGCCCTGGCCGCCAAGGTGCTGGCGTTTGCCAACAAGCTCACCGATGCCACTTACAGCTACGGCGCTGAGCCATTGGGGGCAGCAGCGTGGATTCCCGGGCATGGCCCCAAGCTCAAGGCCGTGGTGTTCGATGCCAGCGACTTGCAGCACACCGACCAACTCAAGCAGCTGCGCGAATTCTTTCAGCCATTGCTGAAAAATCTCGACCACAGCGCGCATGTGGTGATTCTTGGCCGGGCGCCGGAAAGCCTCAGCGACCCCTTCGCCGCCAGTGCGCAGCGAGCCCTGGAAGGTTTCAGTCGCTCCCTGGCAAAAGAGCTGCGCAGCGGCGGCGTGTTGCAATTGTTGTACGTGGGCGAAGGCGCCGAAGACCAGTTGGAGGGTGCATTGCGGTTTTTCCTGTCGCCTAAAAGCGCCTACATCTCAGGCCAGGTGATTCGCCTGCAAGCCTGCGCCACACCGGTTGAGGATTGGACCCGCCCATTGGCCGGGCGCAAAGCGTTGGTCACTGGCGCCGCCCGTGGCATTGGCGCCTCCATCGCCGAAACCCTGGCGCGCGACGGTGCCGAGGTGATCGTGCTCGACGTGCCCCAGGCCAAGGCCGATCTCGAAGCCTTGGCGGCACGCTTGGGCGCACGCACCGTGGTGCTGGACATCTGCGCCGAAGACGCTGCCGCGCAGTTGATCGAGCACTTGCCAGACGGCATCGACATCGTGGTGCACAACGCCGGCATCACCCGCGACAAAACCTTGGCCAATATGACCCCGGAATACTGGGACGCGGTGCTGGCGGTCAACCTCAACGCGCCGCAAGTGCTGACCAAGGCGCTGCTCGACAGCGGCACCCTGCACGACAACGGCCGTGTGGTGTTGCTGGCGTCCATCAGCGGCATCGCTGGCAATCGCGGGCAAACCAACTATGCCGCGAGCAAGGCCGGGCTGATCGGCCTGGCCCAGGCCTGGGCGCCGTTGCTGGGTGAGCGTGGGATCAGCATCAACGCCGTGGCGCCGGGGTTTATCGAAACCCAGATGACCGCGCACATTCCTTTCGCCCTGCGTGAAGCTGGGCGGCGCATGAGTTCGCTGGGCCAGGGCGGCCTGCCGCAGGACGTCGCCGAGGCGGTGGCCTGGCTCGGCCAGCCGGGCTCCGGCGCGGTCAGCGGCCAAGCACTGCGGGTCTGTGGGCAAAGCCTGCTGGGAGCATAAACATGGAGTGGCTGACCTTAGGCAATACCCCGTTTCTGCCGCCGCTGTATTGGCGTGCGGCGCTCAAACGCAAGATCACCGGCAGCACCTTGCCCGAGCAGGGGCTGCGCTGCCGGGTGAGCGTCAACCCCAAGGCCGTGGCCGCTTATCGCAACGTCTGCGGTTTTGCCGACAGCCCCATCCTGCCGGCGACTTACCCGCATATCCTGGCGTTCGGCCTGCAGATGCAATTGCTGACGGCGAAAAACTTTCCGTTTCCGTTGCTGGGGCTGATTCACCTGAGCAACCGTATCCGCATTCACCGCCCACTGGGCGCTGTCAGTGAGCTGACGGTGGCCGTGCACGCGCAAAATCTCAAGCCGCACGCCAAGGGCGCAACCTTTGATGTGATCACCACCGTCGAGGACTCCCTCGGCCTGCTGTGGGAAGCCGAAAGCCAATTGCTCTGCCGGGGCGTGAAGCTTGAAGGCGAGCCGGCGGATGACACCTTGCCCAGCCCCACGCAGGTCAACGAGCTGACTCGCTGGAAAGCCCCCGCCGATATCGGCCGCCGCTATGCCCGGGTGTCCGGGGACTACAACCCGATCCACTTGAGCGCGCTGACCGCCAAGTTATTCGGTTTTCCCCAGGCCATCGCCCACGGGTTATGGAATAAGGCGCATACCCTCGCCGCGCTGTGCGACCACTTGCCGGCCGCCAACATTGAAATACACGTCGAGTTCAAGAAGCCGGTACGCCTGCCCAGTGAAGTTACGTTGCTGGCCAGTGCGCCGGGTTCGAGCGGTGAGTTTCTGTTAAAGGGCTCGAGTGACATTGAACATATGGTAGGGAAGTGGCAACCCATCACCTGAAAAACACTGATTAATTGTATATATACACCTTAAGTTATAGCGGACCTGAGCAGTCCGCTTTATTTTATTTAAGTCACTGATATAAAACATATATATATTCTGACACACCCTCTCTTTATACCCTTGGCATTAGTCGCTAAGCGCTGCCAAGCGGCCAGTATATAAATCGTTAATACCAAGTTGAGCGTTGCGCGAAAGAGTGCCCGGGTCTGTGATAGCCAAACGGACAAACGTATCGCTACTACTAGAAATAGCGAGCGTTTGAAACAACCAAGGTTGTACAGGTGCAAGGGAACTGAATCATGAAAACTCAAACTCAAGTAGTGCTATGGAAAGCAAGTACCGCGCTGGCTCTGATCATGGCGATGAGCCTCGGCGGCTGCAGCAGCGGTGGTGGCGGACATCACAGTAGCGTGGCGGCATCTTCCCCTGACTCAGGGGCAGGGACCGGTGGCGGTACTGGCGGTGGCACCGGCGGTGGAACAGGTGGCGGCACTGGCGGCGGCACCGGTGGTGGAACAGGTGGCGGTACTGGCGGTGGCACCGGCGGTGGAACAGGTGGCGGTACTGGCGGCGGCACCGGCGCAGGGGCAGGGACCGGTGGCGGTACTGGCGGTGGCACCGGCGGTGGAACAGGTGGCGGCACTGGCGGCGGCACCGGTGGTGGAACAGGTGGCGGTACTGGCGGTGGCACCGGCGGTGGAACAGGTGGCGGTACTGGCGGCGGCACCGGCGGTGGAACAGGTGGCGGCACTGGCGGCGGCACCGGTGGTGGAACAGGTGGCGGCACCGGCTCGACCACTACGCCTCTGGTCACAGGCCAAATTGTCGGCACCGTGGGCACCACCGTGGGTAATGTCGGCGCAGCAGTGGGCGACCTGGGTTCGACCCTGACCACCGTGCCCATCGTCGGCGTAACCGCTGGAGGCTTGGTCACTGCGACCGGCAAAGCCGTTACCAGCATTGGCACCGGCGTCACCGCGGGCCTGGGCTCGCTGGGCACCAACAGCAATTCACTGGGCATCACCGTCGCTGGCGTAGGTGACGGCGTCTCCGACCTGGGCACCGGCGTATCGAACACCGGCAAGTCCTTGGGCACTACATTAGGCGGCATTCCGGTCGTCGGCGGGTTGACCGGCGGCGTAGGCGGTGCAGCGGGCGGCCTGGTGGACAAGGTCGGCCAAACCGTGACTATGCTCGGTGACACCCTCAGCACCGCCAGTACCACTGGCCCGCTGGGCTCCGTGACCAACACCCTCGGCGGCAAGGTGCTGGTGCCTGTGGTGTCCCTGGTGGAAAACACCACCGGCAACCTCGGCAAAGCCACGGGCCTTGGCAATCCAGTCAATGGCCTGCTGGATAAAGTCGGCTCCACCGTTACCGGCCTGGGCGGTCAAGTGGCTGGCGCCGGCGGCACCGGCAACCCTGTCACTGGTATTGTCGGCGGTGCATTGGCTGGCGTCGGCGGCGCGCTCGACAAGTCGGGCGGCTATGTCGCACCTGCCGGCGGCGCCTCGGCTTCCGGCCTGCCGGAACTGGTGGGTGGCCTGGTGGCCAATGTGGGTAACGGCTTGAACGCCGGCAACACCAACGGCACTGTCAGTGCAGCAGGTGTCACCGGTGGCGCACTGGGCAACACCGTCGCCTCCCTTGGCACTATCATCGGCGGCACCGGCGTTGCCAACACCGCCGCCACAGCACCGGTGGCAGGCTTGGCCACTAACGTTGGCGCAGCGCTGAACCCTGTGACCTCCGGTGTCAGCAGCCTGACACAAAACATCGGCACCACCACCGGTATCGGTGCGCCGGTCAACGGCCTGGTGACACAAGTGGGTGGCGCTGTCAGCGGCTTGGGTACCAACCTGACCGCCGCCAACGCCAACCCGATCACTAACACCTTGGGCACCACCGTAACGGCAGTTGGCAATACCGTGGGCGCAGTCGGTGGTTTGGTCACCGGCGGTACCAGCAGCAGCGGTGGTGGCTTGCTCGGCGGCTTGAACGTAGGCGCCAGTGCCTCGGCCAGCGGCAGCGCAAGCACTGGCACAAGCGGCGGCCTGGGCGGTGTATTGAACGGCCTTACCGGCAAAAAATAAATTGCACCTGGCCGATTAGACGGCCTCCCCTACAGCGCCTACGCTTGGTTGAGACGAGAGACCCTATAAGTCTCTCGTCTTTTTTATGGGGTTTGTTTCAAAGAACAATGCTTGGCTCTCCCGAACCGCGTCCCAGAACCCGGCGGGCCAGAAACGCTGCTGCAGTTTGACCATGGAGTGTCCTATGCGCGTGTTAACGCCGTTGTTAGTGCTTACCCTCAGTGCCTCCTACGTCCAGGCCGAAACCCTTCCCAGCTTCCTCAATAGCAACGACACTATCCGCACCCTGCCGGTGCCCAACCTGCCCGCAGACGCCTATCGGCCGGTCACACCACAGACCCAGGTGCCGGAAGCGTCGCCGACCCAGAACCAGCCCTTGCTGATGGACACTAAAGTCACCATCCGCAAACTGCAGATCGAGGGCGGCACGATCTACCCGCTGGACGAGACGGCCAAGGCCTACGCGGCGTTGATCGGGCATGAGACCAACCTCGCACAGCTGATCGACGCCACCCGCAATATCACCCGTCGCTACCAACAGGACGGCTACCTGCTGTCCTACGCATTCCTGCCACAACAGACCTTCGAAAACGGCCTGGTGCGCGTGGTATTGGTGGAGGGCTATATCAAGGATTATCAACAGAGTGGCGACATCGGTTCCGTGTCGGCCTACGTCGACAAATTGGCGAATAAGCTGCTGGGAGAACGCCCGCTCACACGCAAGACCTTCGAGCGCTACACCACACTCATGGGCCGCATTCCTGGGGTGACGCTGCAAGCACAAGTGCCGCCGCCGGGTACCACCGATGGCGCCACGCACATGGTCATCCAGGCCAGCCGCAAGCCGTTCACCACCAGCATGAGCCTGGTCGAAAAAAACCGCGGCGGCACGCAAGCGTTGCTGACCGCGACCAGCAATTCGCAGACATCCATGGGCGAACAGCTCAACATCAGCGGCCTGTTTCCACCGGGCGATGACAAAGAGCACTACTACCGCGTGGGCTACAGCCAATTCATCAACGCCGAGGGCACCCAGTTGGCGCTGGCGGCCGAGCGTTATCGCGCAGACCCCGGCACCAACGTGCAACTCGATGGCGGCTTCCAACTCAAACCGCACCAGGCAATCGACCGCTACACCATCGGCTTCACCCACCCACTGATTGCCTCACCGAATGAATCGCTGACCCTGGGCACACGCCTGTACACGGTGGACCAGACCACGCGATATCAACTGGTGGGCTACCCCAACCGTTTCGACATCGAAACCAACTTGCGCGCGCTCGCGTTCGAGGGCGACTGGCGCAAGTCCGACACTCGGCAATTGCGTATTCTCAGCGCCGGTTTGTACCAAGGCATCAACGGTTTGGGCGCCACGACTCGCAGTGACCTGGAAGGGACAAAACCTGACCTGGACTTCTTCCGCCTGCGCCTGTCCGGCGTGCAGAGCGACAAGTTCTTCGATAACTGGCAAGGCGTGCTGTCGGGGGCGTTCTACTGGAGCGATAACACCTTGCCCGACAGTGAACGCGCGACCTTTGGCGGGCAGAACTTCGGCCGTGGCTACCCTGATGACCAAGGCTCGGGCGACAAGGGCTGGGGCGTGGCGTATGAGGTCAACTACAGCTTCAACCGCGCCGGCGATTGGGTGAAGGTCCTGCAACCCTACGTGGTGCTCGACCGCGCCAAGACCTGGTTCAACGAGCTGCCGGTCAAAGGCAACGACATGTCATCGGCGGCTGTCGGCCTGCGTTTTGGTGACAACAAGTACTACAACATTGCCCTTGAAGCGGCCAAGCCAATGTCGGACATCGCCCTGGACAGTTTCAACCGGCGGCCGCGGTATACGCTGAGCTTCAGCTATCAACTCTGAGTGTTTGTGGCAGCTCGTTTGTTAGGGAAGGCCGCCCTGCCAGGGGGAATAGGCTGTTGAGGGTGTCGATTAACCGCACCAGATAGATGGGCTTGCGAAACAGGTCCAGCACCTGCAGGCGTAACATGTCGCTGACGTCATCCATCTCGGCATGACCCGACATCACGATCACCGGCAAGTGTTGGCGATCGGTGTGTTCGCGCAGGCGCTTGATCAGCGAGATACCACTTTCCTCGGGCATACGCAGGTCGGTGATGACCAATGCGATGTCGGGGTTCAGGGTCAGTTCCTGCAACGCGTAGGTGACGGAGGTGGCGGTAAAACAAACGAAGCCCTCGTTCTCCAGCGACTCCGCCAGTTCTACGAGGGCATCTTCTTCGTCGTCCACCAACAGAATTTGTTGGCGAAAAGGTGCAGCTGCAGCATTCATGGGTACTACCTGGCGTTGCTAATCAATAACAAAAGTACTCACAGAATGCCGTCTACAAGGTCACGTTGGCGTAATGGCTGTCGTGATTTTTGTAAACAACGCGCTGATCTGAGGCGACAGCGTAGTGCCTGCTGCCAGTATCACCAGCGCTACAATGGCCACCAGAATGAGGTACTCAATCGCCGTTGCACCGTCTTTACGACGAAAGAGCAACTGAAGTTGAACGCAACATCTCATCAACATATCAAGGATCATAATACGGCTCCTCTGGCGCCTCAGCGCCTGATCAACAAGGTACTGCACAGTCGTCGAATGCCCTGCGAATTTACGGTGGCGTAACGGCGGTGGTGATTTTTGTGAAGAAGGCGGTGATCTGTGGTTTTAAGGTAGTGCCAGCTGCCAGTATCACCAACGCTACAATTGCCACGAGAATGAGATATTCAATGGCTGTCGCGCCTTCTTTGCGCTGGAAAAGCAATTGAAGTTGGACGTGAAGTCTAATCAGGAAATCAAGAATCATCGTACTGCTCCCTGGGCGGCCAGGCGCCCTAGCTCGGTGCTGCACAGTAATTGCGATGTGCCACTTGAGCATTGTCAACAAACCCCACACTCACAACTGTAAGAACGGATTAATCACAAAGTAGTGGGTGCATTTCCAGTGCCTCAGATCCGTGATTTCAGAGGGTACTTGGGGCTTCACGAAGAATTTTTTCTGTCAGTAATGGCATTTCGTCCTAGCTGAACTACCTTCAAATAGCGAAATAGTTAGTCCACTGTTCATAGCAGCCGGGTTGCGTAATTGGCCTGTTCGGAAGACGGGTTGTAGTGCAACAGGAAAAGGAGAGCCGTCATGAACACGCGTCTGAGCATGATTCTGGCTGGTGTGCTGTTGATCGGTGCGCTGTTTGCCGGTTATTGGGGGCTTGTCCTCAGCCGTGAACCTGCTCCGGCGCCGCCACCGCCGCCACAGGCTGCTCCTGTCGAAAAAGCCGTCGCCGTGGTGGAAGACCAAACCCGCCAACCCGTGGTGGTGCTGGCTCACGATGTGCCACCGTTTGTTGCGCTGAATGCTGCTGACCTTAGCGTCGAAAAATTACGCACCGTGCCGGCCGGCAGCATGACCAGTGTCGACCAGGCCATCGGCCGTACACCGTGGCGCGCCCTGCAAGCCGGCACCTGGCTGAACGAAGAAAGCTTCACCCCCGGTGGCCCCCTGGCGCGCATGATTCGCCCGGACGAGCGCGCCCTGGCCGTGGCCGTGGATGAAGTGATCGGCGCGGCCGGGCAGTTGAGCCCCGGCGATTATGTGGACGTGCTTTTGTACCTGCGCCAGGACACCGCCAACCTCGAACAATCCGCCCAAGTGGTCGTCCCCGCCATGCGCCTGCTCAGTGTCGGCGATCAAATGGGCCTGACCAACGACGGCACCCCCGCCTCCCCTCCCGCGATGACCGCTGAAGAAAAAGCCCAACGCCGCGCGCCCTCGCGCACCGTGGTACTGGCGGTGCCCGAACAACTGCTGAGCCGGCTGATGCTCGCCTCCCAGGCCGGTACTTTGCGCCTGGCGGTGCGCAGCAGCGACGAACGCCTGTTGAGCCACTATTGGGCAGGCGAACGCGATACGCAGGGCAAGCTGCAAAGCGCCAACCGCGACCTCTACCAGTTCACCCAGCTGGCCTTCGCCCAAGCCCCGAAAAAGCTCGCCCAGAGCGCGCCGCGCCGCGCCGGTGTCGAGGTGATACGCGGCAACCAAGCCACCCAACAAACGCCCGACTGAACAAGGATGCTGTGCATGAGCCGACGTTTCGCACCGGTGTTCACGCTGAAAATTGCCTGTGCCCTGCTGCTGTCGAACCTGCCCGTGGGCCTGGCCGTAGCCGCCACCGGCAACTGCGCCAGCTTGGGCCAATTGCCCGCAGCGCTCTCGGTAGGCGAAGGCCTGCAACAGGAGCTGCAATCGCCGGTAGCGATCACGCGACTGGCAATCGGCGACCCAAAAATCGCCGACGTCCACCTCAATGGCGACCGCGGCTTCCTGCTGACCGGCATCGCTTCCGGTACGACAAGCCTGATGGTCTGGACTGCCTGCTCCACCACGCCGCGCCAGAGCATGGTGTTCGTCAAGGGCAAGGCCACGTCAGCCCTGACCAGCCTGTCCTTGGCGCCAGCGGATGACCCTTCACTGCCCAGCCAGGTGCAGACCGACATCCGCTTTGTCGAGGTCAGCCGCACCAAGCTGAAGGAAGCCAGCACCAAAATCCTCGGCATGGGTAAGAACTTTTTCCTTGGCAGCCCCAACCTGTTGTTCCCCACACCCAGCACCTTCAAGCTGCCGGTGAGCGCTGAGCAGTTCAATATCGGCTTCGGCGGCGGACGTGTTTCCGCGATGATCAACGCCCTGGAAAGCAGCGGTTTTGCCTACACCCTGGCGCGTCCAAGCCTGGTCGCCATGAGCGGGCAAAGCGCGACCTTCCTGGCCGGTGGGGAGATACCGATCCCGGTGCCCAGCAGCGGCAGTGACACTATTTCCATCGAGTACAAAGAGTTCGGCATTCGCCTGACCCTGACCCCCACCGTGATCGACCGCAATCGCATCTCCCTCAAGGTGGCACCGGAAGTCAGTGAGCTGGACTACACCAACGCCGTGGTGATTCAAAACATCCAGGTGCCGGCCCTGACCATCCGCCGCACCGACACCAGCGTGTCCCTGGCCGATGGCGAAAGCTTTGTGATCAGCGGCCTGATCAGCAGCAACAACACCACCAGCATCAGCAAGTTTCCAGGCCTGGGGGACATCCCGATCCTGGGCGCGTTCTTTCGCGATTCCTCGGTCAACCGCCAAGACAAAGAACTGTTGATGATCGTCACGCCGCACCTGGTGCAGCCGCTGGCCGCCAACGCCCAGCTGCCGTCGTTGCCCGGCGAGAACCTGCGCAACTATGACCCGAATTGGTACCGCCTGTACTTCCTGGAAAACGGCAATTTCGACCGCAACAACGGGTTATCCCAATGAGCGATAGCCTGAGCCAGACCTACCTGGCAATCACCCGTAATACCACTGACCTTGAGTGGCTACAGGGCGCGCTGGCACCGCTTGGCCAAGTCGTCAGCGCCGGCAGCGGCACGCTGGATGAGTTGCTGGCGTTGGTCGATGTGACCTTCGCCACCCTAGTGTTTGTCGGCCTCGACCGCGAGCATGTGGTGGCCCAAAGCGCGTTGATCGAAGGCGCGCTGGAAGCCAAGCCGATGCTGGCCATCGTCGCCCTCGGTGACGGCATGGACAACCAGCTGGTACTCAATGCAATGCGCGCCGGGGCGCGGGATTTTGTCGCCTACGGCTCGCGCTCCAGCGAAGTGGCCGGGCTGGTGCGCCGCCTGAGCAAACGCCTGCCGCCGGTGACCACCAACACCCAGCTCGGCGGCCTCACCGTGCTGTTCGGCACTCAAAGCAATGCCGACGGCGCACTGCTCGCCAGCCACCTGGCGCTGGTCGTACAAAAAAGCGGCCAGCAAACCCTGCTGCTGGACCTGGGCCTGCCACGGGGTGACAGCCTGGCACTGCTGGGGCTTGAAAGCTCATTCAATTTCGGTGATGCCCTGCGTCACCTGCGCCGGCTCGACGCGACCCTGATCAACAGTGCCTTTACCTCTGCCGAGGATGGCCTGCGCATCCTCGCCTACGCTTCCAGCGATGAGCCCTTGGAGCAGACCAGCGCCGCCGAGCTGTACATGCTGCTCAGCGCCTTGCGCCAGCACTTCCAGCACATCGTGGTGAACCTCGCCGGCCAGCCGGACAGCGAAGCGCTGCGCACCTTTGTCAGCCATTGCGACAAGCTGCTGTGGTGCACCGATCAAAGCGTGCTGGACTGCCGCCGCAACCTCGCGGTGCTGAACCAGTGGCGCGAAAAAGGCATGAAGCTGGAGCACGCCAAGCTGTTGGTCGATCGCTACATCAAAGGCTGCGCGCCCGACGCCGAGGCCTTGGGCAAGAGCTTTGGGCTGGAGGTGATTGCCGTGTTGCCGTTGAGCCCGGAGGTGCGCCTGAATGCAAAAAACCAAGGGCAGACCTTGTTCAGCCTGGCCCCGCGGGAAGCTCTCACGCAAGGCATGAAAACCCTGGGCGAACGCCTGGCAAAACGCTCGGAAGGCATGAAAAAACCTTCTCACACCTGGTTTGAACGCCTGCTGGGAAGCGGCAAATGAACGGCGAAAAACTCTTTGGCGCACCCGCGCGCAGTGTCGGTGGTAACACCGACCACGATGGGCTGAAGCTGGTGCTGCATCGCTACATCATCGATGCCATCGAAGAGTCGGGAAAGAACTTGCTGGAAGGTTCGCGCCCGCTGCTGGCGCAATTTGTCATCGACAAAGTCGCCGAATACATCAACCGCATGCACCTGGCGATTTCCCGTTACGAGATGGAGCGCCTGGCCGAAGAAATCGTCGACGAGCTGACCGGTTTCGGCCCGCTGGAAGTGCTGCTGCGCGACCCGTCGGTGACGGAGATTCTGGTCAACGGCCCGCACCGGGTGTTTATCGAACGTGATGGTCTTCTGCACCAAAGTGACCTGCGTTTTATCGATGCTCACCACGTGGAGCGCGTGATGCAACGCATTCTGGCGCCGCTGGGCCGGCGCCTGGACGAGTCGTCGCCGATGGTCGATGCGCGCCTGCCGGATGGCAGCCGGGTCAACGCGATCATCCCGCCAATTGCTTTGGACGGGCCATGCCTGTCGATCCGAAAGTTTCGCAAGGACATGCTCAAAAGCAGCGACCTGGTGGCGATGCAGACCATCGACCAGAACATCTTCGATTTCTTCCAGGAAGCGGTGGGCAAGCGTTGCAACATCCTCATCAGCGGCGGCACCGGCACCGGTAAAACCACGCTGCTGAATATCCTCAGCCAATTGATCAACCCGCATGAGCGTCTGGTGACCATCGAAGACGTGGCCGAACTGCAACTGGGCCACCCTCACGTCGTGCGCCTGGAAACCCGCCCGCCGAATGCCGAGGGCCATGGTGAGGTCAAGGCCAGCGACCTGATCCGCAACGCCCTGCGGATGCGCCCGGACCGCATCATTCTCGGCGAGATCCGAGGCGTGGAAGTACTCGATGTGCTCACCGCAATGAACACCGGCCACGACGGCTCCATGAGTACCGTGCACGCCAACAACGCCGCCGATGCGCTGCTGCGCCTGGAAACCCTGGTGGGCTTGACCGGCCGCGTGGTGGCGGAAAAAACCTTGCGGCAAATGATCTGCGCGGCGCTGGACGTGGTGATTCAACTGACGCGCCTGCCGGACGGACGTCGCTGCGTGAGCGAAGTGGTCGAGGTGGTAGGCATCCGTGAAGACGTGTACGTGACCAACACCCTGTTCCGACACGACCGGCGTACCGGCTTCGGCTTTCTGCGCGAGGCGGTCAACCCGGCCGGTGAAAAACTGCGCCGCGAACCGTTACTGCCTTGAAGGAGACGCAAGCATGACCGGGGCTATCCTGCTGCTCATCTGCCTGATCCTGATCGGCCTGTCGATTCGCTCCTTCCAGAACGGTTTGCGCCGCGCCCAGACCGAGCGTGTGCTAGGCCGCCTTGCCGAAGGCCAGCCGCAGCTCGTCGAGGCGAACAGCCAGTGGAGCGGCATGGAACGCATGTTCCTGCGCGCAGGCCTGGGCAAACCCAGTGACCACCTCGGCCTATGGCTTGCAGCCTGGGCCCTCGGCGCGGTGCTGGGGTTGCTGGTTGCCAGTTGGATTGGCCTGCTGGTGATGCTGGTATTGCCGCCCTTGGTGCTGCGCCTATACATCGCCTGGCGCTATCAACGGCGCATCAAGCGCATGATCGAACAACTGCCGCAATTGCTCGACCACACCGTGCGCAGCCTCAAGGCCGGGCGCACGCTGGCTGACGCGGTGCTGGGCGGCATCGAGATCACCGAAGACCCGCTGCAACAAGCCATGGGCCGTATCCGCCGTAACGTGCAGTTGGGCGTGAGCCTGCCGGAGTCGGCCCACGACTTTGCCGAGTTCTATGAGCGTGACGAGTTTCGCCTGTTCGCCCTGGGCTTGAAGGTCAACCACCGCTACGGCGGCAACGCCAGCGAACTGCTGGAAAACCTGATCAAGATGATCCGCGAGCGCGAGCAAGCCGCCCGCCAACTGCGTGCCTTGACCGGCGAAACCCGGGTGACCGCCTATGTGCTCACCGCCCTGCCGATCTCGATGATCGGCTACTTCCTGGCCGTGAACCCCGCGTACCTGATGACCATGTGGAACGACGGCACCGGGCGCATCCTGTTGTTCGTAGCGCTGGTGATGCAGCTGTTGGGCTGCTTCACCTTGTGGCGCATGTTGCGGAGCGTATGAGATGGCGATTGCACTGCTGATCAGCGCTGTACTGTTCATCGCCGCCCTGGGGTTGGTGCTGGCCAACCTGATGAAGCACCGGCGCGGCCAGCGCCTGGTTGCCCAACGCTTGCAGGGCCAGATGGCGCGCGAACACACATTCGGCACGCTGATGCGGCAACTGGGCAGCAGCCCACTCGCGCAACGCTCGGTGAGCCTGGACAACGAAACCCAAATCCTGCTCAACCGGGTCGGCTGGCGCAAAGCCAACCAGCGCTCGATGTTCGCCGCCTTCCAGGTCGGCACGCCGTTGTTGCTGTTGGTCATTACCTTAGTGGCCCAAGAGTTCCTGTTTCCTAACGTAGGCTCGCCGTGGCTGGCGCCTTTGCTGGCCCTGGGCATCGGCTATCTGTTGCCCAAGCGCATCCTCGCCAGGGCCGCCAAGGCTCGCCAGCAACGCATCTCCCACGAGGTATCGACCTTCATTCCGCTGCTGCGCATTCTGTTCGAGTCCGGCATGGCGGTCGAACAAGCGCTGCGCGTGCTGAGCATTGAAGCGCAGCGCCTGCTGCCGGCGCTGACTCATGAACTGCGCCTGATCCTGACCCGCGTCGACTCCGGCCTGGAGCTGAGCGAGGAAATGGGCAAGACCGCCAGGCTGTTGGCCGTGGATGAATTCACCGACACCTGCACCATCCTCCAGCAGTTGGTACAGCAAGGCGGCGGCGCGATGAAATCGCTGCTGTCGCTCAAGCAATTGCTCGACGACCGACGCCTCACGCGGATCCAGGAATTCGTGTCGAAGATGTCGGCAAAAATGTCGGTGGTGATGATGGTGTTTTTGTTTCCAGCCTTGCTGATCGTGCTCGGGGGGCCTGCCTTTATCGGCATCACCCGGGCCTTGAGTAACTTATGAGGAGCGCCCGATGAAAGCCTTGATAGCCGGTTTTAGCCTGTTGCTGCTGGGCGGTTGCGCCACCAACGGCCAAACCCCGTGGGGCGCGTTGACGGGCACCGGCAGTTGCGCCAAACCCAGCTCCGACCAGGAGCTGGCGCTGAACCTGGCCGATGAAATGGCCGGCGACGGCAAGCTGCACGCCAGCCTCGCCAACCTGCAAAGCTTGCCAGCCAATTTGCCCCAGGTGCGCCTGCGGCAGGCCAAGGCTTATCGCCTGCTCGGGCGCAGTGAAGCCGAGCCGTTGTTCCGCAGCCTGCTCGGCACCTGCATGGCCGCCGAAGGTGAGCACGGCCTGGGGCAAATCGCCTCGGCCAAGGGCGATAACGCGCAAGCCGTGGCCCACTTGCAACGCGCGGCGCGGCTGGCACCCACCGATGAGAAAATCCGCAATGACCTGGGCGTGGTGTACCTCAACCAACTGCGCCTGGAAGACGCGCGTTTCGAGTTCATGACCGCCATGGAGCTCAAGCAGAGCGACCCGCTGGCGGCAGTCAACCTGGTGACGCTGTTGATCTATCAGGACAACTGGAAACAAGCCGCGCAACTGGTCAGCCAGATGGGCCTGAGCCCTGAGCAAGTCACCGAAGCCCAGGCGCGGGCCGAGAAACTCAAAGGCTCAAGTGCAACCGCCACCAAAGCCAAAGACCAGATCGCCACGGTCAGTGATGCCGCAAGCAACCCGAGGAATTGATGATGAAAATGCCTTATCTCGCAAGCCTGGCCATGCTGGCGCTGCCCATGAGCGTCATGGCCATCGAACCCGGCCCCTCGTCACCGCAGCAGGCGCAGACCGAACAATGACTGACGCTGCAGTCCACCGGCAGCGCCGCGTCTAAGACCCCACAGAAGGCCTCAGCGGCCGAACGCGATAAAGCTCATCAGCGGTTGTTGGAAAGCTACAAGTACCCGATTCCGGAGTATTTCGAGCAGAAGGTGGGGGGGAAAACTGGAGGGAGTAATTAAGAAAATACCCGCCAGGTCTCTATCAAAATGTGGGAGCGGGCCAAAGCTGTCCAACTTTTGGGGCGCACTTCAACACCGCTATCGCGAGCAAGCCCGCTCCCACATGTTTGACTGCATCCAAACAGACAGATCAGTGCGCCGTCACGCGCTGACGCATCACCGAGTTGTTCGGCGACAACGCCAACGCCAGTTGCGTACGGTTGTGCATGTGCGTCAGGCGCAGCACTTGGGACACGTACAGCTTCACGGTGTTTTCTGTGATGCCCAATTCGCAGGCGATCTGATAGTTGGTCTGCCCCTTCCCCACCAGCCGTGCGACATCCAATTGGCGCGGGGAAAGCTGGTTGAAGATCGCCGGAATTTCAACCGGCCCGGCCTCCTCGGCCGACACTTCTTCGCCGTCCAGGCCTGGCCGACTGCTGCGCACTTTGTCGAGGTCCTGGTACAGGTCGTTGATGGACTCGGAAAGAAATTGCAGCTTCTGGTTCAGGTCGCCCAGTTGCAGATCCTTTTTGCGTTCTTGCAACGCAGCTTCCTGGCGCAGCAAGCCTTCGAGCAACTCGTCGAGGTTGATGGGTTTCTGGTAGTAGTCGGCGATCCCGGCGCGCAGGGCCTTGATCACGTCCTGCTTGTCGGCGCGGCCGGTCAACATGATCGCCTCAAAGACCCGCTGCTTACCGGCGACCTTTTGCAGGGCCTGCACCAACTCAATGCCATCCATGTCCGGCATGTGCAGGTCGCACAGCACCAGGCCGATCTCGGGCTCTTCGCTGAAGCGCTTCAGGGCCTGTTGGCTGGATTCACAGGGGACACAGCGGAAACCGCTGCTTTCAAGAAATTCACAGAGCTCTTCTACGATCAGCGGTTGATCATCGACAACGAGCACTTTTACCGCAGAGATAAGCTTGTTCACGCGCTACTCCATGCATTGCAAGCCAAAAGATTGACCATCCCTTTACGACACATGTTTCCTGTACATCCGTTTATTAAACGTAGACGTACTTTATGACTATGTACATAGCGTTAATACACTCATACGACTAGTGGATCCAACGCCAAGCAAGGGCGAAACCTACCAGCAAAAACGGAGCAAATGGCATCTTTTTTGACTCTCCCGGCGCCAGATACACCATATGCTCTCTAAGGCCTTGATTCATATGCGGCCAAAGCTTTGGCGCGATGATGAGCCAGAGCACATTGGCGATCGCAGCCCCTACAAACGACCCCAGTAAGTACTCGGCATCCGAGGCCAACGCCAACGCCGCGAGCAGCTTCACATCGCCTGCACCCAGGCGGCCAAGGGCGTAACCGGGCAAAGTCAGCAGCAGCGCCAGTAAAAACGCTAGCAACCCCTGCCCGGCCGGCGCACCGAGCCACGTGGTGCCGGTCCAGAACAGGTAGATCAACGCCAACAGGGCCGCGCCCAGTGTCAGGCGATTGGCGAGCAGCCGCTGCCGAACGTCCTGCACCGCACACAGCCCTAACCACACCAACACCACTGCGCCATGGATCACTAAAAAACATCCCTTTTTGCTGATTGATTCTATGCTGATATTAAGTAGTAGCCGTCAGGGTAGACGCGGTGATGAAAACAAGCCTCCCGAATAAGCAAAAAGGCGCGGCAGCCCTCGAGTTCATTGCCGTGTTCGTGATTTTTTTCGCGGTGTTCTACGGCATGGTCAGTTATAGCCTGCCGTTGCTGCTGTTGCAGTCGTTCAACCAGGCGACGGCTGAAGCCGTGCGCCTGAGTGTAGCGCTGGACCCCAACATGGCCGGCTATACAGCCGCCGTGCAAAGCACCGCCAAAGCCGCCGTCACCAACCGCTTGGTGTGGATTCCCCCGGCGTACAACTTCAACGCCAGCCAAGTCAGCACCACCTTCGTCGGTGGCCTGCTGTCAGTACAGATCAACTACCCCACGGCCAATCTCCAGGCGGTGATGCCGCTTATTGTGCTGCCCGGCATCGGCACCGTGCCGCAGCTGCCGGCGACACTGCAGGCCACCTCGAGCCTGCAGTTTTGACCTCGGGGGACAAACTCTTCGGGCGCCTGCTCGGCAGAAGCAGCGCGCTGGCCATCGACAGGCCGGCAGCGCCTTGCGCCGGGCTGCACGTGCACTTGGACGCGCAAGGCCGCGTGCTCGACATCAGCGGCAGGCTACGCCCACAACTGGCGCAATACGCTGATTCGGCGCCCCTGCAAGACCTGCTGTGCGCGCACAGCGCGGTGACGGTTGAAGGCGTGCCGGCCGATTGGCAGCGCCACAGCCTGGACCTGGATTTCCAAGGCGCCGCCGGGCAAATCCTGCACACCCGCGGCACCCTTGAGGCGGAGGATAACGGCTGGCTGCTGCATGCCGTGGACATCGGCGACTTGCTCAGCGGCCGGCACCTGGCCGAGCAGCGTGAACAGAATCAGCAATTGGTCAGCCTGGTGAGTGAACACCTGCGCGTGTGCAGCCTCAGCCGACTGCCCGAGGTGTTCAACGAACAGCTGTGCAGCGTGGCGCAGCGCTGGCGCATCCCGTGTGTGGCCCTTGCGTTGCTTGATCAAGAGGACCAGGCCTGGGTGATCTACAGCCAGTACGCCAACCACGACGCGCCGCTGTTCTGGCACACCGGGCAGCGCCTCGGCACCTGCCTGGACAGCCTCAACGGCACCACCGCGCTGAGCCTGCAAGCGCCTTATGGACGCGGAGAGCATCCGCGTTTGCACAGTGTGTTCGGCAATGCCGACGGTTTTCTGGTGCCGTATCGCGACGGCCAAGGCGTGGCGGCGTGGCTATTGTGCGGCGCCTATAACGGCCAACCGCAGACACGCGAGCGCGACTGGTTGAACCTCGCCGCCGCCCTCGCAGCGCCCCTGCTCAGCCGCCTGCGCGAACAACGGCACCATCAACAACTGGAGCGCCTGGAAGCCCTGCAAGGCTTGCTGGGCACCGGCTGGTTTGAGTTGTTGCCCGCCAGCGACGAGATCCAACTGGCGCCGCAACTGATGCGCAACCTCGGCCCGGAGGAAGGCCCCACCCGCCTAGCCCTCGACACGTGGCTGGCGCTCATCCACCCCGCCGACCGCCAGGAACTGCACAGCCGCCTACGCGACCTGCAAGCCCTCGGCAAACCGCTGCTCGCCAGCGTACGCCTCAACCGTGGCGACAGCGCCCAGCCGCCGACCTGGTACCGCGTACAAGGCCAAGTGCTAGAAAGCGGTGAACAACGGCGCTGGGTCGGCTTCATGCTCGACATCAGCGACATCAAAAACCAGCAACTACAGGCCGACGCCGCCCACGCGCGCCTGGATAACCTGATTGCCAGCTCACCGGCGGTCATCTACGTGCAACGCTACGTAAACGGCGCCTTGCTGCCGGTGTTTTTCAGTGACAGCCTGCTGCCGCTGCTGGGCCGTACCCTGGCCGAATGCACTCACGACAGCCTGGTGCAGTGGGTACATCCCGACGACCGCGACCTGTACTTCCAGCGCACGCGCCAACTGCTGCGCGAAGGCAGCGTGCGCAGCCGTTACCGTGTGCAAGACAAACAGGGCGATTACCACTGGCTGCTCGACGAAGCCAAACTGCTGCGCGACGACCTCGGTGTGCCGGTGGAAGCAATTGGCCTATGGCTGGACGTGACCGACGCGACGCTGGCCGCACAACAGGTCAAAGACAGCGAAGAGCGCTACCGCATCCTGGTGGAAGACTCCCCGGCGATGATCTGCCGCTACCGCCCGGACCTGACCCTGACGTTCGGCAACACGCCGTTGGCCAACTACCTCGAATGCCGGCCCGCACAGTTGCGCGGGCTGAACCTGGGCGACTGGCTGTCAGCCGAACAGCGCGAAGCGTTTGTGCAGCGCATCCGGCAACTGACGCCGGAGTTTCCGGTCAGCACCGCCGAGATCAGCCTGCAACTGCCTGGGCGCGAACATGCCTGGTGGGTGTGGTCGGACCGTGGCGTATTCGATGAGCACGGTGCGTTGGTCGAGGTGCAGGCCGTGGGCCGCGACAACACTGAAGTGCGCCGCTCCCAGCAACAACTGACGCAAAGCGCAAAAATGGCCACCCTCGGCGAAATGGCCACGGGCCTGGCCCACGAGATCAACCAGCCGCTGAACGTGATGCGCATGGCCATCGTCAATGTGCTCAAGCGCCTGGGCAACGGTGATGCGCAGATCGATTACCTGACCGAGAAACTCCAGCGCATCGACGCCCAGGTCCAACGCGCGGCCCGTGTGGTGGACCATATGCGCGTGTTCGGCCGCCGCTCGGAGGTCGAGCAGCAACCTTTCGACCCGGCGCAGGCGGTCGAGGGCACCTTGTCGTTGCTCAGCGAAGGCTTGCGCGGTAAAGGCGTGGACGTGCGCCTGACCCAGGCGGACATTCCCGTGCAGGTCAAAGGCTATGTCGACCAGCTTGAGCAAGTGTTGATCAACCTGATGGTCAACGCCCGCGACGCACTGCTGGGCCAACGTGAAAAAAACCCAGAGCTGCGCCCGTGGATCGCCGTACACACCGAACACGACAGCCGTCACGTGCGCATCTGGGTCGAGGACAACGGCGGCGGCATCGACCCACGCTTGCTGGAGCGCATCTTCGAACCGTTTTTCACCACCAAGCCGATTGGCGTGGGCACCGGGCTGGGCCTGTCGGTGAGCTACGGCATTGTGGAAAACATGGGCGGGCGCCTCAGTGTCAGCAACGGCGAACACGGCGCACGGTTTTGTGTGGAACTGCCCAGGGCCATCGACGCTTAGATCACCAAGTAGGCTTCGCCGGTCTGGCCGCAGGTCAGGTTGGCGCCGACATTCACATTCGCCAGGCTGACGCCGAGCATGTTCAGCAGGTTGTTGAGGATCGGGTTGAGCAGCGGGCCCAGCAGGTTATCCACCACTGGCGTGACGATGGCGCTGACGCTGCCGAGCAGCGACACGACGGTCGGAGCCAGCGCGCCCAATGGGTTTCCGCCCACCGGCTGGTAAGCGGTGATGCCTACGCCATTGAGCGTGGTCGACAGGCTGCTCACCACATTGGTCGCCGGGGTGGCGGCCTGATAGGTCGGTGTGAGCCCCACGTTTGGCGGCGTGGCGAACGGCGTGGTGCTGGAAAACACCAGGGTTTGATCGCTAGCCGCAATCGGGCTTTGCACCTTGATCGCCACGCCACCGCCGGTAAACGGCACGCGAGCGCCACAGGTGCCGACCCCCAGGATCTGATGACAGGTCTTGGTGCCGATATCGATCAGCGCCAAAGGTGCCACGGTCATCGGCAACGTGGAGGAAAACGCATTGGTGATATTGCCCACATTCAGCGAAGCCAACGAGGTCGTGGTGTACGCCGTCAGGCTCTTGGTGCCCGCGCTGCCGGTCGGGCAGCTGTAGGCCTTGACGTAGCTGCTGGCGCCCCCGGCATCCAGCACAATATTGAGCGGCAGATTGCCCGGTAGCGCCAACAAATCCAACTGTTGGCAGCCGGCCCCCAGCAGGCATAACGCCGAATTCAGCGTGGTTACCAGGTTTAAGCTCAGCAGCCCATTGATCACCGGCGTCAGCGGCCCCACCAGGTTATTCACTGCCGTCGTCAGCCCCGACAAGCTGCTCAACACCGGCAGGCTGACCGTCACCTGGGTGCGCACCTGGGCGGTACGCACGTAAATCGCATTCGGCCCGGTAGGGTTGGCGACAGCCAGCGCCGGATTGCCGATGGCCGACAACTGCGGCGGCTGGATCACCTTCACTTGGGTGGTGATATTGGCCAGGCCCAGCAGGCTCACGGGCAAGGTCGCTGCCGCCGCGCTCTGGCTGTTGGAGAGTTGCACCACACCCTGAATCAGCTGGAACACCTGCAGGTTGGCATTCAACGCCGCAGCGGTGGTGCCGGTTTGCAGTTGCAGGATCTGCCCAAGGGTCAGCGGGGTCGGGTTGATCGCGGCGATTTTCAGGTTGCCCAAGGCGGTTAATACGTCGGCTGTTGCGCCGTTGGCGGTGAGCACGGTGATCGCGGCCTGGATCAATTGCGAGGCGGTGACGTTGGTGCTGAGCAGTTGGGTGTAGTTACCGGCGGTCACGCCCAGGTTAATCGCCAGTTGGTCGAGGTAACTGAGCAGGCTGATGTTGGTATTGAGCAGGCCATTCCAGCCGGCGAGCGTCAGGTTGAGGTTGCCGCCGAGCAAGCCGCTGAACAGCGGGTTCAACAGGCTGGCACTCGCGGTGTCGACGCTGGCCAGGGTGCTGTTGATGGTCAGCTGGGCCAAGGTTGGCGTGGGTTTGGCCGCCACTGCCGTGGCCGTCAATACGGTGTTGAGGCTGACCGAGTTGCCGGAAAACAACGACCAGACGCCACCGGCCACGCTGGTGGTAACGGTTTTGCTGGCCACCACTTGGATGGCTGTCGAGACCGCAGGGTTTGCGCTAAAGGTGCGCCGGCCCGAGGCGGGAGTGGTGACGGTGCCACAGGTGGTGACCAGGGTGTTGCCGTTACCTACCACGAAATGGTTGCGCGCCACACTTTGCCCCGCGTAAGCCGCCGCGCTCAAGCCGGTCAGGCAGGTGCCGTTGCGGCTGACGGCTTCCAGTGCCGCGGTGTCGGCCACGCCTTGCAGCTTGCGCTTTTCCAGGTACAAGCGGCCGCTGTCGATCACCAATAAGGTAAAGGCTAAGACCACCGCCAATACGCCGACGGCCATCAAGCCGATAGCGCCACGCTGCTTGCACTGAAATCGGGGAGACATCGAGCACTCCTGTGCCGGCGAGTTGCCGAGCGCTTACTCTCCTGGGGTGTAGATGAGTGTAGACAAGGGCTGAAGGTGATGAAGATCAAATGTGGGAGCGGGCTTGCCCGCGATGCGGGGTGTAGTGCGGTGGGTAGTTGGAGAGGATTTTGCTGACGGTGGTGCGGATGGCGTTGTTGCGGTCTTGTGGGTTTGGGCTGCTGGCCATCATTTGCTCGTCACTGCCACGCCATACCAGCTTGCCGTCTTTGCCGTCCAGCAGGTCAATCTGGAGTGTTGCCACTTTGTAGGTGATGTTGCGCGTTTCGTTGTACATCGGCCCGCCCCAATAGCCATTCCAGGGGCCACCCCAGGCGCCGCCGTAGTTGGTGGTGACTTGTTGCTGGCGGTCTTCGACGATCAGGTAGGCCTGCACATTCAGGTCGGCCTTGGTGCCGGCCGCTGCAGGGCGCAGGCCGCGCTGGTCAAGTTGTTCGCCCACGGCCTGGCGGATGCGCTGCTCGGTGAGGTCACTCTTGATGCGTGGATCATCCGGGCGGTATTGCAGCGCCGGGTCTTTCCAGGCCCAGTTGCGGTAGGCGCCAAAGTCGCGGCTGGCGTCAAAATCGTGGTTGACCTGGTTGGTCTGGCAACCGCCCAGCAACACGACAACAGCAAGTGCAGCAATGCGACGAAACATGGTCTATCTCCAAAAGACAATTCAGCCTGAGATGAGAATAGCGGCTAACTGGGTGGGTAAGCGCTCATTGCTTTTTGCATCGCCGCGCGCAATGCATCGGCCCGTTCGCTCAGGCTGCCCTGGCTGGCGGTTTCGGCGCTGGTACTCCAGACCGGCTGGCGGGTGCGGGCGTCGAACAGGCTGATACGCGCCACCGCGACCGTCACTTCATAGGTGCGCACCACCGGCACCGTGTTGTACATGCCGTAGCCGTTGCCATAGCGGTTATAGCCGCCGTAACCGTTGCGATAGTCTTCCTGCACTTGGCGCAGGCGCTTTTCCAGGCGCACATCCGCACTCACCAGCAGGTCGGGTGGGCGGTTGTCATGCAAGGGGCGCAAGCCACGCTGGTCGAGGGCGCCGCTGACCGCTTCGGCGATCTGCGCCGAGTCGGCCCAGGCGGTGCCCGGCGGTAGTTGGCCGTTGAGCCAGCCCCAGCTGCGGTACGCGCCATAGTCGCGCACCGGCGCCGGGTAGGCGCTGGCGTCAAAGGTGCTGGCCGCCTGGGCCGGAGCCGGCGGCATCGGGGCCGAGGCGGCCACGTAGGGATTGGGGCTGGAGCAGGCGCTCAAGCCTACTGAAAACAAGATCAAACAGAGACGACGCATTTCGACCTCCGCAGACTGGGCCGCTTAAACCGGACGGCAGATCCAGTGCAAATAACGCCCAAGTCCGGCAAAGCTTGGGTGACGACGGTGAGCAAGTTCCATCTCCAACAAGTCCTGTAAATCGACGCGGGCCTGGAATTCCACCGGCATATAGTCGTGGAACACCCGAACGCCACTTTGGCTTTCGACCTGCCAAAGCCCCTCGAGTTGCGCCGCCAACTCACGTGGGTCGAGCGGCTGTTGCGGGGTGAGGCTCTGTTTCTCCCCGGCCATGTCGTTCTTGCGCATTTTGCGGAAGTGGCCTTTGAGCAGGTTGCGGTAAATCAGCGCATCGCGGTTGTAAAACGCCAGCGACAGCCAGCCACCGGGCACCGTGAGCTGGTGCAGCACCGGCAGGATCGCATGGGGTTCGGCCAGCCATTCCAGCACGGCGTGGCACAGCACCAGGTCGTAAGGTTCGGTGAGTTGGCCGAGCAGCTCTTGCCAGGGCGCATGGATAAAGGTCGCGGTCTGGCCGGCGTCGGCGAAGCGTTGGCGCGCGCCGTCGAGCATTGGCTCGGCGGGCTCGGCCAGGGTCACCTGATGGCCGCGTTCGGCCAGCCACAGCGACATATGCCCCAGGCCCGCGCCGATATCCAGCACACGCAACGGGCGGTCTGGCAGGGCTTCGGCGAGGTCGGCCTGCAGCACTGCCAGGCGGATTGCACCTTTGGCACCGCCGTAGATTTTTTCAGCGAAGCGCGTGGCCAACTGGTCAAAATGACGGTCACTCATGGGCAAACCGCCGTTCGCTGTCGGCCAGTTTGGCGCGCACCACCTCGTTCATGTCCAGGCCCAGCTCACTGCACAGCAACAGCAGGTACAGCACGATATCGCCGACTTCCTGCCCGGCGTGGGCGAGTGTGTCGGCGGGCAACTGGCGCGATTGGTATTCGGTCAGCCATTGGAAGATTTCCACCAGCTCGGACATTTCCACGCTGGCAGCCATGGCCAGGTTTTTCGGGCTGTGGAACTGCTTCCAGTCGTTGTTATCGCGGATGCGGTGCAGGCGTTCGGTGAGGTGTTCGAGGTTCATGCGGGGGCTCCTGAAGGTGTATAGCTTCCGGGGGATCAGGGATGAAGGCAAGTGAATCCCGGTGGTGTGTTTGAGGACGCCTTCGGGAGCAACCCCCATCGCGACCAAAGGCTCAGTGTTGGCAATTTCGTCCACTTATTCATCGAGACACACCTATGCAAGCAGACTTTTTCGGATGGCTGGGTAACACAATCGGCTTGATCATCCACTACATCGTCGAGTTCTTCAGCGGGCTGTTCAACATGCTCACCAACGCTGGCGGCAACTTCGTCGAAGGTATGTCCCGCGCACTGGGCATGGACACTTCGATCATCAGCATCATCACCTTGATCGTCGGCCTGCTCTTCCTCTACTCAGCCGTACGCGCCTTCATGCGCGCCTCGATCATCGCAGGCGTCATCTGGCTAATGCTCGGCCTGTGGTAATGCCGCTCCCCAAAGGAGCCCAAATGACAACCCTGCTCACCGACTGGCGCCACCGCCCCACCCACCGCCGCGTCTGGGCCCTGGCCGCGCCGATGATCCTGTCCAACATCTCGGTGCCGCTGGTAGCCCTGGTGGACAGCATGGTCATCGGCCACCTGCCCCACGCCCACCAACTGGGTGCCGTGGCCGTCGGTGCCAGCCTGTATACCTTCCTCGCCTGGGCCATGGGCTTTCTGCGCATGGGCTCCACCGGGTTCGCCGCCCAAGCCGCCGGGCGAGATGATGGCGCCGCACTGCGGCAAATCCTGCTGCAAGGTTTGCTGCTGGCGCTGGGCCTGGCGATGTTGCTGGGCACGGTCGGCATCCCCCTGAGCCATCTGGCCCTGGAGTGGATGCAGCCTTCCCCCGAACTGAATCAACTGACCCGCGATTTTTTCCACACGCGCCTGTTCGGCTTGCCCGCCGCCTTGGCCAGCTACGCTTTGGTCGGCTGGTTCCTGGGCACACAAAACGCCCGCGCGCCGCTGGCGATTCTGCTGACCACCAACCTGGTCAACATCGCCTTGAACCTGTGGTTCGTCCTCGGCCTGGATTGGGGTGTGGTCGGCTCCGCGCGCGCCTCCGTCATCGCCGAATGGACCGGCGCCCTGCTCGGCCTGGCGCTCACACAAAAAGCCCTGCGCGCCTATCCCGGGCACATCGCCTGGGCGGCCTTAACGCTGTGGCAAAGCTGGCGCCCGCTGCTGGCGGTGAACCGCGACATTTTTATCCGCAGCCTTGCCCTGCAATCGGTGTTTTTCATGATCACGGTGCAGGGCGCACGCCTGGGCGATGCCACCGTGGCGGCCAATGCGCTGCTGCTCAACGGCCTGCTGCTGACTGCCCACGCTCTGGACGGTTTGGCCCACGCCGTTGAGGCGCTGTGCGGGCATGCCATCGGCGCCCATGACCGTCAGGCGCTGCGCCGTTCATTGGTGGTCGCCTGCGGCTGGTCGCTGATCGCCAGTGTCGGCTTCGCGCTGTTGTTCACCTTCGCCGGCCACCTGTTTATCGCCATGCAAACCGACATCCCCAGCGTGCGCGAAACCGCCGACATGTACTTGCCCTATCTGGCCGTGCTGCCTTTGATTGCGGTGTGGAGTTACCTGTTGGACGGCCTGTTCATCGGCGCCACCCGCGCGCGGGAAATGCGCAACGGCATGCTGCTGACGGTACTGTTGGTGCTGCCGTTCGCCTGGGCGCTGCAGAGCCTGGGCAACCACGGCCTGTGGATAACCTTTCTGCTGTTCATGGCCTTGCGCAGTCTTACGCTGTGGGTGATCGCTTGGCGATTGAGCAAAAGGAACGAATGGCTTGGCGCTTCGACCTGTTAGTTCTCACAGGTTACAAAAGCCCGTCATCGGCGTTGAATGGAGGTGGGCCCTGAAGAGCGATAAATTCAGGCCCCAACCTTCTTGCAACCCAGGGACGAACCCACATGGGCGGCAATAGCACCGAGACCTCAACGGTGTACAGCCTGTACCGTCAAAAATATCGAGAAAAATAAGCAACGCAGACATCTATCCTTTCAGGAAGGACCCGACATGGATCGCAAAAGCCCCGCCGTTTTCACCCTTTGAGCGTTTTCATGCAAGTGGCCAACGCCGACTCCGAGAAGGAAACCCTCCAGCCTAACGGCATATTGACCATGGACTTGAGCAATGGCGTCATCACGCTGTCCACCACAACCAAAACGGACGCCGTGAAGTTCATAACACTGTCAGGCAAAACCGGTGCCTGCCAACAGGAAAACTGCCTGACGTTACAATAAGCCTTGGCGTTATCGGATCAATCGCCCGGCGTGAACCTGATAAATGCGGTTACCCGATCCAGCACCGGCGCCAGCCAGCGTAAGGGCCGGGAGATCGACGCCACCAACGTCGCGTGGTTGGTCTTGGTGAAGTAAAACTCTTCAACCGGCACATCCGCCGCGCGCAACTTCTTCGCCAGCCCGCCGGTATTGCGCGTGGGGTTGACCAGGCTGTCGGACGTCGAGGCAATCAACAGGCTCGGCGGTGCTCCGGCACTGACATGGTTGATCGGCTGGGAATCGGGCGGTGAGTCGGGAAAGAAAAACACCGGTTTCACGTCAGGGTTGTCAATCGGCAGGAAGTCATACGGCCCGGCCAAGCCGACCCAGCCCTTGAGCATCGATGGCGACATATTCACTTCGCCAAGCCAGCGCGCATCCAGCGCCAACATCGACGCGTTGTAAGCACCCGAGCTGTGCCCCATCAGGTAGAGCTGCTTGGGGTCGGCGCCGTAGTCGGCGATGTGCTGATAGGTCCAGGCGACGGCCTGGGCGTTGTCCTGTAGGAACAGTGGGTAACGCACTTGCGGGTAGAGCCGGTAATCGGCAATCACCACCACGATGCCGCGTGAAGCCAGGGCTTCGCCGACAAAACCGTAGTCATCCTTGGCACCGCTGTTCCAGCTGCCGCCGTAGAAAAACACCACGACAGGGGCGTTGGGCGAGGCTTTGCTCGGACGGTAGATATCGAGTTTTTGGCGCGGGTCATCGCCGTAGGCAATGGAGGCGGTTTTGGTGAAGGTGCTGGAGGGCGTCAGCGCGTTGAGCACTTTGATTGGGGAGCACGCGGCAAGCAGCGCGGCGAATGCCAGGGTGAACGCTTGCAGGAATTTACTCGACATCGCTCAGACCTCACACAGAAGGTACAACCAAACGAAGGTCAACATGTGGTAGCCGGGCTTGCCCTAATGCCGTTCAGTTAAGCGCAGATCCCCTGTGGGAGCCCAAGCCCGGCTCCAACATTAGAGCCGGGTCACTTCAGTTACGACGACAGGTACGAAGACCGCGTCAAACCCAACCGCAACGCATCCAGAAACTGCGTACGCTCCGCCGCACTGATCTTCGCGCTCGCGCACTTGTCACGGTAATGCGTCATCAACTCCTCCGGCGACAAGTGCACATAGCGCAGCATGTCTTCGATGGTGTCGTGGGTTTCGATCCCGGCGCTGTACACAGACCCGTCTTCACGCTGGTAGATGTTCACCGAGTCGGTGTCACCGAACAGGTTGTGCATGTCGCCGAGGATTTCCTGGTAAGCGCCGACCAGGAAGATGCCCAGCAAGTAGTCTTCACCGTCGTTCAAGGCGTGTACCGGCAGGCTGGTCTCGATGCTCTGCTCGTCGACGTATTGCTTGATCTTGCCGTCGGAGTCGCAGGTCAGGTCCTGCAATACCGCACGGCGCAGCGGCTCTTCGTCGAGACGGTGCAACGGCAGAATAGGCAATACCTGGCCGATGGCCCAGGTGTCCGGCAGGCTCTGGAACACCGAGAAGTTGCAGATGTACTTGTCGGCCAGCTTGTCATTGAGTTCGTCCAGCACCTGGCGGTGCGAGCGCTGGCGGGCTTTCAACGAGTTGTGCAGGCGGCGGCACACGGCGAAGTAGCACTGTTCGGCGAGGGCTTTTTCCGCCAGGGTCAGTTTGCCGTCGGCGTACTGGGTGGCCACGTCGCTCATGTAGTGCGTGGCGCGCCAGTAGGTCTCGGTGACCATTTCAATGTCGGTCGGGCCCAGCAGGTCCACCAGCCATTGCACGGTTTCCGGCAGGTTTTCCTTGTTCTCGATCAGCGGGATTTCGTCGTTGTGTTTCTCGACGTCGGTGACTTGCACCACCAGCATGGCGTGGTGGGCGGTCAGGGAGCGGCCGCTTTCGGAGAAAATGTTCGGGTGCGGCAGGCTCTGCGCGTCGCAGAATTCCTTGAGCATGCCCACGACCACACCGGCGTAGTCGTCCATGTCGTAGTTGATCGAGCTGGCGTTACGCGAGTGCGTACCGTCGTAGTCCACGCCCAAGCCGCCACCGACGTCGATGTGGTCCACCGGCAGGCCGAGGTTGCGCAGTTCGCCGTAGTAACGAATGGCTTCCTTGAACCCGTGCTGGTAGTCGGCCAGGTTGGCGATCTGCGAGCCCATGTGGAAGTGCAGCAGGCGGATGCCCTGGTCGAGGCCGGCGTCGCGGAAGCGCTCGACCACCGACAGCAGTTGCGCCGCCGACAAACCGAACTTGGACTTCTCACCACCGGTGTCCGCCCATTTGCTCGACGCCAGGGACGACAAGCGCACGCGCAGGCCGACCTGTGGCTTGACCTTGAGGTTGGCGGCCTCTTCGATCACCAACGCCACTTCGGATTCTTTCTCGATCACGATGAACACGTTGTGGCCGAGCTTCTGGCCCATCAGCGCGAGGCGGATGAACTCACGGTCTTTGTAACCGTTGCAAACGATGGTGCCGCCCTTCGGCGCCAGGGCCAGCACGGCCAGCAGCTCAGGCTTGGAGCCGGCTTCCAGGCCGATGGACACGTCTTGGGTGGCAATGATGTTCTCGATCACCGCTTCCTGCTGGTTCACCTTGATCGGGTACAGCGCGGTGTACTTGCTCTGGTATTCCAGGCGCTCGATGTTGGCGTCGAATGCACCGGTCAGCTGGCGCACGCGGTCTTGCAGGATATCGGGGAAGCGCACCAGCAACGGCAAGGACAGGCCGCTCTTGCGCAGCTCGTCGACTTGCTCGTACAGATCGACAGGCGTGCTGTTCGGGCCGTTCGGACGGACTTCAACGCGACCGGCTTCATTGATCGCGAAATACCCGGCCCCCCAATGGCGAATCCCGTAAACACTGCGGCTGTCCGCAACTGTCCATTGGCTGCCATCGTCTTTGCGTGTGCGTCGTACGGACATCGAAGTCCCCTATAAATGAAGGCGAAGGCGCCGCCCCTGGTTTGAGGCTGGCGCAGTCTAAAGAATGAAAATGACGATTTGCCTGTGAGCAAGGTAAGACCTCACTCGCAGGACAGAGTTTAGACACAGGTTGGGAAGAGGCTTTCAGCCGCCGGCCTCACTCGCAGGACAGAGTTTAGACACAGGTTGGGAAGAGGCTTTCAGCCGCCGGACTTCTTGGCCTTGTACCCGAGCTTGATCAGCTCGGCCAACAGCAACTCGACGTGATCGCCCTGAATCTCGATGACCCCGTCTTTCAACGCGCCACCGGTGCCACAGCGCTTTTTCAGCGTGGTGGCCAATTCCTTGAGAGCGTCTTCTGCAAGCGGCGCGCCGGTGATGGTGGTCACCGTCTTGCCGCCACGGCCTTTACTCTCGCGTCGCACGCGGGCAATGCCGTCGCCTTCAGGGATCAGGGTTTGTTTGCAGGTGCACGAATCCACGGGCTGACGACAGTCCGGGCAGTGTCGACCTGCGTCGGTGGAAAATACCAGGCCACCAAGGGCGGCGAAGGATGCGGCTTTTTTGGCCACCGGCAATCCTCTTGGGAGGACAAAGACTGATCGGTGCTCGCAATGAGGATCACCGACCGCGAAGCCCCACTCAGGCAGGGGCAGCGCTACCGAACCGCAAAGGTGGTTCGGGGGAAAAGTCGCGCAGTGTAACGGCAAAAAGCCGACTTGCTAAGAGCCAAATAGCGCCAATTTATGCAACTTTAGCGACGCGAGGCCAGATAGCGCCGCAAGCCCTCTTGAGCGTCCGGGCAGTAAGGCTTTTGCTCAGCTTCCTGTAGGACAATTTCTATGGGTAAAAAGCGCGCCTCCATGACTTCCTCCGGCTGCAGGTGCAACGGGCCATCCCAGACCGCCGAGTAGGATTTGCACCAGAGCCGACTGTCGCCATCCTCAAAGTAGAAATGGTCATGCTCGGTCAATTGCACACCCGCCACCCCAAGCTCTTCTTCCAGCTCGCGGGCTGCCGAATCAGCGTAGCTCTCGCCTGCCGCGACCATCCCACCCGCCGCCGTGTCCCAGAAGCCGGGGTACATGGCTTTGCTCAGGGTGCGCCGATGCACACACAGCTCACCGGCTGAATTGAACAGGAAAATAAAGGTGCAACGGCCGATAAGGCCGCGCTGGCGAAGGTCGGACCTGACGAGGGTGCCGAGCAGGTTGTCCTGCTCGTCGACCCAATCGATCAGTTCAGCATCAGAGGCCGCGCGGTGCGCGGCCTCGTTGTGACTAGCGTCCATCATCAACCCTGGTTGAGGAGCTGACGCAAGTCGATCACTGCGGCGTTTGCCCGGGAAATATAGTTGGCCATGACCAGCGAGTGGTTGGCGAGGATGCCAAAGCCACTGCCGTTAAGAATCATAGGACTCCAAACCGGCTCCTGCGAGGCCTCCAGCTCACGAATGATCTGGCGCACGCTGACGGTGGCGTTTTTCTTGGCCAGCACGTCGGCAAAGTCGACTTCGATGGCGCGCAACAGGTGGGACAGTGCCCACGCCTGGCCACGGGCTTCGTAGAACACGTTGTCGATCTGCATCCATGGGGTTTCCACCACTTCCTCATCGAGCTGCGGCACTTCACCCGGCGCCAGGGCTTCGGTTTTCAGCGCGGTGTTCAGTTTCACCCGGCCAACACTGGCCGACAGGCGTTGCGACAACGAACCTAAGCGGGTAGCGACGTCCCCCAGCCAGTTGTTCAGGTTGTCGGCGCGGGCATAGAACAGCGCGCCGCGTTGGTTCGGGTCTGACAGGCGTGCTTCGTAGCGGCTCAGGGAGTTAATGCCTTCCTGGTACTCCGACTCGCTGGACGGCAGCACCCAGCTCTTGTTGTCGAAGTTGAAACGCGGCTCGGCCTTGGCCAAGTCGGCGTCTTCAGCCGACTGCGACTGGGAACGGGCGAAGTCTTTACGCAGCGCACGGGTCAGGTCACGCACCTGCACCAACACGCCATATTCCCAGCTCGGCATGTTGTCCATCCACAAGCCTGGCGGGAAACGGTCGTTGGAAATGTAGCCACCAGGCTTGTTCAGCAAGGTGCTGACCACGGTCTTGAGGGTTTCGACGGTGGTGTAGCCCACCACCATCTGCTTGCCTTCCTTCTCGGCGGCAAGCTGGGCATTTTGCTGGACCGGGAACAGCGCGGGCTCTTCGCTCCAGTACCAACCCAGGCCGCCGGTGACCAACAGGTACAAACCCAGCACGCTGAGCACGGCTCGGCTCATCACCAGGTTGCGAACGTAGCTACGGTTGGCCGACTTGGGCTCAGGGGCGGGGCCTTTGGCAGTGCCTGCGCGGTTTTTCCAGTCCAGCATGGCGATATCCTTTCAATCACTTGAGTTCATGCACGTCATTTGTCCGGGTGCGTTCAAACACTCCGACCACAACCCTACCCCATCGTGCCCATCGGCGCGGGGCTTTTAACCGAAAGCGGCGCATGGGAGTGAGGAAGTAGGACTATAAAGGATGCACGTTTTTTACGCTGCGCGACCATCAAGTCAAAAATTGAATGGCACAGACTTGTACTTAATTGACGTATGACACTCATGTAAGAGAAAAGAGGTGCTAGCATAGAGCCATCAGTCGACCTCAGCATGCAGCCTAACTAGTAGTCAGGATATGACCGAGTCAGAAGACCCGAGCCGTGAGCGTCTCAAGCACCATTTTGCCCAGCGGGTAATTCATCAGGCACGTCAAATTCTTGAGATCTGGCAGCGCCTGCAACGCAGCGAATGGTCGAACACCGATTTGTCCGAACTCAGCGAAGCCAACCTGCGCCTGCTGCGCTTTGCCGAGCGTTTCGAACAGCCCGAGCATGGCCAACTGGCGCGGCATATTGGCGAATCGCTCAAGGTGGTCGATGAAAATCGCGGCCGCCTGAGCAGCCAAGTGATCACCGAGCTCAACCGCCTGATGCAGCGCCTGTCCCGCACCGGCCTGCGCCAGGGCGACCAGCTGGAACAAACCTTCCTGCCGCCGATGCGCAAGCCGATCTACGTGATGCTGGCCGATCACGACCGCGCCGAACGCCTGGCCAAGCAGCTGGAATTCTTTGGCATGAGCGCCCAGCCCCTCGACAGCGTGGCGGCGTTTCGCGCCTCCCTGGCCGAGCGCCTGCCCTCTGTGATCGTAATGGATGTGGATTTCTGCGGCCCTGGCCTGGGCCTCACGCTCGCCGCCGAAGCCCAGGAAGGCCTGGAACAAAAGCTGCCGCTGCTGTTTTTCAGCCTGCATGAAACCGACACGCCGACGCGCTTGGCCGCCGTGCGCGCCGGCGGTCAGGAATTTCTCACCGGCACCCTCGAGGCTTCGAGCCTGCTGGAAAAAATCGAAGTGCTGACCTGCGTCGCTCAGTACGAGCCGTATAGAGTGCTGATCATCGACGACTCGCGCGCCCAGGCCCTGCACACCGAGCGCCTGCTCAACAGCGCCGGCATCGTCACGCGCACCTTGATCGAGCCGATCCAGGCGATGGCCGAGCTGGCGGACTTCCAGCCGGACCTGATTATCCTCGACATGTACATGCCCGCCTGTACCGGCACCGAGCTGGCCAAGGTAATTCGCCACAACGACCGTTACGTCAGCGTGCCAATCATCTACCTGTCGGCCGAAGACGACCTGGATAAGCAGTTGGATGCCATGAGCGAAGGCGGCGACGACTTCCTCACCAAGCCGATCAAGCCGCGCCACTTGATCACCACCGTGCGCAACCGCGCCGCCCGCGCACGCAACCTCAAGGCGCGGATGGTCCGTGACAGCCTGACCGGGCTGTACAACCACACCCATATCCTGCAATTGCTCGAAGACTGCAGCTTCCGCGCGCGCCGCGAGAACAAGCCGTTGAGCTTTGCCATGCTCGACATCGACCACTTCAAGCGGGTCAATGACAGCCACGGCCACCCGATGGGCGACCGTGTGATCAAGAGCCTGGCGCTGTTTCTCAAACAGCGTTTGCGCAAGACCGACTACATCGGCCGCTACGGCGGTGAAGAATTCGCCATCGTGATGCCCGACACCGACCTGGAATCGGCCTGCAAGGTGCTGGACGAAATCCGCGGGCGTTTTGCCGAAATTCATTACCCGGCCCAGCCGCAGGATTTGTGGTGCACCTTCAGCGCCGGGCTGGTGGAGCTGTGCGACGGCTCCGACAGTTTGATGATGGCCGCCCAGGCGGATGAGGCGCTATACCGCGCCAAGAACGCCGGACGTAACCGCGTGCAAGCCGCGCGCACGTCAAAGCAAAGTGCCACCTTTTCACCGGAATCCACTGAATCCGTCATAACTCTGTAATGGAAACGCAATAACTTCAGGCACTTATCTTTTGCTGTCGGTTGAAACCACGCATGCGCCTGAAGCTGCTGACCAATCTGAATACCCTCCTTCTGGTGGCCGTGTGCCTGGCGCTTGGGGCGACGCTGTGGTGGTCGCAACGGGCGCTGGAGCGGCCTTATTTGCTGATGGAACGCTACCTGGGCCTGTCGCAAACCTTTCAGAACCAAGCCGCGCGCAACATCGACGACTATTTGGCCAGCGGCGATGCCCTGCGCTTGAGCAGTGCCGGCCAGAGCCTCGAAAGCCTGTTGCAGCACTTGGACGAACTGCCCGCAGAGCTGGCGCAAAACCTGCGTCCCAGCCTGGTAGACCTCGACACCTTCAGCAAAACCGACCTGCTGGCCGCCGGCAAACTGGCCGGCGACCCGCAAGCCCTGCTGTTGCAAGCCGAACGCGAATTGGGCGCGAACCTGGAGCAACTGAGCCAGTACGCCATGGGCGTCAACTCGCCCGAGGCCTCGCGTTATCTGCCGCCGTTGCTGGCCGCGTCCCAGCACTTGGGCAAGCTGTCCCTGGCCCGCGACAAGCTGGTGAGCAGCGGGCGCGCGGAACTGGCGGATGATGTGGAGCGCGAAGTCGCCAGCATCCGCACCCAGGCGGACCTCTTGGCGCAGCTGCCGTTGCTCGGCGTTAAGGCCAGTGCCGAGTCCAACACTGATGACTTTTCCGCCATGATGGGCCTGGAAAACACCGAGAAAACCGAAGCCCAAGACACTGGCGTCGACCTCAAGCGCGAACTCAACAGCCTGCTGACCCGCTACCCCGCCGAACTCAAACGCACCCGCGACCAGATCCAACTGCGCACCGCGCTGGCCGACAGCACCCATGTGAAAATCGCTACCGTGCAGCAAGCCATCGCTGGCCTGGAGCCGGTAGTGCGCGCGCAACACGCCAAGATCCAGGGCGAAGTGCGCCTGATGCAAGGCGTGATGATCGGCCTGATTCTGCTGATCGCGCTGCTGATCGACACGCTACAAAGGAAGCTGGCGCGCGTACTCACCAACCTCGCACCCGCCTTGTCGACCTGGGCCGAAGGCGACTTCAGCCGACCGATTGCCTTGGGCAAGACCAACCGCGAGCTGCACGATATCGAAGCCTCGCTCAACCGCCTGCGCGCTTATCTGGTCGATTTGGTCGGCACCATTCGCGGCAATGCCGAAGAAGTGGCCGGTAGCAGCCGCGCCCTCGCCGAGCTGAGCAGCGGTCTGCACGACGGTGCCGAGCGCCAGGCCGGGGACACCGCGCAGATCCGTGATTCGCTGGGTGAACTGGAGGCGACCATCCAGCAAGTGGCCGGTGATGCCAGCCAGGCCGCCGGTGCCAGCCGCAGTGCGGGCCAGGCCGTGGAACAGGGCCAACGCGTGATCGGCCTGAGCCTGACCGGGCTGCATGCCCTGGTGGGCGAAGTGCAGCAAAACGCGCAGATGATCGAAAAACTCGCCGAAGAATCCGCCACCATTGGCGGTGTGCTGACGGTGATTCGCGCGATTGCCGACCAGACCAACCTGCTGGCGCTCAACGCCGCCATCGAAGCTGCGCGTGCCGGTGAGGCCGGGCGCGGGTTTGCCGTGGTCGCCGATGAAGTGCGCTCGCTGGCGCAACGCACCGCCGGCGCCACGGCCGAAATCCAGACGCTGATCGCCGGCCTGCAAACCGCCGCCCACCAATCGGTGCAAGGCATGCGCACCCAGGTCGAACACGCCGAAGCCACTGCCCAGCAAGCCCAGGCGGCGGACGGTGCCTTGGATGAAATCGTCGGGGCTATCCAAACCATTTCCGACACGGCGGTGCGCATCGCCGATGTAACCGCACAGCAAAGTGGCGCCGTCAGTGAGATTCGCGATAACAGCGAGCGGATTCACCAGCTGGGTGAGGACAATTTGCTGCGCATTGGCCAGGGCCGTCGCCAAGGCGAACACCTGCTGGTGCTGGGCGGGCAGCTCAACACGGCCGTGCAAGCCTTCCGCGTCTGACCCAATCGCCCGTCATGCGGAGATTAAAATGTGGGAGCGGGCTTGCCTGCGATAGCGGTATGCCTGTGCAAGATAGGCTGGCTGACCTGCCGCTATCGCAGGCAAGCCCGCTACCACAGTGGATCCGCGCCGATTTCGGGCCGTCTTACCAATGACCGGAATCTGACCCGCAGTCACAAATTTTGCGCAATCCTCGCTAATCGTGCCGCCTACTGCATAGAACTGGACAGTCACAAACGCTTTGCGGCATAGTCGCCGAGTTCTGCCGTACCCACATCAATAACAAGGAACAGCCGATGGCGACCTTATTGGTTCTTCACGGACCCAACCTGAACCTGCTCGGCACCCGCGAACCGGGCGTCTACGGGGCAGTGACCCTGGAACAGATCAACCTCGATCTGGAACAGAGGGCTCGTGATGCCGGCCACCATTTGCTCTACCTGCAAAGCAATGCCGAGTACGAATTGATTGATCGCATCCATGCCGCGCGCGGCGAAGGCGTGGACTTTATCCTGATCAATCCCGCCGCTTTTACGCACACGAGTGTTGCATTACGTGACGCGCTGCTGGCGGTGAGCATCCCATTCATCGAAGTGCATTTGTCCAACGTGTACAAACGCGAACCTTTCCGCCATCACTCTTACTTCTCCGACGTAGCGGTAGGAGTGATCTGCGGCCTTGGCGCCAGCGGTTACCGACTGGCCCTGGAGGCCGCCCTGGAACAGCTTGAACAACCGGCCAAGCGCCCCTGACCGACCCTTGGGAGTTGATGATTCATGGATATCCGTAAAGTTAAGAAACTGATCGAACTGCTGGAAGAATCCGGTATCGACGAGCTGGAAATCAAGGAAGGCGAGGAGTCCGTACGGATCAGCCGTCACAGCAAGACCCCAGCCCAACAGTTCTACGCACCGCAAATGCAAGCACCGGCTCCAGCGGCTGCTCCAGCCGCCGCACCTGCTGCTGCAGCGCCTGCCGCACCGGCTGCGCCTGTACTGAACGGCTTCGTGGTCAAGTCGCCAATGGTCGGTACGTTCTACCGCACCCCGGCACCGACCTCGCCAGCCTTCGTTGAAGTCGGCAAGACCGTGAAAGTGGGCGACACCATCTGCATCGTTGAAGCGATGAAAATGATGAACCACATCACAGCTGAAAAAGCCGGCGTCATCGAATCCATCCTGGTAGAAAACGGTCAGCCGGTTGAGTACGACCAGCCGCTGTTCACCATCGTTTGAACCGCGGAGCGCCTTCGATGTTGAAACCTGCGAAGAAACTGCAAAAAGTCCTGATCGCCAACCGCGGCGAGATCGCGCTGCGTATCCTGCGCGCCTGTAAGGAAGAGGGCATCAAGACCGTCGCTGTTTACTCGACGGCCGACACCGAATTGATGCACGTGAAGCTGGCCGACGAGGGCATCTGCATCGGCCCGCCACTGGCGACCAACTCGTACCTGAAAGTCTCCAACATCATCGCGGCCGCTGAAGTGACCGGCGCTGATGGCATCCACCCGGGCTACGGCTTCCTCGCGGAAAACGCCGATTTCGCCGAACAGGTGGAAAAATCCGGGTTTGCCTTCATCGGCCCGAAAGCCGACACCATTCGCCTGATGGGCGACAAGGTATCGGCCAAGGACGCCATGATCGCCGCCGGCGTACCCACCGTTCCAGGTTCCGACGGCCCACTGCCTGAAGACGAAGAAACGGCTCTGCGCATTGGTCGTGAAGTCGGCTACCCGGTGATCATCAAGGCCGCCGGTGGCGGTGGTGGTCGCGGCATGCGCGTGGTGCACAAGGAAGAAGAGCTGATCGAAGCCGCCAAACAGACTCGCTCTGAAGCGGCTGCCTGGTTCGGCAACCCGATGGTCTACCTGGAGAAGTACCTGACTAACCCACGTCACGTGGAAGTGCAGGTTCTGTCCGACGGCCAAGGCCACGCCATCCACCTGGGCGACCGCGATTGCTCGCTGCAACGTCGTCACCAGAAGGTACTGGAAGAAGCACCGGCACCGGGCCTGGATGAAACCGCGCGCCAGGAAGTTCTGGCTCGTTGCGTCAAGGCCTGCATCGACATCAACTACCGTGGCGCCGGTACTTTCGAGTTCCTCTACGAGAACGGCCGTTTCTACTTCATCGAGATGAACACTCGTGTGCAGGTAGAGCACCCGGTGTCGGAGATGGTCACCGGTATCGACATCGTCAAGGAGATGCTGAGCATCGCCGCCGGCAATGTGCTGTCCTTTACCCAGGACGACGTGAAGATCCACGGCCACTCCCTGGAGTGCCGGATCAACGCCGAAGACCCGAAAACCTTTATCCCAAGTCCAGGCCTGGTCAAGCATTTCCATGCTCCAGGCGGCAACGGCGTTCGCGTCGATTCGCACCTGTACAGCGGCTACAAGGTTCCGTCCAACTACGACTCGCTGATCGGCAAGCTGATCACCTGGGGCGCTACCCGCGACGAGGCCATGGCCCGTATGCGTAACGCCCTGGACGAAATCGTGGTTGACGGCATCAAAACCAACATCCCACTGCATCGGGATCTGGTTCGTGATGAAGGCTTCTGCGAAGGTGGTGTGAACATTCACTACCTGGAACACAAGCTGGCTAACCAGTAAGTGTTCCCCCAACAAAGCCGCCTTCGGGCGGCTTTGTTGTTTCTGGGCTATCAAGAACAGCACAAAATCCTGTGGGCGCTGGCTTGTGTGGGAGCTGGCGGAACGCGCCTGCATCGCAGGCAAGCCCGGCGCCCACATAAGCCCTTCCCACATTTGGACTGAGTGTGCAGTCAGCACAGTCGTCTTCTGCACGCCGCTCGCGTAAACTTGCGCCCTTTCGCGACCCAGCCGGTCGCACACTCATTTTTTCAAAGGTGCCCGCCATGCCTTGGCTGCAAGTCCGTCTCGCCATCAGCCCAGAACAAGCCGAAACCTACGAAGACGCGTTCCTCGAAGTGGGCGCCGTGTCGGTGACCTTCATGGACGCCGAAGACCAACCGATCTTCGAACCCGAACTCAACACCACGCCGCTGTGGTCCCACACCCACTTGCTGGCCCTGTTCGAAGACGGCACCGATGCCGCCGCCGTCCTGGCCCATATGCAACTGCTCACCGGTAGCCCGCTGCCCGAGCATCACAGCGAAGTGATCGAAGACCAGGACTGGGAGCGCAGTTGGATGGACAACTTCCAGCCGATGCGTTTCGGCCAGCGCCTGTGGATCGTGCCGAGCTGGCACGCCGCGCCTGAGCCAGAGGCGGTCAACCTGCTGCTCGACCCGGGCCTGGCGTTCGGCACCGGCACCCACCCCACCACCGCGCTGTGCCTGGAATGGCTCGACGGCCAGGACCTGGCCGACTGCAACGTGCTCGATTTCGGCTGCGGCTCAGGGATCCTGGCGATTGCCGCCCTGCTGCTGGGCGCCAAGCAAGCTGTAGGCACGGACATCGACGTGCAAGCCCTGGAAGCCTCCCGCGATAACGCTGGGCGCAACCACATCCCTGAGGGCAAATTCCCACTCTACCTGCCCGAGCAACTGCCCCAGGTGCAGGCCGATGTGTTGGTGGCCAACATCCTCGCAGGGCCACTGGTAGCCCTGGCGCCGCAGCTGTCGAGCCTGGTCAAGCCAGGTGGCCGCCTGGCGCTGTCGGGCATCCTCGCCGAGCAAGGCGAAGATGTGGCGGCGGCCTATGCTAAGGACTTCGAGCTGGACCCGATCGCCAACCGCGATGGCTGGGTACGCATCAGTGGGCGTCGGCGCTAGAATGAGCGCTTGCCTGAATCGGATGGCCGCATGACCGACAGTTTCGTCACCCAGTGCCCACATTGCCAAGCGCGTTTTCGCGTCAGCCACGCTCAATTGAACGTGGCCCGTGGCGTGGTACGTTGCGGCTCGTGCCTGCAAGTGTTCAACGCGATTCGCCAGTTGCTGGAGCAGCGTGCCGGGGCATCAGCGTCGAAACCTGAACAGCCAGCTGCGGTTGAACCAGCGGTTCAACCGACGCCCAAGGCAGCCCCCGCAATACCAAGGGCCATCAGCCAGAAACAGTGGGCCGCCGAAGACCTGGACCTCGACAACCTGGACCTCGACGAAGAACTGGCCAAGCTGGACGACTCGACAAGAACTGGCCAAGCTGGAACGCCGTCAGGCAAACGTCGACCGCCGGCAACCTGAGGACTCACTCAGCGCCACCCGCGGCACCGTTAAGGCCGACGAAGAAAAATGGGCCGCCAGCCTGTTCAGCGAACCGCCTGAAGAACGCCCCCAAGCGCCCGAAGACGAGCCTGAACCGGCGGCTGCGACCAAGCAGCGCACCGAGCCATCGATGTCGTTTCACACGGGCGATATCGACAAAGAGCCGCTGTTGCGCTCCTCCCCTGACGATGACGACTTCGACCCGCCGTTCACGCCCCTGACCCATGCCGTGGACGAGCCCGAGCCTGAAGAACGCCCTCAGCCGCGTCGCAAGCGCCCGCGCCCCGATGCCGGCCTTCACGACGCCGTCCTCCAGGACCTGGAAGACGACCCACTGCATCTTTACGCGCAGAAACGTCCATCCGGCTGGGGCCGTCGCCTTATCTGGATCATCCTGGTTTTGCTGGCTGCTGCGGGCCTCGCAGGCCAGTACATCGCCTATCAATTCGACGAACTGGCCCGCCAGGACGCCTACCGCCCATGGTTCCAGCAACTGTGCCCCACACTGGGCTGCACCGTGCCATCACGGGTCGATATCGCACATATCAAGAGCAGCAACCTGGTGGTGCGCAGCAACCCGGAGTTCGCCGGAGCGCTGGTGGTGGATGCAATCCTCTATAACCGCGCGACGTTCTCCCAGCCCTTCCCGCTGCTGGAACTGCGCTTCGCCGATTTGAACGGCGGACTGATTGCCAGTCGTCGCTTCAAACCGGCCGAATACCTGAGTGGTGAGCTTGCCGGAGTGAGCGAAATGCCTTCGCAGACACCGATCCATATCTCCTTGGACATACTCGATCCAGGCAATAAAGCCGTGAATTACAGCCTGAGTTTCCACTCGCCCGAGTGAGGCGGCACACGCGTCGAGGTTTGACGGCAGATTATTGACTGGGCTGCGCAACCAAACCAGCGGCGATAAAGAAATAACTGTTCAGATTTTATCCAATTCAGCCTTTATCCAGTCATCGAGAGCGGGTATCATGCCAACCCTTTTTCGAACTCTAATGATCCGGCCCCACAACAGGGAAGTCCTATGTCGGCGGTACGCATCGGCCCATACACATTGCCAAATGGCTTGATCCTCGCCCCGATGGCAGGCGTCACCGACCAGCCCTTTCGTCAGCTGTGCAAGCGTTTGGGCGCGGGTCTAGTAGTCTCTGAAATGGTCACCAGCGACATGAGCTTGTGGAACACCCGCAAATCGCGGATGCGCATGATCCACGAAGGTGATCCCGAGCCCCGCTCGGTCCAGATCGCCGGTGGTGATGCACAGATGCTGGCGGCTGCGGCCCGGGCCAACGTGGAGTTGGGCGCACAGATCATCGATATCAACATGGGCTGCCCGGCCAAGAAGGTCTGCAACAAGGCCGCCGGTTCCGCCCTGTTGAAAGATGAGCAATTGGTAGCCGAGATCCTGCAGGCCGTTGTCGCCGCAGTGGATGTGCCGGTCACCCTGAAGATTCGTACCGGCTGGGACCGGGACAACAAGAACGGCCTGACGGTGGCGAAGATCGCCGAACAGGCAGGCATTACAGCGCTGGCGGTGCATGGCCGCACCCGCGCCGACCTTTACACCGGTGAAGCCGAGTACGACACCATTGCCGCGATCAAGCAGGCGGTGTCGATTCCGGTGTTTGCCAATGGCGATATCGATTCAGCCGAGAAAGCCCGGCGCGTGCTGCACGCAACCGGTGCCGATGGCTTGTTGATAGGCCGGGCCGCCCAGGGGCGGCCATGGATTTTTCGTGAGATCGAGCATTTTCTGCGTACCGGCGAAGTCTTGCCGGCACCGGAGCTGACCGAGGTGGAACGTATTCTGCTAGAGCATCTGGCCGCCCTGCACGCCTTCTATGGAGACGTGATGGGAGTACGCATTGCTCGCAAGCATGTCGGCTGGTATCTCGCAACCTTGCCGGGCGCCAGGGAGTTTCGCGCCCAGTTCAATCGTTTGGATGATACGCATGCACAGGTCGCCACCGTTCGAGAGTTTTTCAGCGAGCGCGAAAAGAGCCTGGGGACAGGGGACGGAGAGGGGGTGGCCGCATGACGATGATGACCGAGACTTTAGTGAGTGGAACAACACCCGTGAGCGACAACGTCAATTTGAAACAGCACCTCAACACGCCGAGCGAAGAAGGCCAGACCCTTCGCGGGAGTGTCGAGAAGGCGCTGCACAATTATTTCGCCCACCTTGAGGGCGCTTCCGTCACGGACGTGTACAACCTGGTGCTCTCCGAGGTCGAGGCCCCCTTGCTCGAAAGCGTGATGAACTACGTCAAGGGCAACCAGACCAAAGCCAGTGAGCTGCTGGGCCTCAACCGTGGCACCTTGCGCAAAAAGCTCAAGCAGTACGATTTGCTGTAAGCATTCAATCAAACCAGAAAGGCGCCCGCGTAAAAAACGGACGCCTTTTTTGCTGACTCCTTTGCTTTTGATGGAAATTGAAATGACCGACCAGACTACCCGCCTGCCGATCCGCCGCGCCTTGATCAGTGTTTCCGACAAGACCGGGATCCTCGAATTTGCCCGGGAGCTGGAAGCCCTGGGTGTGGAAATCCTCTCCACGGGCGGGACCTTCAAACTGCTGCAGGACAACGGCGTGGCCGCAGTAGAAGTCGCGGACTACACCGGTTTCGCAGAAATGATGGACGGTCGGGTCAAGACCCTGCACCCGAAAATCCACGGTGGCATCCTCGGTCGTCGCGGTATCGACGACGCCATCATGACCGAGCACGGCATCAAGCCGATCGACCTGGTGGCCGTTAACCTCTACCCGTTCGAAGCCACCATCAACAAGCCTGGCTGCGACCTGCCGACCGCCATCGAAAACATCGATATCGGCGGCCCGACCATGGTCCGCTCTGCCGCCAAGAACCACAAAGACGTGGCCATCGTGGTTAACGCCAGCGACTACGCCCAAGTGCTCGAAAGCCTCAAAGCCGGTGGCCTGACCTACGCCCAGCGTTTCGACCTGATGCTCAAGGCGTTCGAACACACCGCCGCCTACGACGGCATGATCGCCAACTACATGGGCACCGTGAACCAGGCGGCTGAAACCCTCAGCACAGAAGGTCGCAGCCAGTTCCCGCGCACCTTCAACAGCCAGTTCATCAAGGCCCAAGAAATGCGCTACGGCGAGAACCCGCACCAGAGCGCGGCGTTCTACGTTGAGGCCAAGCCGGCTGAAGTCGGCATCGCCACCGCAACCCAGTTGCAAGGCAAAGAGCTGTCCTACAACAACGTGGCCGACACCGACGCCGCGCTGGAATGCGTGAAGAGCTTCGTCAAGCCGGCCTGCGTGATCGTCAAGCACGCCAACCCGTGCGGCGTGGCTGTGAGCCCGGACGCTGAAGGCGGTATCCGCCAGGCGTACGAACTGGCCTATGCCACCGACACCGAATCCGCGTTCGGCGGCATCATCGCCTTCAACCGCGAGCTGGATGCCGAAACCGCCAAAGCCATCGTCGAGCGTCAGTTCGTCGAAGTGATCATCGCCCCTTCCGTCAGCATCGAGGCCCGCGCCATTGTTGCCGCCAAAGCCAACGTGCGCCTGCTGGCCTGCGGCGAGTGGTCGGCTGACCGTGCCGCTGCCTGGGACTACAAGCGCGTCAACGGCGGCTTGCTGGTACAGAGCCGCGACATCGGCATGATCGGCAGCGAAGACCTGAAGGTCGTGACCAAACGCGCGCCAACCGAGCAGGAAATCAACGACCTGATCTTCGCCTGGAAAGTCGCCAAATACGTTAAGTCCAACGCCATCGTCTACGCCAAAAACCGCCAGACCATCGGTGTCGGCGCCGGCCAGATGAGCCGCGTGAACTCGGCGCGTATCGCCGCGATCAAGGCTGAGCATGCAGGCTTGCAGGTAGTCGGTTCGGTAATGGCTTCCGATGCGTTCTTCCCATTCCGTGATGGCCTGGACAATGCCGCGAAGGCCGGTGTTACCGCCGTGATCCAACCGGGCGGTTCAATGCGTGATGCAGAAGTCATCGCCGCTGCGGACGAAGCCGGCATTGCCATGGTCTTCACCGGCATGCGCCACTTCCGCCACTGACAGATCGCTCCCACGCTCTGCGTGGGAATGCCTCTACGGACGCTCTGCGTCCGAGGGACGCGGAACGTCCCGGGCTGCGTTCCCACCGGCGTGAGACGGAACGTCCCGGGCTGCGTTCCCACGCGGAGCGTGGGAACGATCAACTGACAGAATTTGAGGTTTATGAAATGAATGTTTTGATCATTGGCAGCGGTGGCCGTGAACACGCCCTGGCCTGGAAAGTTGCCCAGGACCCGCGTGTCCAGAAAGTTTTTGTCGCCCCCGGCAACGCCGGCACCGCCATTGAAGCCAAGTGCGAAAACGTCGCTATCGACGTATTGGCCCTGGAGCAACTGGCTGACTTTGCCGAAAAAAATGTGTCCCTGACCATCGTCGGCCCGGAAGTGCCGCTGGTTGCCGGCGTTGTGGACCTGTTCCGCAGCCGTGGCCTGGACTGCTTCGGCCCGACCGCTGGCGCTGCCCAGCTGGAAGGTTCCAAGGCGTTCACCAAAGACTTCCTGGCGCGCCACAAGATCCCGACCGCCGACTACCAGAACTTCACCGAGATCGAGCCAGCACTGGCCTACCTGCGTGAAAAAGGCGCGCCAATCGTGATCAAGGCCGATGGCCTGGCCGCCGGTAAAGGCGTAATCGTAGCGATGACCCTGCAGGAAGCCGAAGACGCCGTGCGCGACATGCTCGCCGGCAACGCTTTCGGTGACGCCGGTTCGCGCGTGGTCATCGAGGAGTTCCTTGACGGCGAAGAGGCCAGCTTTATCGTGATGGTCGACGGCAAAAACGTCTTGCCAATGGCCACCAGCCAAGACCACAAACGCGTCGGCGATGCTGACACTGGCCCGAACACCGGCGGCATGGGTGCTTACTCCCCGGCCCCAGTGGTCACCAGCGACGTACACAAGCGCGTGATGGACCTGGTGATCTGGCCGACCGTGCGTGGCATGGCCGACGAAGGCAATGTGTACACCGGTTTCCTGTATGCCGGCCTGATGATCGACAAAGCCGGTAACCCGAAAGTCATCGAGTTCAACTGCCGCTTTGGTGACCCGGAAACTCAACCAGTGATGCTGCGCCTGCAATCGAGCTTGGTGCTGCTGGTGGAAGCCGCGCTGGCCCAGGCGCTGGACAAGGTTGAAGCGCAGTGGGACCCACGTCCGAGCGTTGGCATCGTGCTGGCGGCCGGTGGTTACCCTGCCGACTACGCCAAAGGCGATGTGATTGAAGGCCTCGACGCAGCTGCTACGCTAGAAGGTAAGGTGTTCCATGCGGGCACCGCGCTCAAGGATGGCAAAGTTGTAACCGCAGGTGGCCGCGTATTGTGCGCCACCGCGATGGGTGCCAGTGTCGACGCCGCGCAACAACAGGCGTACAAGCTGGCCGCGAAAATCGACTGGAAAGGTTGCTTCTACCGCACGGACATCGGCTACCGCGCCATTGCCCGTGAACGTGGCGAGAACAACTGAGGCGCTACATTCAAGTAGCTATCCGTTCGGTTAGGCAAGGGCCTCTGGCCCTTGCCGTACCCATGTCGCCCCGCGCATAGTTAACCCGTGCATCAACCTACGAAGGGATTTCGCCGTGCGCTGGCTCAGGATCGCCATAGGTTTCACAGTCAGTCTGCTGACTCTGCTCTGCTTGTTCCCGGCCCAGGCCGCCGCGCAAGGCATTGGCTGGGCAGTATTGCTTGATGAACAGGCCGACCTGCAACTGAGCGACATCCGCTCGGCTCGCTACACCAATCAATTCAGCCCCATCGAACTGGACCGGATTACCGCCGCCGAGCCGGACGGTGCGTTGTGGGTACGCTTCAAGCTGCAACCCGGCAAGCACGAGCAAGTGCTGCGGGTGTTTGCCCCGGATCTCTCCCACCTGAGCCTCTATGTACTGGACGGCGACACCCTGGTGGAACAACAAAGCACCGGCACCCGCCAGCCCCAGGCGGAACGCCCGCTGCCCAGCAGCGACTTCATGCTGCCGATGCCACAGAGCCAGAAGCCGCTTGAGGTGTACCTGCGCCTGGTCTCGGAACACGAACTGCGTCCCTATATCACACTGGAACCGGCCGTGCTCGCCGCCGCCGACCAGAACCAGACGCTGATCTACGGCCTGCTGTTCGGCTGCCTGCTGATGCTGATCCTGCACAACCTCACGCGCTTCGCCTACCACCGCTCACGCAGCAGCCTGTGGCTGGCGGCCTGCGAAGTGTTGTTGATGCTGAGCCTGGCGCTGTTACTGAACCTCGTGGGGCCGTGGCTGCCAAACTGGCACGCGGTGCAGACACCAGGCGCCTACCTCGCCCTGCTGCTGACCGCGCCGTGCGGGCTGATGTTTGCCTACCGTTTTTTCATGCCGTTGGGCCCGCACCCGCTGAACAAGCTGTTGATGGCCGACATCCTGCTGATCGTGCTGTGCGGCCTGCTGCTGTTGTTCGTCAATACCTTGCCGTTGAACATCATCACCTATGCACTGGTCGCCCTGGCCGGCTTGAGCATGTTGTTTGTCTCGGCGTATCACTGGCAAAAAGGCTACCGGCCGGCGCGTCTGTTCATGGCGGCGATGGTGGTGTTCAACATCGGCACGCTGATCATTCTGCCAGCCCTGCTCGGCCTGACGCTGGTGGCCCCGCAAGGCTTGATCGTCACGCTGCTCGGCTTTATCTGCCTGAGCGGCTTGCTGATGAGCCTGGCCCTCGGCGAGCGCCAGCGCGCGATTGTCGAGGCGCGCTTCAGCCTCAGCCGCGACCTGGCGGCGAGCAATGCCGAGATCGCCGCCAAGGCCGAGTTCCTGGCAAAGATCAGCCACGAAATACGTACACCCATGAACGGCGTGCTGGGTATGACCGAGTTGTTGCTGGGCACGCCGCTGTCGGTGAAGCAGCGCGACTACGTACAGACCATCCACAGCGCCGGTAACGAACTGCTGACGCTGATCAACGAGATCCTCGACATCTCCAAGCTGGAGTCCGGGCAGATCGAGCTGGACGACGTGCAATTCGACCTCAATGCGCTGATCGAAGACTGCCTGAGTATCTTCCGCGCCAAGGCCGAGCAGCAGAACGTCGAACTGATTAGTTTTATTCAACCCCAGGTGCCCCGCGTCATCAGTGGCGACCCGACGCGCCTGCGCCAGGCACTGTTGAGCCTGCTGGAAAATGCCCTGCAAAAAACCGATGAAGGTGAAGTGTTGATCGTCGTCGCCCTCGACGAGCGCAGCACCAAACCGCGCCTGCGCATTGCCGTGCAAGACAGCGGCCTGCCGATGGAAGCCGCCGAGCGCGACGCGTTGCTGAACAGCGAACTGCACAGCAAGAACTTCCTCTCGGCCACACGCTTGAGCGGCCACCTGGGCCTAGTGATCGCCCGCCAACTGATCCTGTTGATGAACGGCGAGTTCGGCATTAAGAGCGGCAGCCACCAAGGCAGCACCCTGTGGCTGACCCTGCCGCTGGACCCGGAACGCCTGGAGCACCCGACCTCTGACCTCGACGGCCCGCTCAAAGGCGCACGGGTGCTGGTGGTGGACGACAACGACACGTGCCGCAAAGTGCTGGTGCAACAATGCACAGCCTGGGGCCTGAACGTCAGTGCCGTGCCGTCCGGCAAAGAGGCCCTGGCGTTGCTGCGCACCAAGGCGCACTTGCGCGACTACTTCGACGTGGTGCTGCTGGACCAGAACATGCCCGGCATGACTGGCATGCAACTGGCGGCGAAGATCAAGGAAGACCCAAGCCTGAACCACGACATCCTGCTAATCATGCTCACCGGCATCAGCAACGCGCCAAGCAAGATCATCGCGCGCAACTGCGGGATCAAGCGCATCCTCGCCAAGCCGGTGGCCGGCTATACGCTCAAGACCACCCTGGCCGACGAACTGACCCAGCGCAGCAAAGGCGTGGTGGTGCCACGCGTGGCCCTCAGCGCACCGGCAGCCGTGACCGTGCCTGCCGATTTCCGCATCCTGGTGGCCGAAGACAACAGCATCTCCACCAAAGTGATTCGCGGCATGCTCGGCAAGCTCAACCTCAACCCGGACACCGCCAGTAACGGCGAAGAAGCGCTCGAGGCGATGAAGGCCCAGCGTTACGACTTGGTGTTGATGGACTGTGAAATGCCGATCCTCGATGGCTTCTCTGCTACCCAGCAACTGCGGGCGTGGGAGGTTAGCCACCAACGCATTCGTACCCCGGTGGTTGCGCTTACAGCGCACATTCTCTCGGAGCATAAAGAGCGTGCGCGCCAGGCGGGGATGGATGGGCATATGGCCAAGCCGGTGGAGTTATCGCAGTTGCGCGAGTTGGTGGAATTCTGGGTGGCACAGCGTCAGCTGCGGCCGGAACACGCCCCGTCCTGACATAAAATGCGATCTCAATGTGGGAACAGGCTTTTGTGGCGACATGAACAGGCTTTTGTGGCGAGCGGACTTGCCACAACAAGCCAGCTCCCACATTTGATCAGTGTCGCCTGTTAGACTCTCCCCACTTCCCCCGCCCGCGAGCCGCCCCCCATGCTCCACGTGTTATTCAGCGTTTACCTGAAGATGCTGGTGCTCTACAGCCCATTCTTTGTGCTGTCCTGCTTTATCAGCCTGACCCGGGGTTACTCCAGCAAGGAACGCCGGCGGCTGGCCTGGAAAGTGGCCCTGGCAACACTGGTCTCGAGCGTATTGCTCTACCTGTTCGGCCGAGTCATTTTCAGTGTGTTCGGCATCACCGTGGACGCCTTCCGCATCGGCGCCGGCAGCGTGCTGTTTATCTCCGCCCTGGGCATGGCCCAGGGCAAGTCAGCGGTGCAGACCGACAATGTGCAGCAGGACGTGACCATCGTGCCGCTGACCATCCCGCTCACCGTCGGCCCCGGCACCATCGGTGCGCTGCTGGTAATGGGCGTCAGCCAACCGCATTGGGATGACAAGATCATGGCCATCCTCAGTATCGCCCTGGCCAGCCTCACGGTGGGCGTAGTGCTGTACCTGTCCAACCGGATCGAACGCATCCTGGGTGACCAGGGCTTGCAGATAGTGAGCCGGTTGATGGGGTTGTTCGTGTGCGCCCTCGCCGCGCAGATCATCTTTACCGGGGTGCGCGGTTACCTGGTGCCCTAGATCCGGTACTTGGCGATTGCCAATTGCACCTTGTCACCTGCGCTTTCGCGCATCAGCTGAACAGTTTTTTCGTTGACCACCGAGGTATTCAGCACCAGGCAGGTCTGCCCGCTGAAGGCCTCGAACGAGGCACTGTCCCATTCCAGAAACGGCAGCCCCAGCTGTTTGCTCACGCCGTGGGAGCTGTAAGTCACCAGCACCATCGTCACTTCGCCATCGGTTTCGGCACAAGACGCCAGGCCAAAATCACCGCCTTGGTGCACCGTGCTGTTGCGTTTGAAAAGCTCGAACGAGACGGGTTGACGCTTGAGCGCCTCCAGCGCGTCGGCCGCTAATTTCGGCAGTGCGGCGAGCAATGGCCCGGCCAGCGAAGTCGATGCCAGCATTGTCGCAATGATATTCAGCGCCGCCAGTTGTACAGTCAGGCCCTTGCCGGAGCTCGACACCCGCTTGAAGCGGCTGCGCACCGGCAGCCAGCCCAGGCTGACCATCACCTTAATAAATTCGTCGTACCAAACCTCGGTACCGCGCTGCACCTTCAACACATCGCTGACATAGCTGCTCGCCAGCAGGTAGCTCTTGCGCACGTACTCGCGGTTCAAGGCGGACATGCCCTCGATAAACGAGATCACCCCGTTGTTCACCACGGCCGCGTTGCAATCATCCTCCACGGTGCCCACCGGTACAGAGGGCGTCTTTCCCGGTGCGCCTGGCAGCTTGTAGGCGGCAATCAACTTGCGCCTTTTCGCACTGATGATCCTTTTGTGATGTCGCTCCATTTTCAGTTCTCCACAAGCACCCCACATGGGGTTTTCCTCCACACTAGTCCAGTGGCGGGCGGGCTTTCCAGGCGACAAACATCGCTTGGCCCACCCGTGGAAAAAGCGCCACCCAGCAATAACGAGGCGTACACGCAGGCCGTCCGGATTTCATCGATAAAAAAAGAAAAAGCTCCGAGTAGCAGCAGGTTTTCACCCAGCGTTACTCGGAGCCTTCTTGCGTGCGCCAGGCCGTTTTCAGCCGGCGGGCTTCTCGCCATACCAGCGCGGCGTATACACCCAGTCACCGCCACCAGCACGTGGGAACACGCACGTGGTGGACGAGCCGATCAGCACCATGGTGCGCATATCGACCTGTTCCGGCGTCAATTGCCCAAGCGTGGTGACACGCAGGGTCTGGCCTGGGCGACCGATGTCGCGCCCCAGCACCACCGGGGTCTGCGGCGTGCGGTGCAACGCGACGATCTCCAGCGCGCGGCCCAGCTGCCAAGGCCGCGAACGCGAGATCGGGTTGTAGAACGCCAGGGCCAGGTCGGCCTGGGACGCGAGGTCCAGGCGCTTTTCGATGATCGACCAGGGCTTGAGGTTGTCCGACAGCGACATCACGCAGAAGTCATGGCCCAGCGGTGCACCCGCCTGGGCGGCGGTGGCCAGCGAGGCCGAGACACCCGGCAGGATCTCCAGGTCGACCTGATGCCAGGCCGGATCGCTAGACTCGTGCAAGGCTTCGATCACCGCAGCGGCCATGGCGAACACGCCGGGGTCGCCGGACGACACCACGACCACGGAACGGCCCTGCGCGGCCAGCTCAAACGCGTGACGCGCGCGCTGCATTTCCTCGCGGTTGTCCGTGCAGTGCTGCACTTGATCGTCGCGCAACGGCCCGGCCATGCGCACATAGGTTTCATAACCCAGCACATCGGTGCAGCGCGCCAGTTCAGCCTTGACCGCCGGCACCATCAACTCGGCGGCGCCCGGGCCCAAGCCGATCACCGCCAAACGACCACGCGGGCGCCCGACATGCGCCAGGTCCAGCGGTTGCTCGGCAACGCTGATGACGATGTCGGCCTCTTGAGTCACGCCAGCAAAACGCAGCGGCACACCCAGTTCCAATGCAGCCTCATGCAGTGAAGCGTCGGCCATCTGCAGCTCGCTGGCCAACAGGCAGGCCAGGGCTTGCAGCGCAATGCCTGCGTCATGTAATGCCGCACGCACTCGCTCAGCCAACTGCACGCCGGGCTTGCAGGTGACGCATACGTTCTTTGGATAAATCAGCAACTCGTTAGCCGAAGGCACACGTTCGGTGCTGCCCACATGAATCGCCAGGCGCGCGTGCTGATCCTGCGGCAAATTGGCCTGGTCCAGCCAAGGCGCCGCGCCTTCGATGCGCACGCTTTCGCCGGCGAGCAGGTCCGAGACGAAACGCTTGCCCAACTCCAGGTCCGCCAGCTGATAACCGGCCGGCGGGTTCAGCAGGCAGGTGCCGAAACGCAACTCGCCACTGGTGGTGATCGCGGCAGACACGCCCAACGCGGCGGCAATGTCGCGCGCCATCAGGTTCACACCGCCGAGGCCGCCGAGCAAGGGCACCACGGCGCTGCCGTCTTCGGCCACAGCCAGCACGGCGGGTTCCTCACCCTTTTCCAGCAGCAGCGGCGCCAGGGTGCGGATCACGATGCCGGCGGCGCACAGGGCAATCAGCGGTGTGCCTTGTTGATACAGCTGGCGCAGGGTCGCGCCGAACTCACTGTAGGTCTGGTCGGCACCTTCAACCCGCCCGGCCAAACCATGAATCAGCGCGCCGGGGTAAACCTGCGCAATCTTGCGCGCCGTGGCCAGGCTGCCCTGACCCAGAATGACGATCGCCGGGCGCATCAACCTTGCCACCTTTCACCCGGCACGATGATCAGCGAGAAATACGGCGAAGACGCCGGGTCGACCTGACCCAGCGGCACGATTTTCTGGTTGGCCATGGTCGCGCGCTCCACATACAGCGCACGCTCGGCCAAACCGAGTTCTTCCAGCACCTGGCGCACCTTGGGGAAGTTGCGGCCCAGTTTCATGATCACCGCCGCATCGGCATCCGCCAGGCGACGCTTGAGGTCGTCATGGGGCAGCACACCCGACAGCACCGACAGGCTCTGATTGCGATACACCAACGGCGCACCGAGTACCGAGGCGCCGCCGAGCATTGAGCACACACCGGGGATGACTTGGGCTTCATAGCGCTCGGCGAGGCGGTCGTGCAGGTACATGTAGGAGCCGTAGAAGAACGGGTCGCCTTCGCAGATCACCGCCACATCGCGGCCAGCGTCCAGGTGCGCCGCGACGTCGAGGCTGGCCGTGTCGTAGAAGTCGCTAATGACTTGCTCGTAAGACAGCGGCGCCGGCAGCACTTCGGTGGTCACCGGGTACACCAGCGGCATCAAGGTCTGCTGCGCGACCAAGTGGTCTTCGATGATGCCGAAAGCGTTGCCCTTCTTGCCCTTGGCCACGAAGTACGCCACCACCGGCGACTCGCGCAGCAGGCGCAGGGCCTTGAGCGTGATCAGTTCCGGGTCGCCGGGGCCCACGCCCAAGCCGATCAAACGTCCGCGTGCCGGCATTATTCGACCTCCGTGGCCAAGGCGTTAACCGCTGCGGCGGCCATCGCACTGCCGCCCAGGCGGCCCTGCATGATCACGAACGGCACGCCACGGCTGTCTGCCGCCAGCATCGCCTTGGATTCGGCGGCGCCGACGAAGCCGACCGGGAAGCCGAGAATTAACGCCGGTTTCGGCGCGCCGGCATCGAGCATTTCCAGCAGGTAGAACAACGCGGTCGGCGCGTTGCCGATGACCACCACGCTGCCTTCCAGGTGCGGGCGCCACAGTTCCAGCGCGGCAGCGGAGCGGGTGTTGCCCAGCTCCCGCGCCAGCTCCGGCACGCTGTCATCGCGCAGGGTGCAGATCACTTCGTTGTTGGCCGGCAGGCGCGTGCGGGTCACGCCTTCGGAGACCATTCGCGCATCACACAAAATCGGTGCGCCAGCGGCCAGCGCATCGCGCCCGGCCTTGCCTGCACCTTCGGAGAACTGCAGGCCGTCGATGGCCTCGACCATGCCGCAGGCATGAATCACCCGCACCGCGAGTTTTTCCAGGTCGGCCGGGATGCGGTCCAACTTGGCTTCCGCGCGAATAATGGCGAAGGAGTTGCGATAGATCTCCTGACCGTCGCGGATGTAATCAATCATCGGTGTTGCTCCGTGAGCGTGCGCGTAACAGGGCGCCCGCCGCTTCAATGGAAAGAGTGCGCGCGTGCAGCCGGCCGAAACCGGGTTGGGCTGCGTCGCGAAAATAGACGTCGTAGTGGCCGGGGCTCACCGCCAGCAAGGTGACCGGCGCGGTGTGTGCGGCGGCGCAGGAGCGTGGGCAGCCGGACAGGTGCACCTCAACGCCGGGTTGCAGCGCGGCCAATTGCAGGGCGTCGACCTTGGTGTCGGCCAGGCCTTTGCCGCAGCCACTTGAGCCCGTGCAGGCGATCATGCGCGCCAGGGGTTGGTCGACTGAGCAGAGAAAGCCCAACCGCTCCAATCGCGCAGTAACGGCGTCATGATTTTGAACATTGGGCAGCAGCACGCCCTGCCAAGGCGTAAAGCGCAACGTGCCGTCGCCACACTCACTGGCCAGCTGCGCGACGCCTTTAAGCATGGTTGAATCCAAACGACCCAATGGCGCAACGGCGGCGACGTAGAACTGATTTTTTTGACCCTGTGGATAAGTCCCTAAATGCAATAAAGCCTCACTGGCCGGGCGTTTGAAGCCATCCACCGGCAGCAGCGGCAGGTTTAGACGGGCCAGTAAGTTATCCACAGCCAGATGACGCATGCGAGTTTGCGTCGGGGTCGCCAAGTCGAGAAACAGCTCGAGCACGGCAACGACCAAAGCATGACCTTGCTCTAGGGGCACAGCCGCCAATGGCGCATCCAACCCCGGGCAACCGGCTAAGCCAAAGGCCAACAATGTTTCACCATCACGCTCAAACGCCGACAGCCACAGGTCGTGGTGATGCTCGAGCATCGCCAGGGCCTCAAAGCCATCCAGCTGCACGGCGAACTTGGCCGACAACTCATGAAACCGTGGATGGTTTTGCAAGGTGGCGAGGATCTGGTCGGCCAGCGGGCGGGTGTCGAACAGCATCTGCGGGTCGATGCCGGCGCTGGGGCTGAGCATCAGGTTGCGCACATCGTCGCCAGCGGCGTTGTTCGGGCCAAGGCCTGCGGCCAGCAGCGCGGCAATCAAGGCGCCCTGCTCGGCGCCAATCCCGCGAATCTGCAGATTGGCGCGGTTGGTGGCCTCGATCACCCCGCCCGCATAGGCTTGGGCTGCATCCGCCACGGCAATCGCCTGGGCGGCAGTGATCGACCCACCGGCCAATTTGATTCGACAAATGCCACCATCCAACGCCTGGACAATACGCAGCAACCCCGGACAAGCCGAGGGGCGCAAGGTGTTCAGAGCAGGCGTTGGGTTCACGGGGCTACCGGTTGACGGGTAAAGGCGCGGTATTATGCCTGCTTTGTCCGGTGGCATGAAAAGCCTGCCCGTCGGATGTCGTTCAAGGAATTGATATGTCGCCCTGGCTGACGGTAGTAGGCATCGGTGAAGACGGCTTCAAGGGGCTGGGCAGAAACGCCCGGCACGCCTTGTTGCACGCCTCCCGGATTATAGGCGGCCAGCGTCAGTTGGACCTGTTGCCGGTGTGTATTCGTGGCGAGCGTCAGTTGTGGCCTAGCCCGTTTTCCCTGGCGCCGGTGTTGGCGCGGCGCGGCGAGCCTGTGTGCGTGCTGGCCAGCGGCGACCCAATGTTCTATGGCGTGGGCGCCAGTTTGGCGCGGCAGGTGGCGGCTGAAGAGTTGCTGATTTTGCCGGCGCCGTCGTCGGTGTCGTTGGCAGCGGCGCGGTTGGGCTGGCCGTTGCAGGAAGTGGTGACATTGTCAGTGGTCGCGCGGCCGCTGGCGGCGCTGAATGCACATTTGGCCAGTGGCGTGCGGTTGCTGGTGTTGAGCAATGACGGGCGCAGCCCTGCGGCGATTGCCTCGCTTTTGGTTGAGTCCGGGTTTGGGTCCAGCCGGTTGACCGTATTTGAACACTTAGGCGGCGTGGATGAGCAGCGTATCGACGGACTGGCCCAGTCATGGGAGCACACCCAGGTCGCCGATTTGAACGTGGTCGCCATCGACTGCCTCGCCGACGCCAATACGCCGCGCCTGTCGCGCCTCGCCGGTCTACCGGATTCGGCGTTCAAACACGACGGCCAACTAACCAAGCGCGATGTGCGCGCCATGACCCTCGCCCGCCTCGCGCCGATGCCCGGCGAGTTACTCTGGGATGTGGGCGCGGGCAGCGGCTCTATCGGCATCGAATGGATGCGTGCCCACCCGAGCTGTCGTGCACTGGCGATTGAAGCCGATGCCGGCCGCCAAGGCCTGATCGAACATAACCGCGACGCCCTCGGCGTGCCCGGCCTGCACCTGATTCGCGGCAAGGCCCCGGACGTATTACACGGACTGGAAGCACCGGATGCGATCTTCATCGGCGGCGGCGTCACCCGCGACGGCGTGCTCGACACCTGCTGGCAACACCTGCGGCCCGGCGGCCGCTTGGTGGCGAATGCCGTGACCCTGCAAAGCGAAATGACCCTGATGGCCTGGCGCGCGGAGCACGGCGGCGAGCTGACCCGCATTCATGTGGCGCAGGCCCAGCCGCTGGGTGAGTTCGACACCTGGCGCCAGGCGCTGCCGATCACCTTGCTGGAAGTGGTCAAACCACTATGAAACGCATCCTGCTGTTGGGCGGCGTGACTGAAGCCCTGGCCATTGCCCGAACTCTGGGCCCGGAGCACATCTATAGCCTGGCGGGCGTGGGCCGCGTACCGACGGACCTCACATGCCACGTGCGTGTCGGCGGTTATGGTGGCGTTGAGGGCCTCGTGCAGTTTGTCCGTGAGGAACACATCAGCCTGATTCTCGACGCCACCCATCCCTATGCAGCTCAGATCAGCCGGAATGCTGCCGAGGCTGCAACGCTGTCCGGCATCCCTTGCTGGGCGTTGCGCCGCCCGGCGTGGCAACCGCAGGCGGGCGATGACTGGCGTGAGGTCAGTGATTGGGCCGAGCTGATTGAAGCGTTGAAACCCTTCAAGCGGCCGTTGTTCACTCTTGGGCGCGAGCCGTTGCAGCATCTCGAGGAAATTCCGCCGGAGCAGTTCTGGACGCTGCGCGCGCTGGATGTGTATCCGGGGAATGCGCGCTGTGAAGTCATCGGTGCGCGTGGGCCGTTTCTGATCGAGGATGAGCGCGCGTTGTTTGAGCGGCGTGGGATTGATGTGCTGATCAGCAAGAACAGCGGCAGCACGGCCACTGAACCGAAGCTGGAAGTGGCTCGCGAGCTGGGAATGCCGGTGCTTGTATTGAAGCGTCCAGTGTTGGCTGCGGTAGATCGAGAGTTCACCGACGTGGCTGCGGTGCTACAGGCAGTCAACACTCTCTAAACACCACCTTTCCAATGTGGGAGCGGGCTTGCCTGCGATGCAGACGGCTCGGTCTTCCAGTTAGGCCAAGGTGATGCCATCTGGCTGCGGTAGATCGAGAGTTCACCGACGTGGCTGCGGTGCTACAGGCAGTCAACACTCTCTAAACACCACCTTTCCAATGTGGGAGCGGGCTTGCCTGCGATGCAGACGGCTCGGTCTTCCAGTTAGGCCAAGGTGATGCCATCGCAGGCAAGCCAGCTCCCACAGGGTTCAACGTCACGCCGGATGTCGCGACCCGTCTGAAAAATTGGCAATCCGTGGTTCCCGACTATCATGAAGGCAACCACTGCGACACCAAACCACACCTGCGCTTTTTACTTATCCCCACCGATCAGGCTAAATACCCACCTGATCGTTTAACCCTACGGATTGTCCGCCATGGCCCGTCAACGCTTTGCAATTGTGTGGATCGCCTGCTTTGCAGTGCTGTTCAACGCCTTTGCCATGCCGATGGCCAGTGCGATGCAGCAGTCCAGTGACCCCGTGCAGCAATTGCTGTGGGGCAGTTTCTGTTCGTCTAATGGCGCCAGCCTGAAGACCATTGCCCTGGGCAAGCTGGACATTCCGGCGCCGCAGCAGGACGACCACTCCACCATGCAGCATTGCTGGTGTTGCTCGGGCTCGCCGCCGCTGGTGGCGTTGCCGGGGCATGTGCCGCAGTTGTACGTCACACGGTTTGCGGCGGTGCAGAGCCTGCCGCCACCTTCACTGCAAGCGCCTACACCGCGCCAGCAATGGCCGAGCCTCAACCCGCGCGCCTCTCCAACGGCCTGATTTCTTCGCAAGTGAACTGCGTTTAGAACCGTTCTGGAGAACTGCCATGCTCAAATCTTCCCTGCTTCTGGCTGCGTTGTTGCTGCCGGTGTGCGTTGCTGCCAATGCCGATGACTACAAGGCCGGCGACTTGCTGGTCAGCGGTCCCTGGTCTCAGGAATTGCCGCCCAATGCGCCGACCGTCGCGGCGTATTTTGTGATTCATAACACCGGGGAAACGCCGGACCGCTTACTTAGCGTCGAGACGCCTGTGGCGGACAAAGCCGAACTGCATGAGCATGTGATGCAAGGCGACTTGATGAAGATGCAACAAGTGCCCAGCGTTGCCGTGCCGGCCAAGGGTGATTTGACCTTCGCGCCGATGGCCTATCACGTGATGCTGCTGGGTCTCAAAGACCGTAGCCTGTTGGCCGATGGCAAGCAATTCCCACTGACCCTGACGTTCGAAAAAGCCGGCAAGGTTGAAGTGGAAGTCTCGGTTCAGAAAACGCCACCGATGGCGGGCCACGAGCATATGCACGCTCAATAGGCCAACCTCGATGGGCGCCCCTCGCGCCAGGTTATCCGCGCAGCGCCGCAAGCCCATGGGCTTGATGCGCGGCAGTTGGATCAGCCTGTTCGCCATGCTGATGATCTTTATCGGTCCGCTGATTTCCCAAGCGATGCCGATGGATCATCACGCCGGTATGTCGATGGAAATGTCCATGGACATGCCCAACTGCCATGGCGCCCCACCGCAACACAGTAAAACGCCTGACGAACACCACGTGCTCTGGGAAAAGTGCGGCTATTGCAGCCTGCTCTTCAGCTGCCCGGCCCTGCCCGGCAGCGTGTCCTACGTCACCCTTGGCACCCCGCCGCCGGCCAACGCCCTCACCCCCGCCCCACGCCTGGGCCATGCCCGGCAGAGCATCTTCCCCGGCGCCCGCAGCCGCGCGCCACCCATCACCGCGTAAGCACTTCACCGCGTTACTTCACCCCGGCCGACTTTAGACAGACAGCCGCAGGCTGCTGGCCGTGTTGTTTACGAATGATTGATGGAATTTTTCATGTCCAGGTTTTCTGCTGACACCCGTTTGGGACGTACCCCTGTTTTCGCTGTTCTGTGTGGCGCACTGTTGGTGCCACAGGTTCACGCGGAAGATCATGATCTGAGCCCCACGGTGATCACTGCGATTGCCCCCAGCTCGCCGCTGACCGTGATCACCAACCCGAAAGACCCGCGCCAACCTGTGCCCGCCAGCGATGGCGGCGACTACCTCAAGACCATCCCCGGCTTCGCCCTGGTGCGCAACGGCGGCACCAATGGCGACCCGGTGCTGCGCGGCATGTTCGGCTCGCGCCTGAATATCCTCACCAACGGCGGCATGATGCTCGGCGCCTGCCCCGGCCGGATGGATGCGCCCACCTCGTATATCTCGCCGGAGACCTACGACAAGCTGACCGTGATCAAAGGCCCGCAAACCGTGCTCTGGGGCCCGGGCGCCTCGGCCGGTACCATCCTGTTCGAGCGTGAGCCGGAGCAGTTCGGCGAACTGGGCACACGGGTCAACGCCAGCGTGCTGGCCGGTTCCAACGGGCGCTTCGACAAAGTCATCGATGCCGCCGCCGGCGGGCCGCTGGGCTATGTGCGGGTGATCGGCAACCAAGCGCATGCCGATGACTACAAGGATGGCAACAACGATACGGTTGCCTCGCGCTACGACAAATGGAACGGCGACGTCGCGGTCGGCTTCACCCCCGACGCTGACACCCTGCTGGAACTCACCGCCGGCCGTGGCGATGGTGAAGCCCGCTACGCCGGGCGCGGCATGGACGGTTCGCAGTTCTTGCGCGAAAGCCTGGGCCTGCGTTTCGAGAAGTCCAATATCGGCGAGGTGCTGGATAAGGTCGAGGCCCAGGTCTACTACAACTACGCCGACCATGTGATGGACAACTACAGCCTGCGCACGCCGTCGGGCACCGGGATGATGGCCGGGCCCATGGCCTCCAACGTCGACCGCCGCACCCTCGGCGCGCGGATCAAGGCCACTTGGCGCTGGGCCGATGTGCAGTTGATCAGCGGCCTGGATGCGCAGACCAACGAGCACCGCCAACGCAGCAGCATGGGCATCGACACCTACAAGAATCTGCCGCGCAACAAAGACGCCAACTTCCACAACTACGGGGTGTTCGGCGAACTGACCTGGTACGCCGCCGACCGCGATCGTCTGATCACCGGTGCGCGCCTGGACCGGGCCTCGGCCAAGGATTTCCGCCAGCGCACGGGCTCAGGAATGATGTCGCGCCCCAACCCGACCGCCGACAACACCCGCGCCGATACCCTGCCGTCAGGCTTTATGCGTTATGAGCATGACTTGGCCGACAGCCCGACCACCGTCTACGCCGGGCTGGGCCACGCCGAACGCTTCCCGGATTACTGGGAGCTGTTTTCGCCCAAAACCGGCGCGGCCGGTTCGGTGAATGCCTTCGATGGCGTGAAGCCGGAAAAGACCACCCAACTCGACTTCGGCGCGCAATACAAAACCGCGGATGTGGAAGCCTGGGCCTCGGCTTATATCGGCCAGGTACGCGACTTTATCCTGTTCGATTACAAGCCCGGCATGATGGGCACCACCTCCCAGGCGCGTAACGTCGATGCACGGATCATGGGCGGCGAACTGGGTGCAGCCTACAAGCTGACGCGCAACTGGAAGGCCGACGCCAGCCTCGCCTACGCCTGGGGCAAGAACAGCAGCGACGGCAAAGCGCTGCCGCAAATGCCACCGCTGGACGCCCGTTTCGGCCTGACCTACAGCGAAGACGACTGGAGCGCCGGTGCCTTGTGGCGCGTAGTCGCGGCGCAAAACCGCATCGACCAAAACAAGGGCAACGTGGTCGGTAAAGACTTCGACAAGAGCGGCGGCTTTGGCGTGTTCTCGCTGAACGCGGCGTACCGCATCAACAAAAACTTCAAGGTCAGCACCGGCGTCGACAACCTCTTCGGCAAGGCCTACGCCGAGCACCTGAACCTGGCCGGTAACGCAGGCTTCGGCTACCCGGCCAACGACCCGCAAGCCATCAAGGAACCGGGGCGCACGCTCTGGACCAAGGTGGACATGAGCTTCTAACAGCATCGCGGGCAAGTCGAATCGTCGCACCGCCGCTCCCACAGTTGAAATACATTCCCCTGTGGGAGCGGCGGTGCGACTTGCCCGCGATGGCTGCATAACTGACAAAAATTTTTAAAGCCTTTGCGGAGCACCTGATGACCACTCAAAAGATTTCCTTCTACAACCTGGCCTGGCGTTGGCACTTCTACGCCGGGCTATTCGTCGCCCCTTTCATGGTGCTGCTGGCCCTCACCGGCATCATCTACCTGTTCAAACCCCAGCTCGACCCGCTGATGTATGGCGACCTGCTCAAGGTGCAAAGCGCCGAACACGCATTGAGCGCCGACGAACAATTGCAACGCGCCCAGGCGGCCTTTCCCCAAGGCAAGATCAGCAAATATTTGCCGCCTGCCGACGCCACCAGCAGCGCGCAATTCGTGATGCGTCACGATGGGCGCGAAGTGACCGTGTTCGTCGACCCGTATCGCGGCACCGTGCTTGGCGAACAGGATGCCAAATACAACCTGCAAGCCATCGCCCGCGCGTTGCACGGTGAGCTGATGATCGGCACCGTCGGCGATCGCCTGGTGGAACTCGCCGCCGGTTGGGGCGTGATGCTCGTGGTGTCCGGCGTGTACCTGTGGTGGCCGCGCGGCAAGTCGTCGGCCGGGGTCTTGTGGCCGCGATTTAACACACGTGGCCGGGTGTTCTGGCGCGATATGCACGCGGTCGCCGGCTTCTGGGGCGCGGTCTTTTTACTGGTGATGCTGCTCAGCGGCATGACCTGGACCGGCTTCTGGGGCAAGCAATACGCCGAGCTGTGGAACACCTTCCCGGCGGCGATGTGGAACAACATGCCGCAGTCCGATCAGCAGGCCCGCGTGCTCAATACCGCCAGCCAGCAAACCGTGCCCTGGGCCATGGAAAACACGCCGATGCCCATGTCCGGCGACCACGCCGAACACATGAACCACGGCGCCATGCACTCTGGCCCGGCCGCCCCCACCGTGCGCCTGCAACACGTGGTCGACCTGGCCAACGCACGTAAGGTCGAGCCCGGCTACAGCATCACCTTCCCCACCACCGCCGAAGGCGTGTTCACCATCGCGGTATTCGCCAACGACCCGCGCAACGACGCCACCCTGCACGTGGACCAATACACCGGCAAAGTCCTCGCCGATGTGCGCTGGGAACACTACAACACCGTCGCCCGTGCTACTGAGACCGGTGTGATGCTGCATGAAGGCAAGATGTTCGGCTGGGTCAATCAACTGATCGTGCTGGTGATTTGCTTGATGATTCTGCTCAGCGCCGTCAGTGGCGTGGTGATCTGGTGGAAGCGTCGGCCCGTGGGAGGTTTGGGTGTTCCGCCGTTGCGCCATGACCTGCCGAAGTGGAAAACCGCGATGGTGATCATGCTCGGGCTGGCGATTATCTTCCCGTTGGTGGGCGCGTCGTTGATCGTGGTGTGGGTATTGGATCGTCTGGTGTTGGCGCGTTTTTTCAACCCACGTGAATCTGCCTCAGGTTCTGCATGAAGCAGGCGAGATGCCCACGGCAGAGCCCTTCTGTAGCCTTGCGCGACTTTCGTCGCGCAGCCAATAAGTGTTAACTTATAACACTTTCTGCGTTATCGTTGCTCGCCGCGCCCTGCGGCGAGCACACCCTTCAAGAAGTGATTGATCGTCCGATGAACAAGTACCTCGCGTGCGGCCTGTGCCTGCTCGCCCTGCACAACAGCGCCCAGGCCCTGACTCTGCCCGCCAGCCCCGTGACTGCGCCCGCCGTGGATGACGAGCGCGTCGACCTGAACACCCCGACCACCGCCGGCTCGCGCTTGAACCTCACGGCCTTGCAGACGCCCGGCAGTGTCGAGAGCCAGACCGGCGAGAAAATCCGCGAACGCGGCGACGCCAGCGTGCAGGACGCCATCTCGCGTGCCTCCGGCATTAGCCGCACCGGCACGCCGGGCGACGGTGGCACCTCGTTGCAGGCACGCGGTTTTACCGGGCAGAGTTCGGTCATGCAACTGTACGACGGCAACCGCATGTACACCGGCATGGGCACATCGACCTTCCCGGTGGACACCTGGGCGGTGGAGCGCGTGGACGTGCTGCGCGGCCCGGCTTCGGTGCTGTACGGCGAAGGCGCCACCGGTGCGGTGGTCAATACACGCTCGAAAAAGCCCTTCACCGGCGACATCGAAAACCATGTCCGCCTGGGCTACGGCTCTTATGATCGCCAGCAGCAAGCCCTGGACAGTGGCGGCTCGCTGACCGACACCCTGAGCTATCGCCTGAACCTCAACCGCCTGCGCAGCAACGGTTTCATCGACCGTGGCGACTCCGGCAGCGACTTCGTCAGCGCCGCTCTGCGCTGGCAACCAGCCGACAACTTGAGCTTCACCCTGGCCAGCGACTACGGCGACCAGCGCCCACAGAATTATTTCGGCACACCGCTGCTCAACGGCCAATTGCACAAGAGCCTGCGCGACAAGAACTACAACGTCAGCAACGACACCCTGCACTACAACGATCAGTGGACGCGCCTGACCAGCGAGTGGCAACTCAACGACAATGTCAGCGCCACTAACGAGCTGTACTACCTGAAAAACCAGCGCCGCTGGCAGAACGCCGAGAACTACAACTTCACCAACGGTCAGCTGACCCGCAGCGGTAACTTCGGCATCAAGCACAACCAGGAACAGGTGGGCGACCGCCAGACCTTCACCTTCAAGCACACGCTGTTTGGCCTCGACAGCCAGACCGTGGCCGGTGTGGAATACAACCGTATTCGCTTCCGCCTCGCCAGCAACTCGCCCTTTGACGACGTGCTTAAAAACGGCCAGCCGATCGACCTGTACCATCCGGCGCCCGCTGCGTTTCAAAGCAAAGACCCGTTCAAACCGCTGTTCGCCACCACCACTAAAACGGTCGCCGGCTTTGCCGAAAACCGCTTGCAGCTCACCGACCAACTGTCGCTGATCACCGGTATTCGACGCGACTATGCGCACATCGACCGCGATGATTTGCGCGATGGCAACCAGTCCAACAAGACCCTCACCGGCAACAACTGGAAGGCCGGTTTGGTCTATGCGATCACCGCAGACACCTCGGTCTACGGCCAGTACGCCACCAGCACCGATGGCGTCGGCGGCCTGATCTCCTTGAGCCCGGGCCAGCAGCAGTTCGACCTGTCCACGGCCAAGCAGGGCGAAATTGGCATCAAGCAGGCGTTCTGGGACCAGCGCGGCGAATGGACGTTGGCGGCCTACCACATCGTTAAAAAGAAACTGCTCACCGACGTCCCGGGCAACCCGAACCTCAAGCAGCAAGTCGGCCAGCAATCCTCCAACGGCCTGGAAGCCAGCCTCGACCTACAACTGCCCAACGCCTGGCAATTGCAAGCCAACGCCGCCATCGTGCGTGCGCAGTACGACGACTTCAAACAGGATGTCGGCGGCGTGCAAGTATCGCGCGACGGCAACCGCCCGGTGGACGTACCGCGCCGCACCGCCAACCTGTGGCTGAGCAAGGCCGTGACCGACAGCATCCGCGCCGGTGCCGGCGTGCGCTATGTCGATGCGCGTTACGCCGACATGGCCAACCAGAACGAACTGCCAAGCTACACCGTGGTTGACGCCACCGTGTCATGGAATGCGCTGCGCAATACCACCCTGGGCCTGCAACTGAACAACCTGTTTGACCGCACCTACGCCGTCAGCCAATACAACGATGGCCAACAGTGGATCCTGGGTGAACCGCGCTCGTTTTTCGTCACGGCGGACTACACCTTTTAACCGAACAACACAGGCTCCAGTGTGGCAGCTGGCTTGCCACAACAAGCCCGCTCGCCACGAAGTGCCTGATCCACCGCTATCGCAGGCAAGCCAGCTCCCACCTTTGAATTGTGTTGAACAAGAGAACATTGATGACCTCGCTCACCCTCACCGACCTTGCCTGGACACCACCGGGCCACGACCACTGCCTGCACCAGTTCCAGCTGCGTGACGCCAGCCTGCAGGTCGGTGCGGGGGAGTTTGTCGGGCTGATCGGCCCCAATGGCAGTGGCAAGACCAGCCTGCTGCGCTGCGCCTATCGCTTCAGCAAACCGGAACACGGCGACGTGTTGCTTGAGCATCAGAATGTGTGGAAGCACAGTGCAAAGTGGTGCGCGCAACGCATCGCCGTGGTGCTACAGGAATTCCCCGACGCCTTCGGTTTGCGCGTGGATGAAGTGGTCGCCATGGGCCGCACGCCCCACAAGGGTTTGTTCGACAGCGACACGCTGCACGACCAACAGCTTGTTCGCAGCGTGTTGGCGTCGGTCGGCATGCAGGACTTCGAAGACCATGCCTTCGCCACCCTTTCGGGCGGTGAAAAACAGCGAGTGATCCTGGCCCGCGCCCTGGCCCAGCAACCCCAACTGCTGATCCTCGACGAGCCGACCAACCACCTCGACCCACGCTATCAGCTGGAGTTGTTGCGGCTGGTAAAACGTTTGAACATCGGCACGTTGGCCAGCATCCACGACCTGAACCTGGCCGCCGCCTTCTGTGATCGCCTGTACGTGATCAACCACGGGCGCATTGTCGCCAGCGGCCCTCCCCACGAAGTGCTTACCGTCGAATTGCTGCGCGAGGTATTTGCCGTCGACGCCCTGATCGACACCCATCCTTTGTCCGGCTACCCCCGAATCACCTGGATAACCCAACCATGACCCTGCGCGCCCTGCTGTCTCTCGCCTTGCTGTTCGGCACTGCCCAAGCGTTCGCCGACGCGACCCATTACCCGGTGACCCTCAAAAGCTGCAACCGCGATGTGACCTTTCAGCAGGCGCCCAAACACGCGGTCAGCCACGACATCAACATGACCCAGATGATGCTCGCCCTGGGCCTCAAGCCAAACATGGCTGGCTACAGCGGCGTCACTGGCTGGAAGTCGGTAACGCCCGAAATGGCCGAGCACCTCGAAGGCCTGCCGGAGCTGGCGAGCAAGTACCCGTCGGTGGAAACCCTGCTCAATGCCAACGTAGATTTCTTCTTCGCCGGCTGGGACTACGGCATGCGCGTGGGCGGCGACCTCACGCCGCAAACCCTGCAACCCTTGGGCATCACCGTGTATGAGCTGACCGAGTCGTGCGCGTTCGTGATGAAGCGCCCGGCTGCCACGCTGGAAGACACCTATAACGA